>NZ_JACBZA010000001.1:3741046-4052800 GCF_013408535.1 Actinopolymorpha cephalotaxi
TGACCGCGGCACCTGACCGCACGGCCGCACGGCGTGGCGCGGTGCCGGGTCCGCTACGGCGTGGCGAAGGTCTCGGCGTTGGCGCGTACGGTGATGTCGATCCGGCCCTGCCCGCTGGACACGGAGTTGGTGATCGGCAGGACCACGGTGCCGCCACAGGTGACGGTGACCTCGGCGGCGGTCATCGCGGTCACGCCGCAGTCGACGGTGCGGTATCCGCCCTCCGCGACGTACCTGTCGACCTCCTCCTGGGCCAGCTGGCGGCTGAGCACCACGCGGTCACCCACCCCACCGCGGTAGATGGCCGCCTTGTCGACACCGTTGGTCGCGGCCAGCGCGGCACCGTCGGCGATACCACTGAGCGCCCGGCGGTAGACGAAGGCCTGGGCGGCGTCGAACACGACCGCGCACAGCAACATGATGATGATCCCGAACCCGATGATCAACGGGAGCAGCGAGCCGCGCTCGTCCGGTCGGGTGCGAGCCGGACGAGCCGGACGAGCCGGACCCGCGGGCGATCGACGACGGGGACGGAACAGCCACGCCGGTCGGGCCATCCGGGTCACCCCTTCGACTCTCGGTAGTCGCCGTACGGCGTGCGGTGCGTGCTGCTGACGGGGATGGACGCGAGCGGGCCGCCGATCACGTCCGGGATGAACGGCAGCGGAACGGTGTAGCTGACCCGGACGGTCACCGCGGAGCCGGCCGTCAGGCAGCCGCCGTCGCACTGGTAGGAGAAGCCGGAACCGAGTTCGAGTCCCTGGTCGGACATGGCGAACTGCGCGGCCTGCCGTGCCCTGGACTGCGCGGAGCCGACGTCGGGCGCCAGCACGAACGCGCGACCGGCGTCGCGGGCCGCGGCCGACGCGCCGTACATCGCCCGCTGCAGGTCGAACACCGCGAGCAGGACGTAGACCAGCGGGATCAGGAACAGGATTCCCATCAGGCAGAACTCCACGATGGCGTTCCCGCCCTCGCCGTACGCCCGTCGCCGGGCGAGGGCAGCGGGGGCGGAGGCGACGGCGCGGATGGTACGGAGGAGTCGCCAGGTCATGGCGTCGGCTCCTTCACCGCGTGCCCGGCCACCGTGAAGCCGAACGTCGGGCCCCACAGACCCATCGCGGGCATCCGGGCCCGCACCCGCATCTGCACCACCTCCTGGCCGCCCGCACTGGCCGTGCCCGGCGTCACCGCGCCCGCCATCCCGGCCGACAGCGCACCGGAGATGCAGTCGCGGGTCACCGCCACACCCTCCGCCGGCGTCCCGTCGTAGTTGGCGGCCTCGCGGGCACCGTCGTGCGCGCAGGCGGTGAGGGTGTTACGGACGTGCAGGAACAGACCGAGCTGGAGCACGCCGAGGAACAGCGGCAACAACACGATCATCACCAGCACGAACTCCACCGGTGCGGCTCCGCGTTCGGAGCAGAGGGCCGGCCGAAGGACGAGGCCACGTCGGCGGCCCCCGTGGGTACTCATCCGGGGATGGAACCCCGCGCCTTGTTGATGGCGTCCTGCAGCATCGACTGCAGCTGCGGGCCGAGGAAGGCCCAGAGCACGGCGACCAGAGCGGCGGTCATGACGGTGATGAGAGCAAAGCCCACCAAGTCCCCGCGCTCACGTCCCCCGGTCAGCAGTCGGGCGTGCAGGCGCACGAGCACCACTGCGAGCTGTTCCTTGACGGTGATCATTACTGATCCTCTCTCATGGGGACACCATCTGAAGACTGATGGCGCCCGGAAAAAATGCGAACAGCACGGTCACGGGCAGCACGAGGAACACGATCGGCACCATCATGCCGATCTCCTTGCGCCCGCCCGACTCGATCAGCTCCCGCTTGCCGGCTTCGCGGACATCGGCCGCCTGCGCGCGCAGCACGTCGGCCAGCGGGGTGCCGCGTTCGACGGCGATGGCGATGCCGTCGACGAACCTCGCCAGGATGGAGACGTTGGTACGGTCGCCCACCGACTCCAGCGCCTGCACCAGCGTGGCGCCCGTGCGCGCCTCGGACAGCGCGAACCGGAACTCCCTGGCCAGCTCCCCCTTGCTGACGTTCGCCACGCGTTCGAGCGCGGCCACCGGACCCTCCCCCGCCGTCACCGACAGCGCGAGCATGTCGGCAACGGTCGGGAACTCCGCCATCATCCGGACCTCGCGCTTCTTCACCTGCTCCACCAGGCGCCGGTCGCGCAACAGGATGCCGATGACGAACGCGGCGAAGCACAGGATCAGCAGCGGGATCGGGTTGGTCCCCCGGCTCACCAGGAGCAGCAGCGACATCGCCAGGGCGGCGGCGAACCCGGCCGCTCCCCAGATCAGCTGCTCCACCCGGAAGTCCTCCACCCGCATGTCCAGCCCGGCCTGCTGGAGCCGGCGGCGGATCACCGCACCGCCGCCGAGTACGCGTTCGAGCAGGCCGGCACCTCTGCGGAAGTAGGGCCGCAGGATGCGTTCCAGGGTGGGGAACGGAGTGAACACCCGGTCGGACAGGTCGTAGGCCGCGGGTCCGGCCGCGTCGCGGATGTAGGGCGCCAGCCGGTCGTCGAGCTTCGGCCGGCGGAGCACCGGCAGCCGGACGATCGCCAGCACCAGGCCGAAGCCGGTGAGCAGACCGAGCAGTGCGCCGTACCAGCTGATCGTCATCGCAGCACCCGCTGTTCTTCGGGCAGCCGGCCGATCCGCAGCATGAGCCGGTAGGCGACCGCGCACAACGCGGCGCCCACGACCAGGATGAAGAAGCCGAGCGGGGAGTTGTAGCGGGCGATGACGTCCCGCTGGAACGACATGAAGCCCAGCACCAGCCACGGTGCGGCGACCGCGAGCCGGGCGCTGTTGACGGTCATGGACTGGCGTGACTCCAGCTCACCCCGGGTGCGGACGTCCTCGCGCAGGAACGAGGAGAGCGTGCGCAGCAGCCGGCCCAGGTCACTGCCGCCGACCTCGCGGGCGATCCGGAGCGACTCCACGATGCGGTCACCCACCGGGTCGGCGAGGTTGCGCTTGAGCTGGTCGAGGCATTCGTTGAAGCGGCCGGTGGCGCGGTAGTCCTCTGCGAACCGCTGGAACGGCCGGCGCAGCGCCTCCGGCCCGCGGACCCCGATCTGGGTGAGTGCCTCCGCCAGGGAGAGCCCGGCCCGGACGCTGGAGGCGAGGTTGTCCACGACGTCGGGCCACAGCTCGCGCAGCTCCTGCCGACGTGACCGGGCCCGGTATCGCACCAGCGCCAGCGGGCCGTAGCCGGCGAACGAGGCGAACGCGAGCGCCACCGGGAACGCGCCGGAGATGACGAACATGACCAGGAAGACGAAGATCCCCACCCCGAGACAGGCGCCGAGCAGCTGCCCCGGACTGACCGCCTCGATCCCGGCCTGGGCGAGCAGGTCCTCCAGGCGCTCGCGGAGCGAGGGTCCGGACTTGGCGGCGGCCTTGGGTGTCGGCTTGAGGAACGACCTGATGATCAGCACCAGGCCGAGCCCCAGCATCAGGCCGAGGAGGATTCCCATCAGGCGACTCCCTCGAAGCGGGGCGCCAGCAGGCGGGACAGGTCGTAACCGATGCGCTCGAAGCGGTCCGGGTGCGGTGGGTAGCCGTCGGCGCGGACCAGCCGGTCGCCGCGCAGGACGAAGATCGGCTCCAGCTCCACCACGTCGCCCTCGACCCGGCCCGGCACCGCGCAGATCTCGCGTACGCGCCGCCGGCCGCTCTCGATCAGCTGGGTGTGCACCACGATGTCGACCGCGCCGGCCACGGTCGGAACGACGAACCGCGAGCCGATGTTCTCCCCCGCAAGCAGCGGAAGCGTGCACATCTTGGTGATCGCCTCGCGGGCGGAGTTGGCGTGGATGGTGCACATGCCCGGCAGCCCGGAGTTGAGCGCGATCAGCAGGTCGAGGCACTCCTCGGCGCGGACCTCGCCGACGATGATCCGGCTGGGCCGCATCCGGAGGGCTTCCTTGACGAGGTTGCGCAACCGGATCTCGCCGGTGCCCTCGAGGTTGGACTGCCGGGTCTGCATCGGCACCCAGTCGGGCAGCGGGATCTTCAGCTCGAAGACCTCCTCGCAGCTGACGATCCGCTCCCGTGGCGGCACCGCGGCGCCCAGGCAGTTGAGCAACGTGGTCTTGCCGGCCTGGGTGCCACCCGCAACAAGGACGTTGAGCCCGGCGACGACGCAGGCCTCCAGGAAGTGCGCGCCCTGAGTGGTGAGGGTGCCGAGGGAGACGAGGTCCTCGAGGTGGGTGGCCCGGACCACGAACTTGCGGATGTTGACCGCCCAGTGCGTGCGGGTGATGTCGGGGATCACGACGTGCAGCCGGCTGCCGTCGGGCAGCATCGCGTCCACGAACGGGGTGGAGAAGTCGATCCGTCGACCGGTGGTCTTGAGCATCCGCTCGACCAGGTCGCGCACCTCGTCGGCGGTGAGCACCGTGGTGGTGAGCTCGGAGCGGCCGTTGCGGGCGATGAACACCTTCGAGGGCTGGTTGATCCAGATCTCCTCGATGGTGGGGTCGTCGAGATACTTCTGCAGCGGGCCGAACCCGGCGATGGCGTTGAACACCTCGCGGGCCACCTCACGCTGGTCGCCCAGCGGAGGCAGTGTGGCCACCAGCGTGCGCTCGTCGTAGCGAAGGATGACCTGGTCGATGATCCGGCGGATCGCGCCCGGCTCCTTGAGGGGGTCGAGCCCTTCGCGGCGGACCTTCTCGCGCACCTCGGAGTCGATGATGTCGACCGCACTCATGTCTTCCCTGCACCCCGCGCCACTAGCACGTCTACATCCCGGTCAGCGGCCTTGATCTCGAAGCCGCTCGTGGATTGTGTCATGCACCGATCTCGACCGCGAACGGTTGTCCACAGGCCTTCCGGACGTACCGCGAATGGTCACCGGCCGGTCGCCCCTGGTCCGCCGGCGGGCGTTCCGGGCCGGTGAGTCGGCTAGGGTCGGTGGCAGCGTCGCGTGCCGGTGGCAGGCCGTGTCAGGCATGGAGGCGCCGAACCGAAGGACTGTCGATGCTCTCGTCGCTCCCTTCGTTCTCGCGTGACTGAGCGCGAGACGACCAGGCTCGTCGCCTGGAGCACCGAACTAAGCCGCGTCCACCGACGCATCCGTGAGGCGCTGCGCGTCACGCAGGAGGCCGTACGCGCCGGGCGCCCGGCCGAGCAGGCCGGGCGCGACCTGCTTCTTTACTGCCACGGCTTCTGTGCCGCACTCGACGGCCACCACAGGGGTGAGGATCGAGCACTGTTTCCTGCCATCGAGGAAGCGCACCCCGACCTGGCACCCGTTCTCCGCGCGCTCGAACAGGACCACTCGATGATGGCTCACCTTCTCGGTGAACTGCGCGCGGCAGTCGACCGATCCGCTCCGGCGGAGGAGCTCGACCGTCACCTGGAAGGCGTGGCCGCGATCATGGAGAGCCACTTCCGCTACGAGGAGCGCCAGTTGCTCACGGTCCTGGAAGCTCTCGAACTGCCCGCCACCGTGAGCGACGTGCTCGGGCCCCTCTGAGCCGCAACGGATCCGAGCCGGAACCGGGTGGTCGCTCCAAGGGTGTTGCGAACAACACCCCTAGTTGGCGGACGGGAGGAGGCGGCGGACGACGCGGAGACCGACGGACAGCCGCGCCAGGTCGGCGACGTCGCCCTCCACGATCTCGCCCAGGGTCGAGCGGGTGCGGCTGACCAGCGCCTGGTCGCGTTCGGCCCAGGCGTCCACCCGCTCCTCCGGCTCGGCGTCGCCCGGCGTCACCGACAACGCGTCCATGGTCAGCTGGGCGTGCACGTTGTGCAGGTCGTCGCGCAGCGTCGCCCGGGCGGTGGTCTGCCAGCGGTCCTGCCGGGGCAGGGCGAGGATGCGTTCGAGCAACCGGCCGAGCTCCAGGCGTTCACCGAGGACGAAGTGCACCCGGGCCACGTCCATCAGGTCGGCACCGGTGCGGTTGGCGGTCTCCACGATGCCCAGGCCGGCGTACGTCGGCGCCAGTGCGGCGACCCGGGTGGCCAGCTCCTCCGGCACCCCCGCCTCGACGAACCCGTGCAGCCGGCCCTCGAACAGCGTCCGCTCGCGGCCGGTCAGCACCTCCGGCAGCGACTCCGACAGCTCCCGCATCCCCGCGGCGAAGAACTCGATCGTGGCCGCGACGTCCATCGGCGGGCGGCGGTTCTGTACGAACCACCGGCTGGCGCGTTCGGCGATCGTGCGCGCCTCCAGCCGCATCCGCACCTGCATCCCGGACTCGATCCGGTTGTCCAGCCGCTGGATCTCGGCGAAGATCTCGTCCGCGCCGAAGATGGCCCGGGCGGCGACGTGGGCGCGGGCCAGCTCCTCCGCCGGAGCGCCCGTCTCCAGCGACAGCCGGGGATAGAACGTCATCCCGGCCATGTTGACCATCCGGTTGACCACCTGGGTGGTGATGATCTCCCGGCGCAGCGGGTGGTCGGCCATCTGGTCCTGGAAGCGGTCCCGGATCGGCTCGGGGAAGTAGGCGGCCAGCTCGGCGTTGAGGTAGGGGTCGTCGGGCAGCGACGTCCCCAGCAGCTCGCTGGCCAGCACGATCTTGGTGTACGCGAAGAGCACGGCGAGCTCGGGTGCGGTGAGCCCGCCGCCCTGCGCCTGGCGTTCGCGGAACTGCTTGGGGTTGGGCAGGAACTCGAGCTCCCGGTCGATCAGGCCGAGCTTCTCCAGCCGGCGGATCCAGTCGGCGTGCACGTGCATCAGCGCCTTGGATCCGGCGGCGGCGTTCTGCAGGGCGACGTTCTGCTGGTAGTTGTCGTCCAGGACGAGCTGGGCCACCTCGTCGGTCATCCCGGCCAGCACCTCGTTGCGCTGCTTGCCGGTCAGGTCGCCCTCCTGCACCAGCCGGTCCAGCAGGACCTTGATGTTGACCTCGTGGTCGGAGGTGTCGACGCCCGCGGAGTTGTCGATGAAGTCCGTGGTGAGCTTGCCGCCCTGCTGGGCGTACTCGATCCGGCCGAGCTGGGTGAGGCCGAGGTTGCCGCCCTCCCCCACACAGGCGGCGCGCAGCTGCCGGCCGTTGACGCGCACCGCGTCGTTGGCCTTGTCGCCGGCGTCGGCGTGGGTCTCGGTGGACGCCTTGACGTAGGTGCCGATGCCGCCGTTCCACAGCAGGTCGACCGGCGCGGTGAGGATGGCGCGGATCAGCTCGCTCGGGGTGAGCGCGTCGACGTTGCGGGCGATGCCGAGCGAGGCGCGGACCTGTGGGCTGAGGGGGATCGACTTCGCCGTCCGGCGGTAGACCCCTCCCCCGGTGCTGATCAGGTCGCGGTCGTAGTCGGCCCAGCTCGACCTCGGCAGGCCGAACAGCCGCCGGCGTTCGTCGTAGGACGCGTCGGGGTCGGGATCGGGGTCGAGGAAGATGTGCCGGTGGTCGAACGCCGCGACCAGCCGGGTGTGCCGCGAGCACAGCATGCCGTTGCCGAAGACGTCACCGGACATGTCGCCGACGCCCACACAGGTGAAGTCCTCGTTCTGGCAGTCCCGGCCGAGCTCGCGGAAGTGCCGCTTGACCGACTCCCACGCACCGCGGGCGGTGATGCCCATCGCCTTGTGGTCGTAGCCGTCGGAGCCGCCGGAGGCGAACGCGTCGCCGAGCCAGAAGCCGTAGGACTTCGCCACGTCGTTGGCGATGTCGGAGAAGCTCGCGGTGCCCTTGTCGGCGGCGACCACGAGGTAGGCGTCGTCGCCGTCGTGGCGTACGACGTCCTCCGGCGGGATCACCTCGCCCCGCTGGAGGTTGTCGGTGATGTCCAGCAGCCCGCTGATGAACGTGCGGTAGGACGCGACCCCCTCGGCCATCCAGGCGTCGCGGTCGCCCGGGTCGGGCAGCTGCTTGGCGAAGAACCCGCCCTTGGCGCCGACCGGCACGATCACGGTGTTCTTCACCATCTGTGCCTTGGCCAGGCCGAGCACCTCGGTACGGAAGTCCTCACGACGGTCGGACCAGCGCAGCCCGCCGCGGGCCACCGGGCCGAACCGCAGGTGAACGCCCTCCACCCGCGGGGAGTAGACCCAGATCTCGTACTGCGGCCGCGGCTCGGGCAGCTCGGGGTTGGAGCGCGGGTCGAGCTTGAACGAGATGTACGGCTTGGGCTCACCGTCGGCGTCCCGCTGGAAGTAGTTGGTGCGCAGCGTGGTGCGGACGAGGTTGAGCAGGGAACGCAGGATGCGGTCGTGGTCCAGGCTCACCACGTCGTCCAGGCCCGCCTCGATCTGCTCGACCAGCCTGCCGGCCTGCTCGTCGCGCGCCTTCGGGTCCTGGTCGCCACGCGGGTCGAAGCGCGCCTCGAACAGGCTGACCAGCCGGCAGGCCAGGTCGACGTTGGCGGTGAGCGCGTCCTCGATGTAGCTCTGGCTGAACGTCGACCCCGACTGGCGCATGTACTTCGCGTACGCGCGCAGGATGCTCGCCTGCCGCCAGTCCAGCCCGGCCCGCAGCACCAGCGCGTTGAACCCGTCGCTCTCGGCCCGGCCGGACCACACCGCGGAGAACGCGTTCTGGAACAGCTCCCGGATCGCGGCGGCCGGCGCGCCGACGACCGCGGCGTCGTAGACGAGCCCGAAGTCGTAGATCCAGGCCCGGCGGTGGTCGGCGGTCTCGATCTCGTACGGGCGTTCGTCGATGACCTCCACACCCATCCGGGTGAGGCGGGGCAGGACGTCGGACAGCGACAGGCTCTGGCCGGTGCGGTAGATCTTGAACCGGCGTTCGTTCGGCGCGGCGTCGACCGGCTCGTACAGCGACAGGCCCAGGCCCCCTTCGACGGGCAGCTCCTCCAGCCGCAGCAGGTCGGCCACTCCGGTGCGGGCCGGGAAGTCGTCGCGGTAGGCGACCGGGAACGCCTCGTCGTAGCGATGCAGCAGCCGCGCGGCCTCCGCCTCGCCCACCTGGTCGTTGAGCGCGTCGGCGAAGTCGTCGGACCAGGTGCGGGTGGCCTGGGACAGCTGCTCCTCCACCTCGGCAACGTCGAGGTCGGGGATCGTGGCGCCGCGCGGCATCCGGATCACGAAGTGCAGCCGGGCCAGCACCGACTCCGACAGCCGCAGCGCGAAGTCGATGGTCTCCCCGCCGTAGGCGGCGAGGAGCAGCCGCTGCAGTTCCAGGCGTACATCGGTGGAGAACCGGTCGCGCGGGAGGTAGACCAGGCAGGAGACGTAACGGCCGTAGTCGTCACGGCGTACGAACAGCCGCAGCCGGCGGCGCTCCTGGAGGTAGAGGACGGCCATCACGGTCGGGAGGAGCTCCTCGGCCGACACCTGGAACAGCTCGTCGCGCGGATAGGTCTCCAGGATGTCCAGCAGGACCTTGCCGGAGTGGGAGTCGGTGGAGTAGCCGGAGCGCTCGATCACCTCGGCCGTACGGGCGCGCAGGACGGGGATGCGGCGCACGCTCTGGGTGTAGACCGCGGAGGTGAACAGCCCGAGGAAGCGGCGCTCGCCCACCACCTCACCGGACTCGTCGAAGGTCTTGATCCCGATGTAGTCGAGGTAGGCCGGCCGGTGCACCGTGGAGCGGGAGTTGGCCTTGGTGAGGATGAGGAGCCGCTTCTCCTTCGCCTTGGTGCGCACCTGCGACGGCATCTGCCGAAACGACCGGGTCGAGCGCGGGTCCGAACGCAGGATGCCGAGACCCTTGCCGGGCACGGCCCGCATGATCGAGTCGCCGTCCGGTGTCTCGTGCAGGGTGTACTCGCGGTAGCCGAGGAACGTGAAGTGGTTGTCGGCCAGCCAGGTGAGCAGCTCGCGGGTGTCGGCGATCTCCTGCTCGGGCAGCGGCGGCGGGTTGGTGGCGAGGTCCTCCACCACCTCCAGTGCCCGGCCTCGCAGCTTGTCGAAGTCCTCCACCGACTCGCGGACGTCGTTGAGGACCCGGCGCAGGTCGGCCTCGATCTGCACCAGGTCGCCGGGGTCGCTCACCCGGTCGATCTCGACGTGGATCCACGACTCCGGCACCAGGTCGGGGTCCCGGCGGTCGGCCGCCGCCGCGGGCGTTCCGTTGTAACCGCCCTCGACGCCGAGCAGCCCGCCGGTGATCTCCCGGTGCACGGTGACCTGCGGGTGGACCACGAGGTGGATGCCGTGCTTGCGCCGGGACAGCTCCATCGTCACCGAGTCGACGAGGAACGGCATGTCGTCGGTGACGACCTCCACCACGGTGTGGCTGCACGACCAGCCGTGCTCCTCGACCGTGGGGGTGAAGACGTTGACCGCGGCGGTGCCCTGCGGGCGCTCCTGCGCCAGGCGGTAGTGGCTGCGCGCGGTGCCGTAGACGTCCACCGGGTCGCGGTGGAGGAGGTCCTCGGCGGAGACGTGACGGTAGTAGATGGCCAGCAGCCGCTCCACCTGGTCAGGTGGTAGCGCTCCGGCCGAACGACTGTGCTCGGCGACCTTGGCGGCGTCGGCCAGGATCGCGTCCTTGGCGTCGTCCCACTTGCTGCCGGTGACGGTCATGACCTCGCCTTGTCCCTCGGTCCAGCTGTCCACCGGAGCCACGGCAGGCGCCGGGGCCGTACGCCGTCGTACGGGCCTCTCCGACCCTAATCCCTGCCCCCGGGTCCCTGCACGGTCCACGCGAGGAGGCACGGGGTGGGATGAATCCGGCGACCGGTGCGTCACGGGCGTCACGGGCGTCACGGGCGTACGGGTCGGGCAAAGGCCCCCGACGGGGCCCGGCGGGGTGGGCGGCCTGGACGGGCTGGACGGGCTCGACAGACCTCCGATGGGATTCGATGTCGGCAAACGCGGCGATCTTCGTGTTGGATCTCACCATGGACCTTCATCGGGAATGCAGCTACGCGGCTCCGCCGGACACCGTGTACGCCATGCTGACCAACGAGAGCTTCATCCGGCACCGGGTGGAGAAGGCGCACGCGCTGAGCTACGACATCGACGTACGCGACGGCGACGGCGGCGGCGCCCGCTCGACCACCCACCAGTCGCTGCCCGCGAAGGTGCCGGACTTCGTCCGCAAGTTCGTCGGGGAGCGGATCGAGCTGGACGAGGTGATCGACTGGGGACCGCCCGGTCCGGACGGGTCCCGTACCGGCGACCTGAAGGTCGACATCGCCAACGCGCCGGTCACGATGCGGGGCAAGATCCGGCTGGTGCCCGACGCGGGCGGCTCGTCCACCAAGCAGATCGTGGACGCCGACCTGAAGGCGTCGGTCCCGATCATCGGGAAGAAGATCGAGCAGGCCGCCGCGCCCGCGGTGATGGCCGGCCTGGACGGCATGGAGGATCTGGGCCGCGACTGGCTGGCCGCCAAGCGGTGACGGCGCGGGCGTCCGGGACCGCGGCACAGTTGTCCGGGGCGACCGGGGAGACCGGGGCGGTCGACGGCGTGGAGCCGGCGGCGTCGATCCATCCGCCGCACGTGGAGACCTACGACGTCGAGGCCGGCATCAACGTCGACCGCGAGGGCGTCTCGCGGTCCCTCGACGCCTGGGAGGTCACCGGCTTCGGGCTGTACTTCTCCCGGCCGCTGACCGGCCACCCCACCATCTGCTGGGTGCAGTCGTGGATCCTGCCCGGGCTGGGCATCCGGGTCAGCGACTTCCGGGCGCACCCCGGGCTGGTCCGGTCCGAGAACCACTACGTCGACGTCATGGCCACGAGCGTCGACGGACCGGTGTGGCGCACCGTCGACCACTACCTCGACATCCTGGTCCGTACCGGCGACGGCGCCCGGGTGGTCGACTCCGACGAGTTCGTGGCCGCGGTGCAGGCCGGCCTGCTCGGCCCGGCCGACGCCGAACGCGCGCTGGAGTCGACCTACGCCGCGTACGCCGGAATCGTCGGCCACGGCCACGACGTGGACGCCTGGCTGCGCGACCTCGGGATCGAGCTCACCTGGGCACCGCCGGCGGAGGTGGGCTGACCCGCCGGAGGTGGGCTGAGCCGCCGCCCCCGGCGCCGGTCACGCAGCGTCGGTTCGTGATCAGTACGGCGTGTCGGCTCGGCGTTGCCGGTCCTTGCTGCGAACGTGAGTTCGGTACCGCCCGGAGGCACCTGCTCCCGGCGGCCCGGATTCCACCGACGTGGGGAGGCCCGGTCATGACCGACACGACACGCGAGACGACCTACCAGTGCCCGACCTGCCGGCGGCTGGAGCTGTTCGTCCAGCCACAGTGCGACGACGGCCACGGCGAGGCCTGCCCCGACTGGGCCTGCGTGATCTGCGGCACGGCGTTGTTCGTGGACTCCACGTTCGCCGACGGCGAGCAGGTCGAGGTCGAGAAGGTACGCAGAGCCCCGCGCGTCGCCTGACCCGCGGCTCAGCCCAGGTGCGGGTAGCGGAAGTCGGTGGGCGGCACGAAGGTCTCCTTGATCGTCCGCGGGCTCACCCAGCGGACGAGGTTCCAGACCGAGCCCGCCTTGTCGTTGGTCCCACTGGCCCGCGCTCCTCCGAACGGCTGCTGGCCCACCACCGCACCGGTCGGCTTGTCGTTCACGTAGAAGTTCCCGGCGGTGTAGCGCAGCCGCTCCGCCGCGGTGGCGACCGCCCGGCGGTCCTGGGCGATCACCGCGCCGGTGAGGCCGTACGGCGACGCGGCGTCCAGCGCCCCGATGACCTGGTCGTACGCGCTGTCCTCGTACACATGCACACCGAGGATCGGGCCGAAGTACTCCGTGGTGAAGATCTCGTCGGTGGGGTCGTCGCCGGTCAGGATCGTCGGCCGGACGAAGTAGCCCACGCTGTCGTCGAGCGTCCCGCCGGCGACGACGTGGACGGAGTCGGTCGCCTTGGCGCGCTCCAGCGCGGCGGCGTGCTTGGCGTACGCCCGGTCGTCGATGACCGCACCCATGAAGTTCGACAGGTCGGCGACGTCGCCCATCGTCAGCGCATCGGTCTCGGCGGCGAGCTCGTCGGCGATCCGGTTCCACACGCTGCGCGGCACGTAGGCCCGGGAGGCCGCCGAGCACTTCTGCCCCTGGTACTCGAAGGCCCCGCGGACGAGCGCGGTCCGCAACACGTCCGGGTCGGCGGAGGCGTGGGCCAGGATGAAGTCCTTGCCGCCGGTCTCGCCGACGATCCGGGGGTAGTTGTGGTAGCGGTCGAGGTGCTCACCGACGCCGCGCCACAACGTGCGGAACGTCGCCGTCGACCCGGTGAAGTGGATCCCGGCCAGACTCGGGTGGGCGAGCGCGACCCGGGACACCGCCAGCCCGTCACCGGGCAGCAGGTTGATCACGCCGGGCGGCAGGCCCGCCTCCTCCAGCATCCGCATCGTGAAGTACGCCGCGAACGTCTGGGTGGGCGACGGCTTCCACACGACGACGTTGCCCATCAGGGCCGGTGCGGTCGGCAGGTTGGCGGCGATCGCGGTGAAGTTGAACGGCGTGACCGCGTAGACGAAGCCCTCCAGCGGCCGGTAGTCCAGCCGGTTCCACACCCCGGGTGAGGAGATCGGCTGCTCGGCGTGGATCTGGCGGGCGAAGTGCACGTTGAACCGCAGGAAGTCGATCAGCTCGCAGGCCGCGTCGATCTCGGCCTGCTGGACCGACTTGCTCTGGCCCAGCATCGTCGCGGCGTTCAGCGTGTCCCGCCACGGGCCGGCGGCCAGGTCGGCGGCCTTGAGGAAGATCGCCGCGCGGTCGTCGAAGGACATCGTCCGCCACTCGTGCGCGGCGTCCTGGGTGGCCTTGACCGCATCCTCGGCGTCCTGCTCGGTGGAGTTGCGCAGCGTGCCGAGCACGTGGGCGTGGTTGTGCGGCATCACCACCGGAACGGGGTCGCCGCCGCCGGCGCGGGTCACCCCGCCGATGGTGGCGGTGAGCTCTGTCTGGTCGCCGGCCAGCTCCGCCAGCCGGCGGGACAGGCTCGCGCGCTCGGCGCTCCCGGGGGCGTAGGACTTGACCGGCTCGTTGGCCGGCGGGGGTACCTGCGTGACGGCATCCATCGGTGGCTCCCGCGTCTTTGTGGGCGTGGAGAAGGCTGGGTGGGCCTCCCGGTCGGGGAGGTCCCGGCGCCATCGTCCCACCCGGACACCGGTCGCGGTCGGCGCGGGGACGAAGAACCGCACCGCCCGATATCGTTCCCCGCAGAATCGATCAGCCCACAGCCCAGCTTTTCCGGAGGACTCCGCCGATGAGCGGTTCGGGCAACGCCGCGGGGCCCGACCGGCTGGCGCGCCGGCTCGGTGTCGGCGACGCGGTCGTGATCGGGCTGGGGTCGATGATCGGCGCCGGTGTGTTCGCCGCGTTCGGGCCGGCCGCGGCCGCCGCCGGTGCGGGACTGATCGTCGGCCTGGTGGTCGCGGCGGTGATCGCGTACTGCAACGCGACCGCGTCCGCCCAGCTCGCCGCCGCCTACCCGACCTCCGGCGGCACCTACGTGTACGGACGCGAACGCCTCGGCCACTGGTGGGGCTTCGTCGCCGGCTGGGGCTTCGTGGTCGGCAAGACCGCGTCGTGTGCGGCGATGGCACTGACGTTCGCGGCTTACGCGGTGCCGGGTCCGTGGTGGGTGCAACGGATCGTCGCGGTGCTCGGCGTACTCGGACTGACCACCCTGAACTACCGCGGCGTGACGCGTACGGCCCAGGCCACCCGGGTGCTGGTCGCGTGCTCCCTGACCACCCTCACGGTGCTGGTCGCCGGCATCTGGCTGGGTGGGCACGCCTCACCGGACCGGGTGGGGGGCTGGGACGCGCTGACCGCCGGTGGGGCGTACGGCATCCTGCAGGCCGCGGGACTGCTCTTCTTCGCGTTCGCCGGCTATGCCCGGGTGGCCACCCTGGGCGAGGAGGTTCGCGACCCGGCACGGACGATCCCGCGGGCGATCCCGCTGGCGTTGGCGATCACCGTCGTGATCTACGTCGTGGTCGGCCTGTCCGCGCTGTTCGCCGCCGGGCCGGAGCTGCTGGCCCGGGCGGCCGCACCACTCGTGGCGACGGTGCAGGCGGCAGGGGTGGGCGGGCTCGCGCCGCTGGTCCGGATCGGGGGCGCACTGGCGAGCCTCGGCGCGCTGCTCGCACTGATCGCGGGCGTGGGACGCACGACCCTGGCGATGGCGCGCAACCACGACCTGCCCGGGTGGCTGGCCGCGGTCCACCCCCGCTACCGGATCCCGCACCACGCCGAGCTCGCGGTGGCGGCCGTGGTCTGCGTGCTGGTCCTCGCCGCGGACCTGCGCGGCGTGATCGGCTTCTCGTCGTTCGGCGTACTGGTCTACTACGCGATCGCCAACGCGTCGGCGTTCACCCAGCCGGCCGACCAGCGGCGCTGGCCACGCGCGCTGAACGTGCTCGGCCTCCTCGGCTGCGTGGTGCTGGTGGCGGCGCTGCCGTGGACGTCGGTGGTCGCGGGCGTGGTGATGTTCGGGCTGGGCCTGGCAGGCCGGGCGGTCGTCCTGCGCCGCCGGGCCTGAACCCCGGGCTCGCCAGGCCAACAAGGCCAACCAGGTCGACCAGGCCAACCAGGGTTCGGTCCTACGCCGACTTGCGCGCCGGTGTCTTCGCGGTCTTGGCGGCCGGCTTCTTCGCGGCCGCCTTCTTCGTGCCGGTCTTCTTCGCCGCGGCCTTCTTGGCGGTGGTCTTCTTCGCCGCCGCCTTCTTGGCCGGTGCCTTCTTCGCCGCCTTCCCCGACTGCACCGACTTCACCGACTTCACTGCCCCGGCCGCGCCGCCGGTCGACTCACCGCGTTGCCGGCGCGCCTCGTCCACGCTGGCCTGCAACGCCGCCATCAGGTCGACCACCTCGCCCTTGGCGGGTGCCGCGGCCGAGGGGGTCTCCACCTCGTGCCCGGTCGCCTTGGCCTCCAGGACGACCTCGAGGGCGGTGCGGTACTCGTCGTGGTAACGGTCGGGATCGAAGCTGGTCTCCAACGTCTGGATGTAGGACTCCGCCATCGCCACCTCCTGCGGGCGGACCTCCACCTCCGACGCCGGCGCGGCGAACGACGCGTCGCGCACCTCGTCCGGCCACAACATCGTCTGCAGAACGAGCACGTCCTCCTTGGGACGCAACATCGCAAGGGCCTCCCGGTTGCGCAAGGCCACCTTGACAAGGGCGGTCTGGCCGGTGCGGCGCAGTGCGTCGCGCAACAGGACGTACGGTTTGGCGGCCGGCCCGTCGGCCTGCAGGTAGTAGCTGCGGGAGACGTAGATCGGGTCGATCTCCTCCGCCGGAACGAACTCCAGCACCTCCACCACGTGCCGGGTCGGCAGCGGCAGGTCGGCCAGGTCGTCCGCCGTCAGGATCGCCATCTCACCGTCGGGAAGCTCGTATCCCTTGGCGATGTCGGAGTACGCCACCTCCTCGCCGTCGACCTCGCAGATGCGGCGGTACCGGATGCGCCCACCATCGGTGGCGTGAACCTGACGGAACGCGACATCCTTCTCCTGGGTGGCCGCGTATACCTTGACGGGGATCGTCACCAGGCCGAAAGAGACCGAACCCTTCCATATCGCCTGCACAGGGACCTCCGGCACGTCTGGGCGCGTCGACGAGGTAGGAGACGCACCTGGAACCTCCACACTGCGTGGTTCTCTACCCCTGGTGCAAGACCACAACCGGACAGGTGTTCACACCCGGCGCACGTCGGCGAGCGCTGCGTGGACGTGCCCGTCGGCGCGTTCCAGCGCCGCCCGCGCCACCGTCGGCGCGACCCCGCCGAGCACCGCGACCAGGGCGGTCTTGAGCTCCCCGCCGGCGTCGGTGAGTGCCCGGGCGCAGGTCTGCTGGTCCTCCCCCGTCGCCTCGCCGAGGATCTCCAGCGTTCGCCCGCGCAGCTTGGCGTTCGTGGCCATCAGGTCGACCATCAGGTTGGAGTACGTCCGTCCCATCCGGACCATCACCGCGGTGGAGAAGGCGTTCAGGATCAGCTTCTGCGCGGTGCCGGCCTTCATCCGCGTCGACCCGGCGATCACCTCCGGGCCGGTGTCGACCGCGACGAACGCGTCGACTTCCGCGCCCACTGCGGCCGACGGGTTGGCGGTCACCAGGACGGTGGCCGCGCCGAGCCTGCGGGCGGCCCGCAGGGCGCCGACGACGTACGGCGTCCGGCCGCTCGCGGCGAGTCCGACCACCACGTCACCGGCCACCGCCGACTCGGCGATCTCCGCCGCCCCGGCCTCCTCGTCGTCCTCTGCTCCCTCGATCGCCCGCAGCAGGGCGGTCGGGCCGCCGGCGGCGTGGGTGACGAACCAGCCGTTCGGCACGTTGAACGTCGGCGGCAGCTCGGCGGCGTCGAGTACGCCGAGGCGTCCGGAGGTGCCGGCTCCGACGTAGTGCACGCGGCGCCCCTCGCGTAGTGCCTGCACCGCGAGGTCGACCGCGGCCGCGAGGCGGGGCAGCACCGCACGGACCGCGCCGGCCACCTGCTGGTCCTCGTCGTTGATGAGTTCCAGCACCGCGAGGGTGGGCACCCGGTCGATCTGCGTGGTGCGCGGATTGCGTGCCTCCGTGGGTGATTCCACGCGTACGAAGTCATCGATCACCGGCGGGGTTCCCTTCTCCTGACGCGGTTCGCTCCGCGACTCTCCCATCAGCGCCGACCGCGCGAAGCCGCGACCCGGCGTCCGCTGATCGCGTCGAAGGTCACCTCGAGTGCGCCCATCGTCTTGTCGTAGTGCCGCCTCGCCACCGCGACGAACAGGCAGTCCACGACGGTGAGCTGGGCGATCCGGCTGGCGGTGGCGCCGGAACGGAACGTGGTCTCCCGCGCCGCCGTGGTGAGTACGTAGTCGGCGACGTCCGCGATCGGGGACCGCGGGAAGTTGGTCAGCGCCACCGTGGTCGCGCCCCGGTCGCGTGCCTGGGCGAGCACCTCGATCGTGTCGCCCGTCATGCCGGTGTGGGAGATGCCGACCGCGACGTCGCCCGGGCCGAGCAGGGCGGCGCTGGCCAGCGCGGCGTGCGTGTCGACCCACGCGAACGCCAGCCGGCCGATGCGGTGCAGCTTCTGCTGGAAGTCCAGGGCCACGAACGCGCTCGCGCCCACACCGAAGAGCTCGGTGCGCCGTGCGGCGGCGAGCACCTCCGACACCGTCTCCACCACCTCGACGTCGAGCTGGCGGGCGGTCTCCTCCACCGCACGCGCGTCGGCGAACGCGACCTTCTCCACGATCTGTGCCATCGAGTCGTCGGGACCGATGTCGCTGCCGACGACCCTGCCGCGGTCGCCGTCGCGAGCGGATTCCCGGGCCGACTCCGCCGCCAGCCGAAGCCGCAGCTCCGGGTAGCCGGGTAGTCCGAGAACCTTGCAGAACCTGATGACCGTCGTCTCCGACGTGCCGGCCGCGCGGGCCAGCTCGGTGATGGTGCGGGCCGACGCCCCCTCCGGATCCTCGAGGACGAGGCTCGCCACGCGGCGTTCGGCCGGTGACAACGAAGGAGCGAGGGCCCGGATCCGGATCACGACGCCCTCGGCCACCGGGTCGGCCTCAGGAATCTTCGAATTCTTGCCCATGATGGAAAGTAACTTACCCTCGCAACCTGGGAGCGCGTGTCCAGCCACGCTCGCGACCGCCACCTGGACGAACCTCGTTCCCGAACGCCGGGCCGGGGTTCACCACCGACCACCACACCATCGCCGTCGACCACCCGTCGAGCCGGAAGCCGGACCAGTGTCCGTGTTCCCCGCGGTGTCGCTAGCGTGCACTGTCGGTGACGAATGGTTCAGCGCGTTGCCTGTGACCAGCCGTCCGCGAGGAAGCGATCGGCTTCCCGCTCCCCGTTGAACAGCGTGCCCTGCGCGTCACCCAACCGGACCTCATCGACGTAGACACCGCGACCCTGGTAGAGCGGATCGGTGACGTATCGCCAGCGAAGCTGGACCTGACCTGGCGATTCGTCGACCTCAGCGTACGCCTGCTGCCAATGTCGTCCGGTGAATCCGGAGATAGAGCCGTCATGGTTAGCGATCCGTCCGCGACTCGACACGACGTACGGCAGCGGCGACCACGTAGCGCCACCGTCGCGGGACAACTCCAGTGTCAGGACGTCTGCGATTTCGGTGTCCACGAACAGGTCGAAGCCAAGTCTGGTGCGTTCCTCCCGCAACGTCACCGGCAACGTCAGCGTCGCCGTGGTGTCGTCGGCGTGACCGGCGTACCACGCGGTGCGACCATGTCGCGGCGTGACGTCGAGTGCCCGCGCCACGTGGTCGGCGACCGTGCGGCGCGCGACGTTGACGCTGCTCCACTCCCTGCGCGGGTGGACCCGGTTGGTCGTCAGGATGGCGATGGAACGCGACAACATGTCGATGACCACCGACGTCCCGGTGAACCCGGTGTGCCCCGCTGTGCGCGGTGAGGACAACGCACCCATGTAGAACCGCTGGTCGAGCTCGAACCCGAGCCCGTGTGCGTGACCGGGGAAACCTTCGTTCAGGTCGGTGAGCATTGCCGTGACCGTCTTCTCCTCGAGGACACGGTGACCTGCGTACTTGCCGCCGTTCATCATCGTCTGCGCGAGGATCGCGAGATCGGACGCGGTGGAGAACACCCCGGCATGTCCGGCGACACCGCCCAGCGACCAGGCGTTCTCGTCATGGACGCTACCCCGCACCATGCCCCGGTCGGGGTCGGACTCGAACTCCGTGGCCGCCACCCGGTTCAACTTGTCCGCCGGCGGGTTGTAGCCGGTGTCGACCATGTGGAGTGGTTCGGTGATGCCGGCGCGCACGAGTTCGTTGAGGCCGCGGCCGGTGACGCGCTCGACCAGCACGCCGAGGGTGATGAGGTTGAGATCGGAGTAGACGTACGTCGTTCCTGCCGGCGCGCTCGGTTTGACCGCGAGCACTGCCGCGATCCGGCTCGCGCGGTCGGGGTAGGGCCGCCACAGGCGCATCCATGACGGCAGGCCGGAGGTGTGCGTGAGCAACTGGCGTACGGTGATTGGTTCCTTGCCGAAGGTTGCGAACTCCGGAAGGTACTTGGCAACCGGCGCGTCCAGGTTTACCCGTCCGGCCTCGACCTGCTGCATCACCACGATCGACGTGAACAGCTTGGAGATGCTGGCCAGGTCGAAAATCGTGTCCGGTCTCATCGGCACCTGCTGGTCCGCGGGCAGTTCGGCACCGGACGCGTCGGCGTACTTCACCGCCTGGCCCATCGCCTCGTGCACGACGACCTTGCCCTCGCGAGCGACCAGGACGACCGCACCCGGGTAGAGCGGGTGCCCGTCGCCCTGCGGCCGGAGGTATCCGCGCAGGTCCTCCACCATCGTGGCGAGTTCGGCGGCGTCCAGACCGGCCTCCTTCGGTGTGCCGGCACGAAGTCGGGTGCCGGGAGGAGCGAAACCTTCATACGGATGGTCGAAACCACGACTGCGTGCATCGGCGCGGGCGGGCGGTGGTATCGAAGCCAGTACGGCGACGAGAACCGTGCCGACCAACGCGATCGCGGTGACCACCCGTACGCTAGCCCGCCCTCTCCACCCGTCCATCGCCCGACCTGCCCTAGGCCCGTCGTCCCGGATACAGGAGGTACTGCCGACGGCGTGCGTCGAACTCCTTCACCTCCGCACTCCACGCACCCACCACCTCGGCCACGGACGCGCCGGCGTCGATCATCGTGCGCAGCCGCGGCGACCCCGACAGCTTGTCGATCCAGTACGGCCGTTTCGGGTCGTAGGTGTCGTAGCGCCACTGGAAGTCCGCGTACCGGCGGGCCTCCACCAGCATCGCCACCGCGGCCGGGATCGGCTGGAACGCGCGTACGTCGGTCACGTGCACCTGCACACCCGCGCAGGTCTCCCCGACGTACTTGTTGAACGTCGGCACGAAGTACGCCTCGCGGAACTCCACACCCGGAAGTCCGTGGGTGTTCAGCCGGTCGCCCCAGTGGTAGTCGAGGTACGGCGCGCCGACCAGCTCGAACGGGCGGGTGGTACCGCGCCCCTCGGAGATGTTGGTGCCCTCGAAGAAACAGGTGCCGACGTAGGCGAGGGCGGTGTCCGGCGTGGGGACGTTCGGCGACGGCGGCGGCCACAGCGGGTCGTACTCCTGTGCGCGCGAGTCCGGCCGCCAGCCCCTGACCTCCACGACCTCGAGGTCGACCGGGCGGCCCGCCTCGGCGGGCAGCAGCTCGCCGTTGAAGAACCGCGCGAGCTCACCCACCGACATGCCGTGCTGCTGCACGATCTCCTTGGCGCCGACGCCGGAGGTGTAGTCCGGCGTCATCATCGCGCCGTCCACCCGGCCGCCGATCGGGTTCGGCCGGTCGAGTACGACGTACCTGATGCCCAGGCGGGCGGCCGCGGCCATCGAGTTGTACATCGTCCAGATGTAGGTGTAGAACCGCGCGCCGACATCCTGGATGTCGAAGACCAGCGTCTCCACGCCGGCCTTGGTGAACAACTGACCGAGCTTCGCCTGGTTGGCGCCGTACGCGTCGTAGACGGGTACGCCGGTCCGCGGGTCACGGCTGTCGCCCTCCGAGCCGCCCGCCTGCGCGCTGCCGCGGAAGCCGTGCTCGGGTCCGAACGCGCCGGCGATCGTCAGGTCGTCGTGCTCGGCGAGGTCGTCCACGATGTGGCGGGCGTCGGGCAGGATGCCGGTGGGGTTGGAGAAGATGCCCAGTTTGGTGCCGCGCAGCACCGCCCAGTCGCCGGCGGCCGCGACCTCCGCGCCGGTGAACACCCGGCCGCCGGTGCGCGCGGCAGCCGAGGCGGTGGCCGGCTGGTCACCACGATCAGCCGCGGCCCGGCCGGCCTGCCGGTCGCCCGGGCGCTCGGTGGCGGCGGCGGCCGAGCCGGACAGCGGCAGACCGGTGGTCACCACCGCGCCGGAGGCCAGGGCCGAACCGAGGAGGGTGCGCCGGGACGGTGAACCGGTGCTGGTCATCGCGTGCTCCGTTTCGTTGCGGATCCGGTGGTCGCTGGTGCTTGCGGTTCGGGCGTTCACCAGGTGAGGCCGTGGCCGTAGGGATACAGCACGCCCGAGCCGTCGGCGGCCGGGATCTCCACCGGCAGCCGCCCGCGCGGGCCGACCTCGCCGCACAGCACCCGGGCGAGTGCGCGCATGGTCACGGCGTTCGGTGCGTACACCGCCACGCATGCCGGCGCGCGGTCGGCGTACGCCAGGTCGTAGGGGTCGGCGACCGCGACCACCACGATCGGCCGCCCGGTGCCGAGGAGCTTCTCGACCAGCAGGCGCTGTCTGGCCTGCGGGTCGGTGACGTCGGTGTCCCACGCCTTGGAGGTGAGTACGACCGTCAGGTCGGCGTCGTCGGCGGCGGCGACCGCGCCGGCGATCGCGGCGTCGGTGGGACGGGTGCCCGTGGACAAGGTCCGGGTCTCCGCTCCGCGGTCGGCCAGTGCGCCGGCGAGGTACTGCACCGCGCTGCCGCCGGCGCCGGCGACCAGGAGCCGGCGCCGGTCGACCCGCGCCGGGAGCAGGCCGGCGGCGTTCCTCACCACGGTGGTGGTCGCCTCGGTGATCCGGTCGGCCCGGTCCAGGTGTGCCGGCGTACCGACGGTGTCCGCCACCGCCGACACGTCGACGGCCGGGTGGTGGACGATCCCGTTGGCCAGCTTGAGCCGGATGATCCGGCCGACCGCCTCGTCCAGCCGGTGCCGGCTGATCCGGCCGGAGCGCACCGCCGCCAGCAGCGACCGGTGGGCCAGGTCGAAGGCCGGCGGTCGCAGCAGCATGTCCACCCCCGCGTTGATCGCGAGGATCACCACCTGGTCGTCGCCGTACTTGTCCCGTACGCCCTTCATGCCCAGGGCGTCGGTCACCACCAGGCCGGTGAAGCCCAGCTCCTCCCGGAGCAGGCCGGTCACGATCGGGCGGGACAGTGTCGCCGGGTCACCGGAAGGATCGAGCGCCGGAAAGACCAGGTGGCCGGTCATGATCGAGTCGATCCCCGCCTCGATCACCGCGCGGAACGGCGGCGCGTCGAGGCTTTCCCACTGCTGCCTGGTGTGCCGGATCTCCGGGATCCCGGTGTGGCTGTCCACCTTGGTGTCGCCGTGGCCCGGGAAGTGTTTCGCGGTGGCGGCGACCCCGCCGTCGCGCTGGTAGCCGAGCACCTGGGCGGCGGCAAGTTCGGCGACCAGCCCGGGGTCGGAGCCGAAGGATCGTACGCCGATGACCGGATTGCCCGGGTCGACGTTCACGTCGGCGTCCGGCGCGTAGTCGTGGTTGATCCCGAGCGCGGCGAGCTCGGCGCCGGTGATCGCGGCGGCCTCCCGCGCCGCGGCGGCGTCCCGGCCCGCGCCGAGCGCCATGTTGCCGGGGAACTGCGTGGCCGGCGGGCCGATCCGGGCGATCGTGCCCTGCTCCTGGTCGGTGGAGATCAGCAGCGGCAGGCCCGCGCCGGTGCCGGTCGCCGCGGCCTGGAGCCCGTTGGACAGCGCCGCGACGCCGGGCAGCGGCCCGACGTTGCCCGACCAGGTGAAGTAGCAGACGCCGCCAAGGTGATATTTCGCCACCACCTCCGCGGGCGTGGCCACGCCGTACTCCGCGGTGTTGCGGGCGTCGGCGCTGTCCGCGGCCGCGCCGTACACATGCGTCACCAGCAGCTGGCCGACCTTCTCCTCCACCGACATCCGGGCCACGACGCGGCGGATCCAGGCCTGCGCCCGGGGACCGGTCCGCTCCTCCGGCGGCGTCAGCGGTGTCGGCGTGCTCCCGCTCGGGGTGGCAGCCGCGGCCCGGCCACCCAGCGCGCCGAACGCGGCGACGGCACCGGCGGTGCCCAGCAGGACGGACCTGCGGGCAGGACGGGACGAGGGACGAAAACTTCCTACGTCGGCGGGGGCCATGTGCGGAAGCTACCTACGTAGCCCGGTGAGGTCAACGGGTCACGGGGGGTCCACGCCGGGCCGGTTCTGGACCCCCGGCACAGGAGCGGGACGACGGGCCTTCCCCACCGCGGCTCCGCCGGTCCCGCGGGGCGCAGGCGGCCGCGTCGTCCAAACGAACTACTCCGCTCTCGGCCAATCGAATCAACCGCCGTGCGCAATTGACCGACATTCATCTGGACTAGACGCCGGTCACATTTGAGCGACCAGAAGTTCGACCGGTAGTACGACGACTCGGCTGCTCGCGCTCACTAGGTTTTTCAACGTTCGGATCGCCGTTGCCGGGAGGAGTCATTCGAAGAACTCGTGTGGTCGTCGTCGGCAATCATCGCGAACTGGTCGATGCACTTGTCGACCTGCTGGCCGACGAGCCAGACCTCGAACTGCTCGGGGTTGCCGGCAACAGCGAGGAAGTACTCGCACTGGTGCAGGCACCACGCGCACCCGACGTACTTCTGTTCGACATCGATACGTACAGCGCGTACAGCGCGTACAGCGGGTCGAACAGCACATCGAACACCGAGTCGGCCGGGAGCAAAGAAGCCCCGAACGTCAATGACCTGAGCCATCGTCTACCGAATACCCGATTAGTTGCGCTGTCGAACTACGACGACATCGCCGCCGTTAGACAGACCCTCGAAGCCGGATTCCACCGACACGTGAGTAAGCGGTTCGTCGAGCAGGATCTGGCAGCAATTCTGAAGGAGGAGCATGCTAACCTGGGTTAGTTCTCGTTATCGAAAGACCACAAAGCGTGGTCGAGTCGCCGTATTGTTGGTCCCCGTGATCGTGTCGTTGATCGTTGGTCTGGTCGCTGCGTTCGCGCCGAAGCCCGGAAATGCACCGGGTGCCGACGATGCCACCGCAGGCGGTAACGCCAAGATCCAGACACCGTTGCACACGAACGGGTCCAACATCGTCGACGCCAGTGGCAAGAAGGTCAATCTGACCGGCGTCAACTGGTTCGGCTTCGAGACGGAGACGTTCGTGCCGCACGGTCTGTGGGCCCGTAACTGGGAGAGCATGCTCGACCAGATCCGGTCCACCGGTTTCAACACCATCCGATTGCCCTACACCAACCAGATGTTCGACAAGGAAAGCAAGCCCACCGGGATCAACTACAAGCTGAACCCGGACCTCAAGGGGCTGAAGGGCCTTCCGCTGATGGACAAGATCGTGAAGGGCGCGACCGACCGCGGCCTCATGGTCCTGCTCGACCGGCACCGTCCGACGGCGCAGGCGCAGAGCGAGCTGTGGTACACCCCGCAGGTCAGCGAGAAGCGCTGGATCGACGACTGGACGATGCTCGCCAAGCACTACAAGAGTGACCCGCTGGTCATCGGTGCCGACCTGCACAACGAGCCGCGTGGCCAGGCCACCTGGGGCACCGGCGTGAAGACCACCGACTGGCGGCTCGCCGCCGAGCGGGCAGGCAACGCCGTCCTCAAGGCCAACCCGAACTGGCTGATCGCCGTCGAGGGTGTCGAGTCCTACAAGAACGACTACTACTGGTGGGGCGGCAACCTCGCCGGCGCGAAGCAGAACCCGGTCCGGCTCAAGGAGAACGACAAGCTGGTCTACGCGCCGCACGACTACGGCCCCGGTGTCTACCAGCAGAAGTGGTTCACGGCGCCCAACTACCCGAACAACCTTCCGGGTGTCTGGGAGAAGCACTGGGCGTTCCTGAAGGACAAGACCCCGCTGCTGCTGGGCGAGTTCGGTGGCAAGTCGGTCAGCCCGAAGACCGCCGAGGGCAAGTGGCAGCACGCCACGGTCGCCTTCGCCAAGAAGCACGGCCTGAACTACACCTACTGGTCGTGGAACGCCAACTCCGGTGACACCGGCGGTGTTCTGAAGAACGACTGGAAGACCGTGGACAAGGCCAAGCTCCAGATGCTGCGGCAGTACCAGGCGCCGCTCGCGGAGGTGCCCACCGCCGACAAGCGGTGACCTCCGCGGTACCGAACGGCCGAACCGGTCAATGGTAGGGCCTCAAGGCTCAGTAGGTACGCGAAGTAGGTAGCACAACCGGGCGGTCCCGGACGTAGATGCGTCCGGGACCGCCCTCTGTGTCTGTGCGGTTCGCCGACCGCTCAGGGCCACAGGCCGGTCGGTGCCCGAGCCACGATCCGGGTGCCCTCCCCCGGCGCGCTGTGGATCTCCAGCGTGCCGCCCAGCTCGGCGATCCGTTCCCGCATCGACCGCAGGCCGAGGTGCCCCGGGTAGGAGGCGCCCGGGTCGAACCCCACGCCGTCGTCGGCCACCTCCAGGGTGAGCGCCGTCGGACTGGCGTCCAGGCGTACGAGCACGTTCTTCGCGTCGGCGTGCTTCGCGGCGTTCTGCAGCGCTTCCTGCGCGATGCGGTACAACGTCTGTTTCACCTTGAACGCCCCGGCCGGCTCGTTGCCCAGAACGGCGCGCGTCCGCACACCGTGGCGCACCCGGAACGCCGCCAGCTGCTTGCCGAGCGCGGCCACCAGGCCCTCCTCGGCGAGCGCCTGCGGACGCAGCTCGAAGATCAGTGCCCGCATGTCGGCCAGTCCGGCCTCCGCCAGCTGCAGGACGTAGGCGAGCGGCTGGTCGATCCGCTCGGGCTCCTGACCGATCGACTCCCGCGCGGTGCGGGCGCCGAGCGCGATGCCGTACAACGCCTGCGACACCGAGTCGTGCAGCTCCCGCGCCAGCCGTTGACGTTCCTCCTGCGCGGCCTTCTCCTGCGCGGAGGCAACCAGATGCGAGCTGTCCACGGTCATCGCGGCCTTACCCGCCACCATGGACAGGTACGCGAGGTCGCGGCGGCCCGGATAGGAACCGGCCGGGCAAAGGCAGCACAGCACACCGAGGACGACATCGCGCGACATCAGGGGCACACACACCAGCGCCGTCGTCCGGCGGTCCGCGCCTGGCCTGCCCTCGGGCTGGACGTGCTGGTGCACGATCGGCGCCCTGGAGGCCACCGCGGCCTGGGCGACGTTCGGCGCCGCGCCGGACGCGCCGTCCTCCAGCAACTCGGCCGGCCCGGCGCCGGCGGCCCGGCGCAAGGTGAGGTTGTCATCCAGCAGGTAGATCGCCGCCGCCAGTCCACCCGTGCCGGAGAGGGCGGACGTGCTCAGCTGGTGCAGCGTCCGGGGCAGCGGGTCGGCACCCGGCGCGCCCAGCACCGCCGCCGACAGCTCCAGGTCGGCGCAGCCCCGGTCGTGCTCGACCGCCATTCCCGCTGCCCCGGCGAACAGTCCGACCGTGCGCACGTCATCGGCCCCGAACCGTCGGCCCCCGGCGCCGCCGGGGCTTTCGACGTCGGCCACCTCGATCACGCCGCCGGGGCGCTCCCGGCCCGGTATCGGCACCACCAGCACCGGGCCCGGCACCGATCCCGGCCAGGCGGTCGTCGGTCCGGGTCCGGCGACGACCGCCTCCCGCCGGCGCAGCGCCTCGCCCGCCGGCGAGTCCGCCACCGGAATGCCGGTGCCCACCAGGTCCGGGCGCACCCGGCCGTCGGCCGCCCGGACCACCAGGGTGCCGTCGCGTTCCAGGGTGGAGACCACACAGGCCGCGGCGGCCAGGCCGCGGCGCACACCGCCGGCCACCAGCCGCAGCACCGAGTCCCGGTCGAGCTGCCCGTGCAGCAAGGCGTCGTTGACATCGGCCACGTCCGCCGCGGTTCCGGCCGGCACCGCCCGCGGCGCATCCGGCGTGGCACCGGTGACCCCCGTGACTCCGGTGACCCCGGTGCCCCCGCTGACTCCGCCGACCGCCGTGCGACCGGTCACGCCTGCGCCAGTTCGTGGGTGGACACCAGACCGGTCTGCACCGCGTACAACGCGGCCTGCGTCCTGCTCTGCACGTCCAGCTTGCGAAGAATGCTGCTGACGTACGTCTTGACCGTCTGCTGCCCGATGGACAGCTCGCGGGCGACCTCCTTGTTGGACCGGCCGCGGGCCAGCAGGATCAGCACCTCGACCTCGCGCCGGGTCAGCGGTCCGGGCGCGTTGGTCACCCGCATGTCGCGTACCAGCCGGGCCGCCGCGGCCGGCGACAGGTGGACCTGTCCGGCGGCCGCCGCACGCACCGCACGGCGCAGCCCGTCGGCGTCGGTGTCCTTGAGCAGGTAGCCGATCGCGCCGGAACGCAGCGCGTCCACCACGAGGTGGTCCTCGAGGAAGCTGGTCAGCGCGACCACCTCGACCTCGGGCAGTTCACGCCGGATGGCCGCGGTGGCACTGATGCCGTCCATCACCGGCATCAGCAGGTCCATCAGCACGACGTCCGGTGTGACCTTGTGTGCGAGCTCGACGGCCTCCCGTCCGTTTCGCGCCTCCCCCACCACCTCGATGCCGTCGTCCAGCTTCAGGAACATCATCAGTCCCTGCCGCACGACGGCGTGATCCTCCGCGATCAGCAGACGGACAGTCATCGGCCCCTCCCGCCCCCAGGCGATGCCGCTCCTACCTCCACGGTACGGCCGGTGCAGGGGATGCGAGCCCCGCCGCCGTAGTCCCCCGTACGCCCGGTTGCCAGATCGTCAGCGTACGTCCCGGCACCTCGCGGCCGGGCGGCTTCCGCGGTGGCGGACACCCGGCCACCCGCGGCTGCGCGAATGCCGCGAACCCTCACGGCCCGGTGTCAACGACGCCTTGCGCCGCTACCTCGCCCGGCCCCGCCGGTCCGGGTGCGGCGATGCCCAGGAGGCGGCCTTGTCCGGACTTCTCCTGCCCTGGTGGGCGTTCGCGGTGCCCGTCACCGGGAGGAGGGAGGCCCCGACTCCCCCGAAGGGGGGTGGCGATCGCGGATGGCCGGGGGAGGTGTGTGGCGCTGCGTCAACGGAGGATTGCGATGGACGAACCAAGCGGACCGTCATGGGGGGCGGCGCCTCATGAGCGCCCACGGGCTTTCTCTCACGCGTGCGTACCAGCGATGCTGGCGACGCGCCGCCAGGCTGATCCTCGATCCGAGGGTCTGGCGGTTCTCCGTCGTCGGGCTGGTGGGCGCGGGCGTCAACACCCTTGCCCTGCAGCTCATCCACGGCGTCCTCCGCCTGCCGCTCGTCCTGGCATCGGTGATGGCCACCGAACTCGCCATCGCCAACAACTACGTACTCAACGAGGTCTGGACGTTCGGCTCCAGGCAGGCGTCCCTCCTTCGTTTCACGAAGTTCAACGCCACCGCTCTGGTCGCCCTCTCGGTGAACGTCACGGTCGTGTGGGCACTGGACAGACTCGGCATTTTCTACCTGGTCGGGAACGCCTTCGGCATCGCGGCCGCGATGGGCATCAACCTCGCCGTCAGCGCGACATGGATATGGGGTGGCAAGAAGGATGGAGTCGTTCATCTTCGCGGGCCTGGTGGGGATCTCTCTCCTGCTGAGCGTCCAGGCGGCGCACACCTTGTACCTGATGATCTACACCTGGGACCAGCCGCCGAACGCAAGCAACGCGGCCCCAGAACATTTCGCCGCTCCGGCCCTGTCCTTCACCGCGATTCTTCCGGCTCGGCACGAAGAAGAGGTCATCGCGACGACCGTCGACCGGATCGTGCACAGTAACTACCCCATGCACCTGCTGCAGGTGCTGGTCGTGTGCTCCGCCGACGACACCGGAACCATCGCGGCCGTCCAGGCCAAGATCGAGGAACTGCGCTACGAGGGCATCGACAACGCCTCGCTCGTGGTCTTCGACGACCAGCCGATCAACAAGCCGCACGGCCTCAACTGCGCGCTGCGGCAGGCCCGCGGTGACGTGCTGACGATCTTCGACGCCGAGGACGAGATGCACCCCGACATCCTGCGGGTGGTCAACACCGTGATGGTGCGCGAACGGGTCAACGTGGTGCAGTCGGGCGTACAGCTGATGAACTACAGCTCGAACTGGTACTCGACGTTCAACGTGCTGGAGTACTTCTTCTGGTTCAAGAGCCGCCTGCACCACCACGCGAAGCACGGCTCGATCCCGCTCGGCGGTAACACCTGCTTCTTCAACCGGAAGCTGATGGAGTACCTCGGCGGCTGGGACGAGACCAACCTCACCGAGGATGCCGAGATCGGGCTGCGGGTCTGTGCGATGGGTGAGCCGATCCGGGTGATCTACGACGACCGGTACGTCACCAAGGAGGAGACTCCCCCGACGCTCGGCAGCTTCGTACGGCAGCGCACCCGCTGGAACCAGGGGTTCATGCAGACGCTGCGCAAGGGCACCTGGAAGAAGCTGCCCACCCGGCGTCAACGCTTCCTTGCCTGCTACACCCTGGCCTTCCCGTACGCCCAGGCCATGCTCGGCGTCTACACCCCGCTCGCGGTCGGGATGATGCTGTTCCTGCACGCTCCGGTCGGGGTGGCGCTGCTCTCCTTCATGCCGGTACTGCTGCTGGCCGCGCACTTCCTCACCGCGGTGGTCGGCCTGCACGAGTTCACCGAGGCACACGGCATGAAGCCGAGCCCGGCACTGACGCTGAAGATGGCCCTCACCTGGATTCCGTACCAGTTCGTGATGGCGTACGCCTCGGTGCGGGCGCTGCGCCGGCAGCTGGCCGGACGCGGGGACTGGGAGAAGACCGAGCACGTCGGCGCCCACCGCGGCGCCGTCCCGGACCGGACCCGGCCCGCCGGCACAGCGGACGCGTTCGGCAACCCCGGCGCGGTCCGGGGCTCGCGTGACCCGGGCGCCACCCGGACCGCCGAGATGCCGGCCGCCGACAGCCCGAGGAAGGCGATGCGCAGTGGCAGCAGCTGACGTCGCTACGGCGACCCCCAACCCCGCGCTCCGGGAACGCATGCGGCAGCGGCCGAACCTGTTGCTGCTGATCTCCCTGGTGAGCGGGGCGATCACGCACGCCTACCACACGTTCCTCTATCCGCTGTACATCACCGACGAGGGCATCTACACCCAGCAGGCGTGGGCGGTCCTGCGCGAGCATGCACTGTCGCCGTACACCTACTTCTACGACCACGCGCCCTTCGGCTGGCTGGTGATGGCGGCCTGGGCCAACGTGCTGCCCAACCAGTTCGAGGCGTTCGGCAACCCGATCAACACGATGCGGGTGCTGATGGTGATCGCGCACGTGATCAGCACCGGGCTGTTGTTCGGCATCGTCCGGAGGTTCTGCAACAGTTCGGCCGGGGCGTTCCTCGCCTGCTTCGTCTTCAACTTCTCCCCGCTCGCGGTGTACTACCAGCGCCAGGTCCTGCTGGACAACCTGATGGTGGTCTGGGTGCTGCTGGCGGTGTACCTCATCGCCCGCAACGGCGACCGGGTGGTCACCGCGATCACGGCCGGGCTGGCGTTCGGCCTGGCGATGGTCACCAAGGAGAACGCGGTCTTCTTCCTTCCGGCGCTGGCCTACATGGCCCACAAGTACTCCAAGGACAGCCGCAGCCGGAGGTTCCAGACCAGCTTCTGGTGGTTCGGCGCCGGCATACCGGTCGGCTTCTACCTGTTGTTCGCCGCGCTGCGCAACGAGCTGCTGCCGGCCGGGATGAACTTCGACCTGAACACCCCGCAGACCAAGCACGTGTCCTTGCTGTACACGATCTGGTGGCAGTCCAACCGGACCGGCATCTCCGGGCGGGAGCTGTTCGTCCGGTTGCTGGAGAACTCCTGGATGTCACGCGACCCGATCATCCTGATCGGCGGGGTGATCGCGGTCGTGGTCGTGCTGATCCTGTGGTCGAGGGACAAGTCCCGCACCGGCTACCTCGTGGCGGGGCTGATGGCGCTCGGCTACGGCGTCTACATGGCGCGTGGGAGCGTGCTGCTGGACTTCTACATCGTGCCGATGATCCCGGTGCTGGCGATGAACGCCGGACTGGTGTTCGGCACGCTGATGAAGGCAGTTCCGCGCCCGCTGCAGGTGGCCACGACCACCGCGATCGTGGCCGCGGCGCTGGTCATCCCGGGCGGGTACTTCCTGTCCCACAACACGCAGGGCCAGATCCAGGTCCACGACCTCTACCACCTGCAGGTCACACCGCTGCAGAACCAGCAGGTGGCGTGGGTGCGGGCCAACATCCCGGCGAACGCCCGGATCATCATCGACGACGACATCTGGACCACGCTGCACGACGTGCCGCCGTACTTCCCGCGCGCGCACTCACACTTCAAGGCGGCCTCGGACCCGGCCGTCCGCGACAAGTTGTTCCGGAAGAACTGGGCGAACATCGACTACGTCGTCATGTCCAACAAGATGCGACAGGCCATGGAACGCAACAACACCGGTGGCCAGGAGCAGTGGATGCTCGACGCGATCGACCAGCACGGCGAACGCGTGTGGGACCTCAACCGAGGCAACATCCACCTCTCCGTCTACCGGATCGTCAAGTGACCACCCGCCCTGCTGGGGGGCGCTGGGGTGAAACGGGAGTGAACGATGAACATGTCGAAATGGACCTGGAAACAGATCCTCGTCGTAACGGTCGTCGCGTTGGCCGTCATCTCGATCGCGCGGTCCTTCCTCCCCTCGTCCGGCGGCAAGGGAGACGCCGTCGACCTCACCGGTCAGGGCTCGGGCAGGACCACCGAGGTGAAGGTCCCCGAGGTACGCCAGCCGACGAAGATCGTACGGTTCAACGGCCACAAGGTGCCCGTCGGCGCCGGGCCGGTCGCGGTCCTCAACCCCGCGCTGGCCAAGCCGGGCGGACAGGTGGGCGTCAACGGCTCGGGCTTCGACAAGGGCGCCAGGGTCGACGTCATGCTGTCCACCGGGACGAGCCCGGCCAAGGCCACCGGCAAGGGCAAGGCGAAGGCCGCCGCCACGGCCGCGAACAAGGGCAGGGTGGTGGCCTCCGCACGGGCCAACCGTGACGGCGTGGTCAACGCCAACTTCACATACCCGGTCGGCGTCGCCAACCAGGGCGGCAAGCAGATCGTCACCCTGGCCCAGGTCGGCAGCACGACCAAGGTGGCCAAGGCCCAGCTCGCCGCGCAGTCCGGCGTCGGGCTGATGTCGCTCAGCGACGAGGTGGGAACACCGGGAACGCAACTCCAGGTTGACGCCGAGGGCTTCGCACCCAACGAGCCCATCAGGGTCTACTGGGGCCGGATCTCCGGCGTGCCCAGCTCCATGCTGCGCGCCGACCCGGCGGGCCGGCTGTCCCACGCCTCGCTGCGCGTCGGTGTGGGCGCGGTCGGCCAGAACACCGTGATCCTGGTGGGCGCGAAGAGCAAGACCACGGCGCTGGCTCCGTTCCAGTTGCTGCGGCAGTACCCCATGGTGCTGACCAAGCCGTTCTCGGCCAGGGCCAACCAGACGATCAACCTGACCGGTAAGGGCTTCGCACCGAACGAGCGGGTGCTCGGCTACTTCAACAGCCCGGACGGCACACCGGTGATGACGATGCGGGCCGCGGACAACGGCACCATCGGCGGAGTCGGCTTCAAGGTGCCGTACGGACTGTTCGGCCGGCAGTCGCTGGTCTTCGTGGGTGAGCAGTCCCGCGCGTCCACCAAGACCGGGTTCCTCGCCCAGAAGTACCAGCCGAGCGTGCGCACCAGCACCTGGGGCGGGCTGCCGGGCACGATGCTGAACTTCTACGCGAAGGGCTTCGCACCGAACGAGGCGGTCCACGTCTTCGTGCAGGGCCAGCTCGTCGCGGCGTTCCGCGTCAACGAGAAGGGTTCCGCGCTCGCCGCCGGCACGTACACGATCCCGGCGGACGCACAGAACAAGGTGGTCTTCAAGCTCGTCGGAGCACGAAGCCAGGGCGCGGGAACCGCCACGGTCACCGTCGACAAGTCCGAGGGCAAGGTGCAGTTGCCTCCGCAGAAGAGGTACCGGCTCCCCGCGGACCTGAAGTACTGAGCTGACGGAGCAGCACCGGGCATGAGGGAGGTGCGTCGGCATGACCGACGTCTTCGGGCCCAACACGCGCGGGGTACTCCACCTGATCTCGCACCTCAACCGCGTCGGCGGTGCGCAGATCGACGAGGTGGTGGCCGCCTGGCGGCGGCAGTCCCGGTCCGAGCGGGCGCTGGCGTGGGCGTCGCTCGGGCACGGGACGACCCCGGCCGAACGCCGGGCGATCCTGGACGCCGCGGTCCAGGCCCGGCGGGACGCGATGGCCACGGCTCAGCGCCACCAGCGCACCGAGTGGGCGTTCTGGGCCGCCGCGTGGGACGCCGCCGCCGCGGTCGCGGCGGGTGACCGGATGGAGGAGGAGAACTACCGCGTCCTGATCGAACCGCTGTCGGCCGCGCTGCCCTGGTTGCGCGACCGGATGCCCACCCGGTTGAGCCGGTCCGGCCTGCAGGCCACGATCGCCTCCTTCGGGGGCCGCGATGCCTGAGCAGTCCGTCCGGGTCGTCATCGCAGACGACGACCGCGCGCTGCGCGACGCGCTGGCCGACCTGATCTCGCTACAGCCCAACCTGGAGCTGGTCGGGCAGGCGGTGAGCCATCCCGACGCCGTACGCCTCGCCCTGCGGGACCGGCCGCGGGTCGTGGTGCTCGACGTCCGGATGCCCGGCGGCACCGCGCAGGCCAGCGTGCGGTCGATCCTGGACGGCAGCCCGACCACCGCGGTGCTCGTGCTGTCGGCGTACGAGGATCCAGGCAGCGCGGTGGACGTGCTCGCCGCCGGCGCCAGCGGGTATCTCGTCAAGGGCATCCCCGACGAGGAGATCCTGGACGCCATCACCCGGGCGTCCCGCGGTCAGCTGAGCATCTCCGTTCCGCTGGCACGGGAGTGCATCCAGGTGCTGCGCCGCAACCTGGAGAACGAACGCCGTACCGGCGCGGCCACCCTGCAGAACGCCAACACCCTGCGCCAGCTGCTGGACCGGGTGGGCGCGGCGGCGGTCCTGGTCGGCCCGGACGGCACCATCGAGACCGTCAACGCCCGGGTCCAGGAACTCTTCGGCTACCGCCGGATGGAGGTCGTCGGCGAGCCGATCACCAAGCTCGTTCCGGCGTCGGGGTACGGCGAGCCGGCGGACGAGGTGATCCACCGGCTGCTCGGCCGCGGCGGCGGCGAGGAACAGGCCGAGGTGCACTTCACCGCGTCCGGTCGCCGCAAGGACGGCAACACGTTCCGGGTGGAGGTGTCGGCCAGCCCGATGGCGCACGGACATCGCGGCGTCGCGGTGTTCCTGCGAGACATCACCGACCTCAGCCTCGCCGAGGCGCAGTACCAGCAGCTGTTCGAGTCCTCACCGGACGCCACCCTGATCGTGGACAGCTCCGGGGTCATCCGGCTGGTGAGCGCGGCGGCGGAGCAGATGTTCGGCTTCGCCCGCGAGGACCTGGTGAACCAGTCGGTCGACGTGCTCCTGCCCGACCACCCGGTGACGATCTACCGCCGGGAGACCGACGTACCCCCGCACCGGGCCGGCGAGCCCACCGCACCGGAGGGGATGGAGCTGACCGGGCGGCGCCGGGACGGCACCGACTTCCCCGTCGACGTGAGCATCGCCTGGATCCGGACCGAGGACGGCCCGCGGGTGATCCTGTCCGTACGGGACATGACCGAGTCGGCGGGATCGCGCGCCGTCCTCGAACGCAGCGTGGAGGCCCTGCGCGCGGCCGGGCAGGAACACCGGCACGTCCTGGTCGACCTGGTGGGCGCACAGGAACGCGAACGGCTGAGGATCGCCGCCGGCATCCACGACGACAGCCTGCAGGTGATCACCGCGGCGGCCCTGCGCCTGCAGCAGCTCCGCCGCCGGTTGCGCGACCCCGAGGACCTGCGGGTGCTGGCCAAGCTGGAGGAGACGATCCGGCTGGCCGCCGACCGGCTCCGCCGGATGATCTTCGACTTCCGCCCGCCCGCCCTCGAGCAGGAGGGGCTGATGGCGGCGGTGAACGTCTACCTCGAGCAGCTGCGCGCCGAGACCAGCCTGCGGTGCGTACTGGAGAGCCGGATGGAGGTGGAGCCGCCGCAGGAGACCCGGGTGCTGATCTACCGGATCGCCCAGGAGGCGTTGATGAACGTACGCAAGCACGCCCAGGCCGGGGAGCTCCGGGTCCGGCTCTCCGACGTCGAGGACGGCGTACTCGTGGAGATCATCGACAACGGCGTGGGGTACAACCCGCTCGAAACGGAAGCCAAAGCGGGGCATCTGGGACTGACCCTGATGCGCGACCGGGCCGAGATCGCGGGCGGGTGGTGCCGGGTGGAGAGCGCGCCCGGGTCCGGGACTACCGTGGAGTTCTGGGTCCCGCGGGAAGCGGGAATGACCGGAGGCGACCAGTGAGCGCGAAGCCGCGAACCAGGCACGGCCGGTGAACGCCGAGCCGGAGTCCGGGCCCGTTCAGGTCCTCATCGTCGAAGACCACCAGGTCGTCGCGGAGGGCCTGTCCGCGTTGCTCGACGAGCACCCCGACCTGCACGTGCAGGGCTGGGCCCCGACGGTCGCCGACGCCGCCCGCTCGGCCGAGCAGGAACGCATCGACGTCGCCGTCCTCGACTTCTGGCTGCCCGACGGCAGCGGCGTGGACGCCGCCGCGGGTATCCGTCAGCACCGCCCCGAGGCCGCGGTGGTCTTCGTCAGCGCCGACGACAGCGACCAGGCGATGATCGCCGCGATCGAGGCCGGGGCGTCCGGCTACCTCATCAAGACCGCGAGCGGTGAGGAGATCGTGGACGCGGTGCTGCGGGCGTCGGCCGGGGAGATGCTCATCCCCGCGTCGAAGCTGCACGAGCTCCTCAGCCGCAGCCGCGAGGCGACCCGCGAACGCAGCGACCGGGCGCAGGCGCTGGCCAGCCTCACCACCCGCGAACGCGAGATCCTCGCGATGATGTCCAAGGGCCTGGACAACCGGGAGATCTCCGCCCGGCTCAACATCGCCTACCCCACGGTGCGCAGCCACGTGCGGAAGGTGCTGGAGAAGCTCGGCGCCCGGTCGAAGCTGGAGGCGGTGGTCAAGGCGGCCGCGGCCGAGGAGCCCGAGGGCGCGCACGTCGAGGACGAGTCCCCCACGGACTGACCGGCGTACGGCTGTACGGCTGCAGGACCGGCGTACGGACGTCCGTCCCGCGGCGCCGGCGTCACTCCCGCAACAGGCCGGCGATCTCCTGCCGGGCGTACCACAACAGCTCCCGGCCCTCGGCCTCGTCCACCGCGAACCCGGCGTCCTCGTCCCCGGCGTCGGCCGCGGCGACCGCCTCGGCCGCCGTGGCCACGACCTCCGCGGCCGCCACGTCGTCGACGTGCACGGCGGCCACCTTGTCCATCGGGATCGGCGCCTGCACCACGACCGCCGCGCGGTCACCGGACCGGTCCGGAAGCACCAGCCCGTCCGCGGCGTCGGCGGCCACCACCACCCGGCGGCGCGGCGTGTCCGGGTCGAGGCTCAGCCGGCGCAGCGACTCCCGGGCGGCCGCCATCGTCGCGGCGTACTCGAGCTCCTCCAGGTCGCCTTCGGCGTACCACTCCCGAAGCTCCGGGGTGACCGCGGCGGCGGCCAGCGGCGGCGGGCCGAAACCGCCCTGTGCGACGGCGCCCGCCAACTCGGTGAGGGTCACTCCGAGGTACACCCGCATGCGCTGCGTCCTTCCTCTGCGCCGTCCGCCCGGGGTCTGTCCGGGTTGTACGGACGAACGTAGCGGGTCAGGACCGGTCGCGGCGCTTGGCCTCCGACGCGTCGGCGCGGCGTTGCAGGTCGCGGTGCTTGCGGACGGGGCGGCCGTTGGACCGGGTGGTCCGCCGGCGGCGCATGCCCTGCATCGCGAGCCGGCTGGTGCGCATCGAGGTCTCCAGCACGTCCAGCCGGCGGTGCTCGTCCATCGGGTTGGTGCCGAGCTTGGTGAGGTCCTCAGCGGACGGGGCGATCACGGTGACCTTGGCGCCGTCGGCGCGCAGCGCCTCGACCTCGCGGTTGAGCTGGCGGGTGAGCGAACGCCGCCAGTGCTGCAGCATCCACATCGACGGTCCCATCGACTCCGGGGACGCCATCCAGGCCAGCGGCGCGAGGACGAACACCTCGTCGAGCCGGTGCCCGACCGCGAGGTCGACCGAGGCGATGGAGGACGTACCGCCGTCGACGTACACCCGGCCGCCGATCTCCACCGGTGCGAACCAGCCGGGGATCGCGCAGGAGGCGGCCACCGCCTCCGACGGGGTGGTCGGGTGCTCCGCGTCGACGCCCAGGGCGACCCGGGCGCCGGCGTGGTAGTCCATGGCGACCACCTTCAGGTCCGGCTTGCGAGGCCATTCGGGGACGATGCCCCCGACCAGCCGGAGGAGTTCCTCCACCGAGCCGCGGCCGCGCGGCACCAGGCCGGCCAGCACGACCGGCGCGCTGAGCAGCCGGCGGTCACGGACCACCGAGGCGAGCAGCCGAGCCGAGCCGACCCCGGGCCAGGGCGTGGGCGGGCGGCCGCCGAACGCGTAGTCGAAGTTGACGTCGTTCAGCAGGCTCCCGTCGAGCACCTCACCGCGCTGGTGGGCTCGCTGCTCCTCAGGGGTCACTCCGGCGGCGAGCAGGGCCGCGACCACGGAACCGGCGGAGGTGCCGAGCAGGAGGTCGACCTTCGTCGCCCTGATCCCGGTTTCCTCCTCCAGCGCACAGAGTGCGCCGATCGTCCAGGCCGCGCCGAGGACGCCGCCGGCACCGAGAACCAAGCCGCGTCGTGGGCCACTCATGGCGACCTCCTCACCCTGGCTCCGCGTCCTCATCTTTCAGTGTGCCTTTCCCCGCCGACGATCGGGCTGACTTGGCGGGGGCTCAACCAGGCCATCGGTGTCGACCAGGTCAATCAACTCGGCCAGGGCATCGGGGATGCACTGCGCGAGCACGTCCAGGTCGGACATCGCGTCGCGGTCGGCGTTCAGGCCGAAGCACACGACCCCGTTGTACGACGTCAGGCCGATGGCCAGCGCCTGCCCCTTGGCCAGCGGGACGACAGGGTAGGTACCGGTCATCTGGGTCCCCGCGACGTACAGCGGGCTCTGCGGACCCGGGACGTTCGTGACCACCAGGTTGAAAATACGCCGGGACAGCGAACTCGCCACCCGGGCACCCATGGCGTGCAGCGTCGGCGGGGCGAAGCCCGCCATGCCCGCCAGCGCCCGCGCCCGCACCGCCCGGCCCGTCTCCTGGTGGGCCTTCATGGCGTACGACACCTGGTGCAACCGCATGGCCGGACTGCCCTCGCCGACCGGAAGGTCCACGATGTACTCCGCCACCCGGCTTTGTCCCTCACCGGTGAGCACGCTCATCGGCACCAGGGCCCGCACCGACGTGGTCGGCGCCACCCGCACGCCCCTGGTGAACAGCCACGACCGCAGCGCACCGGCGATGGTGGCGAGGACCACGTCGTTGACGTCACCGCCCAGCCGGGCGCGGACCGCGCGGTAGTCGTCCAGCGAGGTGTCCACGGTGGTGAACCGCCGCTGGGAGCTGATCGGCACGTTGAGCGGGCTGCCCGGCGCCGGCCACGCGGCGGTGCTGAGGGCGGTGACCAGGCTGCCGGCGGCGCTGCCCACCCCGCGCACCAGCCGCCCGCCGGTCAGGGGCAACTCGGCGACGGTGTGCCGGGCGGTCTCCAGCAGGTCGGTCGGCCGGGACACCGCGGAAGCCACCGCCCCGGCGAGGAGTTCCAGGGACGTCGGCTCCGGGCTCGGCACCCAGTTGTCGGCCGGGGCCTCCGGCGCCTGCGGCTGCGGGTCCAGCACCACCTGGCCGATGTCGACGGCGCTTACCCCGTCGATGACGGCCTGGTGGGTCTTGGACACCAGCGCGAACCTGCCGTGTTCCAGGCCCTCCACGAGATACATCTCCCACAGCGGGCGCTCGCGGTCCAGCGGCCGGCTCATCAGCCGGGCGACCAGCTCGTGCAGCCGGTCGAGCGTGCCCGGACGGGGCACCGCGGACCGGCGTACGTGGTAGGTGAGGTCGAAGTCCTCGTCGTCCACCCACACCGGATTGGCGAGGTTGCCGGGGACGCGGCGGATCCGCTGCCGGTAACGCGGCACGTAGGCCAGGCGTTCGCGGACGAGCGAGAGCAGGGTGTCGTACCCGAACCCGTCCTCGGGTGTGTCGAACACGCTGACACTGCCCACGTGCATCGGCGTGGTCGGTTCCTCGAGGTAGAGGAACGACAGGTCGAGCGCGCTCAGCCGGTCCGGCATCGGCGTACCTCCCGATTCGTCAAGCTCCTCCGCGTGCCACCGGGTCATCGTGACACGCCGGCAGACCCGATCGCGGGCCGGACCGCCGCGGCACGCGGGCCGGCGCTCGGGACCTGTCCCGGGTCGTGCCGGCCTAACGCCTGCGCGCCCGCCGGCGCTGCTTGGGCATGGTGATGCCCATCAGGTCCGCGGCCAGCACCCGCAGCGGGACGCGGGCGGGCGACTTGGCCGCCACCTCCGACAGGGTGCGGCCCTGGGCGAGCGCGGTGTCGAAGGAAACCCGGTCGTAGGGAACGCACACCACCGAGTCGATGCCGACGTAGCGCCGCAGCGCCTCCCGGATCTGGCTCTCCGCGTCACCGCCGACCGGCCCCTTGCGTACGCCGTTGACGACCACCCGGATCACCGCGCCCGGCACCGCCTCCCGCAGCTCCTCGATCCCCCGGATCAGCCGCTGCAGGCCGATCGGATCGGCGGCGCCGACGGCGACAACGGTGTCGCAGAGCTCCAGGGTGGTGAGGGTCGCGCCGTTGCGGCGGGGCGCCGCGGTGTCGAAGGAGATCTCCTCGTCCTGTTCGAGGCTGAACCCGCAGTCGACCACGATGGCCGCGGCGAGCTGGCGGGACAGGTCCCAGACCTGCTCCAGTGCGCTGGCCCGCAGCTCCGGCCAGCGGTCGGCACGCTGGATGCCGGTGAGCACCCGCAGCCTGGGCAGCACCTCCCGGGCGTGCCGGGCGAGCGCGGGCAGGTCGAGGGTGCCGTTGTTGGCGGACCGGCAGGCGGCGGCGAGGCCGGGGGCCTCGTCGAGCAGGCCGAGGGTCTGGGCCACCACGCCGCCGTAGACGTCGGCGTCGGCCAGCACGGTGGGTACGCCGAACAGTGAGAGCTCGGTGGCCAGCGTGACCGCCACGGAGGTCCGGCCCGGCGCACCGGTGGGTCCCCAGACCGCCAGCATCTGTCCGGTGCCCGTACCGGTTTCGTACGCCGGCACCTCCTCCGCCGGGGGCAGGGTCGGCATCGACCGGTGCGGGTCGGACATCGCGAACTCCGCGACCGGCACCGGCCCGGCGGTCTGGGTGACCTCGACCGCCTCGGCCACCGCTCCGGCGAGTACGTCGGCGGGGGCGTCGGCCGGGACGACCCGGCTGATGCCGAGCCGGCGCAGCCGGTCCTCTCCCGCCAGGTCGCCCGGCGTCACCACGCCGACCACCGCGACGCCCCCGGCCATCAGCCGGGCCACGGCGTCACGGTCGAGCCGGCGCAGGTCGGCCGACAACAGCACGGCGCGGGCCTGCCCGGACTGGGCGGTGGCGAGCACGTCGGGCAGGTCGACGCAGCGCCGGACGACGTCCAGCCCGAGCGAGCTGCGCTCCAGCGCCGAAACGAGGTCGGACTCCCACTGTGCGCCGGTGACGGCGGTGAGAACGGGAAGGCTCACGATGTCACCTCTTCGGTGCGACGTGCTTGACGAGGACGGCCCTGCCGCCGGAGACGTCGCCGACGAACTGGTCGAGGGTGAACCCCTTGCTCATCTGGTCGAGCGCCACCCGGACGGTCGCGCTGGCGTCGCCGCCACCGCTGAATCCGCCGCCCGAGGGCAGGTCGACGACGATGACGTTGCTGGCCGCAAGGATGCCCTTGTCCGGACGGAACTTGTCGTCGTTGGCGCGGACGACGTAGATGTCGACCCGGTCGCCCTTGTGGATCGACGTGGGCAGGCCGGCCGCGGTCACCGGGATCGGGGTGTCCAGCAACTGCTCGTCGGCGTGGTCGGTCCAGGCGTCCCGGGGAAGGAACTCACCCGGCCCCACCTCACGGACCATCCGGGCACCCTCGGGGATCTGCGCGGTCGCCGAGACGTAGCGGTCGGCGTCCGTCTGGCTGGTGAAACGCACCTTCCGGGCCACCAGCTGGCTCTGGGTGAGCGTGGTGGTCGGCGCGAGAGTCACGTCGTCCTTCACCGCCCAGACCTCGGCGGTCTTGTCCGACTGCGCGATCACCCGCGCGCCGAGCGCCATGGACGCGAGCACCAGCAGGATGCCGAGAAAGAGCTTGGGGTCGAGCCACCGGGGCCGCGACTGCCGAGTGGCCTTGGGCGACGGCGCATCCGACAAGAGTTCCTCCGGGGTCATGGGGTGCCGCGACGTCAGGTGGACGCGAACGCTGGTGCGGGCGCCGGCCGGCGACCAGTCGCCGGTCGACTGCCGGCGAGACGCCGACCAGAACAGTACGACACCAATTGTCCCGGACGTACGGGCACACCTGCTCCCGAAACGGGCGCACCTGTGGACAAGCCCCGGGCTCGTGGCCGCCACGCACCCCGGACCAACCCCCCTCCGGGCAGGGCACGGTGACCTGAACCGGGCAGAAGTCGACCGAACCCACCACAGGCGTGATCAGTTCGCCACGGAGTGGGGTAAGGGAAGTGGGAACGCTCCCATGGACCTGTGGACAACCGAACGCAACCGCAAGCAAACACGTGGCAGACTGACAAGGCATCAAGCCCGGAAGGAGAACGCGTTGCCTGGCACGACAAGGTTCCTGCAGCTGGCCGATGTTGCCGAAGTGCTCAACATCTCGTCCGCGCAGGCCTACGCGTTGGTGCGCAGCGGCGAGCTTCCGGCGATCAAGATCGGCGGCCGGGGCCAGTGGCGGGTCGAGTCGACCGCCCTGGAGACCTACATCGAGCGGATGTACTCCGAGACCCGCGACTTCATCACCACTCATCCCTACGGCAAGGCCGAAGAGGTGTAGGCGGACCCGTTCTGCTGCTCACGAACGCCGTACGAACGAGACCCCACCGAACGGCACCGTTCGCACTCCCTTGACGTCGCGAGCGCGGCGAATCTCCGCCGGGCCGTGCTCGGCCATCTCGAAGAAGTCCGCACCCACCCGGTCGATCGTTCCGGTGACCGTCGTGGAGTCGCGCAACGAGACCGCCACCGACGACCGGTCGCGCGCCACACCACGCAACGCGTGGCCGAGCGTCAGTCGCGCCGCGACCTTTCCCTCGCTTCCCGGCGCGGCGGTGAGGTTGCCGAGCCCGGTGATGCCGGTGATGGAGTCCAGCGGCATCAGCACCTCGAAGCGGAAGTCCTCCGCGACCAGCAGCCAGTCCGCACCCACGCCCGAGACGTGTCCGGCGACCTTGCCGCCGCCGAGGGTGAAGACCGTCACCGGGTGACCGAACGCGGGTCGCAGCCGGTCGACCAGGCGGAACAACGCGACCTCGCGGCGGGTCCGGTCGGCGACCTCGGACGCGAGTTCGGCCGCCTCCAACTCCTCCATCTGGGAGTCGAGGTCGGCGAAAAGACTTTCCCAGCGCACGCGCCCCACCGTACTTCCTCGGCAGCCGGTGAAGATCGCGACCCGGCCGGCTCTCCTGATCTCCCGTCCGACGTGAACGCGGCTCAGTAGAAGCAAACGAAGGCAAACGGCATCAAAGACGTCTCAGTGGGATGGAACCGAGGCTCGCGGAGGCGGTCGCAGCAGGGTGCGGCACTCCGATCCGGGTGTTTTTTCCGAACAATCCCCTGCCCGCACCCGCGCCACAGTCAGCCGAATCGGCAGGCGAACGCCCAGGTCAGAGCCCCAATGGCCGAGGTGGATCGCGACCAGGCCTCAACTCGGCCACCGGCAAGCGTGTTGACATCCCAGCGAACCGCAGAGTATGAAAGCAAACGCAAGCAAACGAATGCTTCGGAGGCCAAGTCATGCGGATCGTCCGCCGGGTCGTCTCGCCGATCGGCGTGCTGCTCGCCTTCCTCGCCGGCGCCTGGGCCCTTCACTGGCTCACCGCCGGCAGCCTGACGGCCGTGCGAGACGGCGCCCTGACGTTCGACGCGCTTCTGGTCTTCGTCGTCGCGGTGCTCGCCTGGGCCTGTTTCGCCTGGCTGGCGCTCGGCACCGTGCTGATGGCGCTGTCGGCGCTGCCCGGCGCGATCGGCGCCGCCTGCGGCTCACTGGCCGAACGCGTCACCCCGGCCTTCTACCGGCGGGCGGCTCGCGTCGCCCTCGGCCTGTCCGTGGCCGCCGGGCCGGTGCTCGGATCGCTGCCCGCCAACGCCGCCACGGTCGACCAGCCCACCCAGGCCGCCGCGGCCGCGCAGATGCTGCCCGGGCTCGACCGGCCCGGCACCATCGACAGCCAGCTTCCCGGCGGAATCCAGCTTCCCGACCTCGACCGCCCCGGCGGCACGAACATCCGCGACGCCCAGCTCCCCATGCCCGACCGCCCGAGCTCGGTGAGCTCCGGCCGGATCGGGTTCGACCGGGCCGGGCTGCCCAACCCCGACCGGCCCGCGACCGCCGACCCGGTCACCCGGGCACCGGTGCGCGGCGCCGACTCCCAGCAGCAGGTCGTCGTCAAGCGCGGGGACAACCTCTGGAACATCGCCAAGCAGCATCTGCCCGAGAACGCCGGCAACGCAGAGATCAACCGCGAGTGGCACCGGTGGTACGACGCCAACCGGCAGGTCATCGGGGACAACCCCGACCTGATCCAGCCAGGTCAGATTCTCACTCCGCCCCAGTCCTGACCGCGGCTCGACCACCACACCGCTCACATCGATCGGGGGACCCACGATGATCGCAACCCAGCAGCACCTGCCGGCCGCGAGGGAGACCGTCCGGCCGTTGCCCCGCCGGATTCCCACCCCGTCCACCGAGCCCGCCTACGACGACGAGCACGCGGCCGACCGGGCAGGCGGCCCACTGACCCACGGGTCGCTCGCGCTCGATCTGGCCGTCGCCGACCGGACGGCCACGGCGACCCGCCACCTCAGTGTCGTCGGCGGCCAGAACGCCCTCCGCGAGCGCGACGACCCGTTCTTCGCCCCGCAGCAGACCCCGCGGGTGGCGCTGCCCGACCCTCGGTCGTGGTCGGGACGGTTCGTCCAGGCACTGGTGGAGGTGCTGGCCGGTGACCGGCCGGCCAGCCAGCTGCTGCGGTGGACCAACCACCGGGTCTACAACGACGTCCTGGACCGGGTGCGGGCGCTCTGCCCGCCCGGCACGGCCCCGCGTTGCGACCGCGGCCGGGCGATGGTCCGTTCGGTGCACGTCTGCGAACCCCGCGACGGGGTCGCCGAGGTGGCCGTACACGTCAACCACGGTGGACGGTCGCGCGCGGTCGCCGTCCGGCTGGAAGGACTGGACGGCCGCTGGCGGTGCACCGCGCTCCAGCTCGGCTGACCAGCCGTCGCACCACCCATGAGCCCGCCGGCTCCGATGCACGGGGGAACCACCCAAAGGCATCGGGGCCGGCGGTTCCATGTCCGGTGATGTCAAGCCTGCGGCGCAGTGCTCGCCGGCGAAGCCGAACGCCGCGTACCCCGCACTCCGAATCGGAGTGGATGGGTACGCGGCGTTCGGTCGAAGCGTCGCGGAGCCGGTCGGCTCAGTCGGTCATCCGGGCGCGGGCCTTCGGGTCACCGTGGCAGCGCTTGTACTTCCGGCCGGAGCCGCAGGGGCACATCGCGTTGCGCGGCGTCCCGGCGTAGTCGAGGTCCGCACCGGAGCCGTTGCCGGTCACCCTCCCGCCGGACTCGCTGCGTTGTTCCACGCCGCCCTCGCCGTCCACCGTCGGCGCGGTGTAGTTCAACCGGCTCGGCCGCTGCGGTGCGGACAGGCCGCGAGCCACCACCTGCGGGTGATCCTCGACCTCCGCGGCCGCCTCCGCTTCGGTGGCGACCTCCTCCGCGGTCGGCTCGGCGACCTGCACCTCGAGGTTGAACAGGTAGCCGACGGACTCCTCCTTGATGGCGTCCATCATGGCCATGAACAGGTCGTAGCCCTCACGTTGGTACTCCACCAGCGGGTCGCGCTGGGCCATCGCCCGCAGCCCGATCCCCTCGCGGAGGTAGTCCATCTCGTAGAGGTGCTCACGCCACTTGCGGTCCAGGACCGACAGGATGACCCGGCGTTCGAGCTCGCGCAGCACCTCGGCGCCGAGCTCGCTCTCCCGGCGGGCGTAGGCCTCGTGGATGTCCTCGCGCAGTCGCTCGATCAGGAACTCGCGGCTGACCCCGCCGCGGCCGCCGCAGTCCTCCTCGATGTCGGCGACGCTGACCCCGACCGGGTAGATCTGCTTCAGGTCGGTCCACAGCTGGTCGAGGTCCCAGTCCTCGGCGTACCCCTCGGTCGCGCCGGTGACGTAGGCCTCGACCGTGTCGTCGAGCATCGGGCCCACCTGGTCGTGGACGTCCTCACCCTCGAGCACCCGCCGGCGCTCGTCGTAGATCACGTGCCGCTGGCGGTTGAGCACGTCGTCGTACTTCAGTACGTCCTTGCGGATCTCGAAGTTCATCGACTCGACCTGCGCCTGCGCGGAGGCGATCGCGCCGGTGACCCGCTTGTTCTCGATCGGCATGTCGTCGGGGATCTTCAGGCTGGTGAGCACCCAGTCGACCCAGTCGGACTTGAACCGCCGCATCAGCTCGTCCTCGAGGGAGAGGTAGAAGCGGCTCTCCCCCGGGTCGCCCTGCCGGCCGGACCGGCCACGCAGCTGGTTGTCGATGCGCCGGGACTCGTGCCGCTCGGTGCCGAGGACGTACAGGCCGCCGACGTCGGTCACCTCGTCGTGCTCCGCCTGCACCAGTTTCCGGTGCCGCTCGAGGGTCGGGCCCCACGCCTTTTCGTACTGCTCCGCGTGCTCCACCGGGTCGATGTCGAGGTCGCGCAGCTCGGCGTCGGCGAGGAACTCCGCGTTGCCGCCGAGCATGATGTCGGTGCCGCGACCCGCCATGTTGGTGGCCACGGTGACCGCGCCCTTGCGCCCCGCCTGGGCCACGATCGAAGCCTCCCGGGCGTGGTGCTTGGCGTTCAGCACCTCGTGCGGGACGCCCCGCCGCGTCAGCAGCGACGACAACAGCTCCGACTGCTCGACGCTGGTGGTGCCGACGAGGACCGGCTGGCCCTCGGAGTGCCGCTCGGCGATGTCGTCCACGACCGCGCCGAACTTCGCGTCCTTCGTGCGGTAGACGAGGTCGCCCTGGTCGGCCCGGACCATCGGCTTGTTGGTCGGGATGGGCACCACGCCCAGGCCGTAGATCTTGTTGAACTCCGACGCCTCCGTCATGGCGGTACCCGTCATGCCGGAGAGCTTGTCGTAGAGGCGGAAGAAGTTCTGCAGCGTGATCGTGGCGAGAGTTTGGTTCTCGTCCTTGATCGGCGCGCCCTCCTTGGCCTCGATCGCCTGGTGCAGGCCCTCGTTGTAGCGGCGGCCGTGCAGCATGCGGCCGGTGTGCTCGTCGACGATCAGCACCTCGCCGTCGACGACGACGTAGTCCTTGTCCCGGGTGAACAGCTCCTTCGCGCGGATCGCGTTGTTGAGGAACTGCACCAGCGGGGTGTTGGCCGCCTCGTAAAGGTTGTCGATGCCGAGGTTGTCCTCGACCTTGTCGATGCCCGGCTCCAGCACGCCGACCGTGCGCTTCTTGATGTCGACCTCGTAGTCGACGTCGACCCGCATCCGGTTGACCAGCCGGGCGAACTCCTCGTACCACTTCGAGCTCTGCTCGGCCGGACCGGAGATGATCAGCGGCGTGCGCGCCTCGTCGATGAGGATCGAGTCGACCTCGTCCACGATCGCGAAGTGGTGGCCGCGCTGGACGCACTCGTCCAGGCTCCAGGCCATGTTGTCGCGCAGGTAGTCGAACCCGAACTCGTTGTTGGTGCCGTAGGTGATGTCGCACGCGTAGGCCTCGCGGCGCTCGGCCGGGGTCATGTGCGCCAGGATCACGCCCACGGACAGTCCGAGGAAGTGGTGGATGCGGCCCATCATCTCGCCCTGGTACTGCGCGAGGTAGTCGTTGACGGTGATGATGTGCACGCCCTCGCGGGGCAGCGCGTTGAGATAGGCGGCCAGCGTGGAGACCAGCGTCTTGCCCTCACCGGTCTTCATCTCGGCGATGTTGCCGAGGTGCAGCGCCGCGCCACCCATGATCTGCACGTCGAAGTGACGCTGCTTGATGGTGCGCTGGGCGGCTTCCCGTACGGCGGCGAACGCCTCCGGCAGGATGTCGTCGAGCGTCTCGCCGTCCGCGAGCCGGCTGCGGAACTCGTCGGTCATGCCGCGCAGCTCGGCGTCCGTCATCGAGTGGAAGTCCGCTTCGATGGAGTTGACCTGTTTGGCGATCGACTGCAGCTTCCGGAGGGTCTTCCCCTCACCGGCGCGCAGGATCTTGTCGAGCAGGGCAGGCACGGACTCTTGACTCCTCGTCGTTGCGGTGTCGACTACATTCCGTCAGAGGTTGTGTCGCAGGTGTTGCCTCCAACACCCGCGACGCGCCTTCGGCCATGGTAGGCGACGCTCACGGCCACGGTAGGCGACGGCCGCCGCCGTGCCGCACCCGCCCGCGTTCGCGCCGGACCGCGTTTCCCCGACTTACCCCACTTTGCCCTTCCCGGCTTCTTTACACCAGGATCGTCAGCCATGGATCCCGTGCGTCTTTCCGCCGGCCCGGTCGTCCTGCGCCCGCACTCCGACGACGACATCCCCGGCGTGCTCGACCAGTGCACCGACCCGGAGACCCAGGCCTGGACCACCGTGCCGTCCCCCTACACCGCCGCGCACGCCGAGCGGTACGTCCGGGAGGCGGTGCCCGCCGGGTGGCGGGAGGAGTCCTACCTCGCTCTCGCGGTCGCCGACGCCCGGACGGACGAGTTCCTGGGAACCGTCGACCTGCGCCTGGATGCGGCCGGTGGCGCGGAGGTGGGCTTCGGACTGCGCCGGTCCGCGCGCGGACGCGGGGTGATGACGGCCGCCGTACGGGCCGTCCTGGAGTGGGCGTTCGCTTCCACCGGGCTGGACCTCGACGTCGTTCACTGGCGGGCGCAGGTCGGCAACTGGCCATCCCGCCGGGTCGCCTGGCGGTGCGGTTTCCGGGTCGAGGGCACGGTCCGCGGCCTGTGCGTGGCGCGGGGACGCAGGTACGACGGCTGGATCGGCTCGCTGCGCTCGGGTGACCCGCGCGAGCCGGGCACGCCCTGGTATCCCGTACCCACCCTGGCCGGCGAACGATGTGTGCTGCGGCGCTTCACCGACGCCGACGTGCCCGCCGTACTCGTCGCGTGCTCGGACCCGGTGACCCAGCACTGGCTCGGCGCGCTCCCCCGCCCCTACACCGTGGCGGCGGCCCTCGGCTACATCCAGAGCCGGGAGGAGGAGCACGCGGCCGGACGCGGCATCTACTGGGCGGCCGCCGACCCCGGCACGGGCGAGTGCGTGGGCTCGTTCGGGCTGATGGACATCGACCGGACCACCGGCAGCGGCGAGGTCGGCTACTGGGTTCACCCCGCGGCGCGTGGAAGCGGCGTGGCCACCGAGGCGACCCGGTTGATCGTGCGGCACGCGGCCGTGCCGGTCGAGGACGGTGGGCTCGGACTGCGGCTGGTGACGTTGCGAGCCGCCACCGGCAACACCGCCTCGCAACGGGTCGCCGAACGCGCCGGCTTCCGCCGGGCGGGAGTGTGGCGCGCGGCCGAACGACTCGGCGACGGCAGCTTCGACGACCTGGTGGGCTACGACCGGCTCACCGAAGAGGTGACGCCCTGAGGCGACAGCGGGTGGTGCGGACCGAGGAGCTGCGAGGGGCGGCCGTCACCCACGCCGGACGGCCGCCCCAAGTGTTCCCGGTGGCCTTCGTCGCCGGCACCCCCTCGTGAGGTCGGCCACGCGACGTGGCCCCGCCGAGTGCGTGTCCGAGCATGCCACCACCCCGACGCGCGGGGGAAGTCGGGGGGAAGATTCCGCGACCGAAAACTGCCGTACGGTCGAACGCCCGTCCGCGGCCGCCGCGGAAGGTTTCAGGCGAGCAGTGCCTTGCGCAGTGGCGCGGCCAGGTCGCCCTGCTCGTGGACGTCGACGTCGGAAAGCCCGAGCCACGCGGCCATCGCGGTCAGCTCCGCGGCGAGCTCCTGCGCGGCGTCCGGTGGCGCGTGGTCCTCGGCGTGCGCGGAACGCACCCGCAGCACCCCGGCCGCGCGGTCGGCCTTGAGGTCGACCCGGGCCACCAGCCGGTCGCCCAGCAGGAACGGCAGGACGTAGTAGCCGTAGACGCGCTGCGGCGCCGGGACGTAGATCTCGATGCGGTAGCGGAAGCCGAACAGCTGCTCGGTGCGGGTGCGTTCGAAGACCAGCGAGTCGAACGGGCCGACGAGGGCGCGGGCACGGACGCGACGGGGCAGGCGCGCCTCCGCGTGGAGGTAGGCGGGGCGGTTCCAGCCCTCCACCCTTGCCGGCAGCAGCTCACCGGCGTCCACGAGCTGGCCGACGGCGACCCCTGCCTCAGCAGCGGACAGCCGGAAGTAGTCGCGCAGGCACTGCAGGGTGGCGACGCCGTAGGCGCGGGCGGCGATCCGGACCAGCTCCCGGTGGGCCTCCTCCACCGACGGTGTCGGCGTGGCGATCACCGCCGCCGGAAGGACGCGTTCGGGCAGGTCGTAGACCCGCTCGAACGCGGAGTTGCGGCGCGCCGAGGTGATCTCGCCGCAGTAGAACAACCACTCCAGCGCCGTCTTGACCGCGCTCCAGTTCCACCCCCAGTGGTCCTTGCGGCGGGGCACGTCGTGCTCGATCTCCCGGGCGGTGAGCGGGCCCCGGTCGCGGACCTCGGAGTGGACCCACTGCACGAAGCCGGGCTGCTCGTCGGCGATGCGCCGCACCGCTCCCCAGGCCTGGGTGCTCGCACGGTCCATCCGGAAACGCAGGGCGGGCTGGGTGGAGACCGGAACCAGTGACGCCACGTGCGCCCAGTACTCGAACAGCCGCCGCGGTGCCCGGCCGGTCGCCCGGTCGAGCAGGCCGGTGGGGTAGTCGCCCAGGCGGCTCCACAACGGGAGGTAGTGAGCCCTGCTCACGACGTTGACCGAGTCGATCTGGAGCAGACCGATTCGGCGCAGGACGCGGTCGAGGGAGCGGGCGTCGGGAACGCCGCGGGGTCTGGGGTCGGCGAAGCCCTGGGCGGCCAGAGCCACCCGGCGGGCCTGGGCGACGGTGAGGTGTTCCACGGCAGCACATGCTGGCACGCCCCACCGACAACCGACCAGACCGAACGACCTGCCACCTGGTCCGAACCGGCTCAGGCGACGTGCCGGACCGGCTCGGACGGCGTGCCCGGAGCCGGTCTCAGGCGGCGTCGCGGTTGGCCACGGCCCGGATCACCGCGGCCACGTCGTCGACCGGGCTGTCCCGCGGCACCTGCCCGTCGGCCCCGGTGGACACCGCGACCTCGGCGAACTCCGCCGCGGACAGCTTCGCACCCTCGGTGAGCAGGACGATGCGGGTGGTGGGGAGCAGCGACTTGAGGCGGCGGCACACCTCACCGACCGCCCGGGAGGCGTGCCCGCGCCGCAGGAGTACGACGTCGGGCAGGCGTTCGGCGACGACTCGCTCCGCCGCCCTTCCGTCGCCGGCCTCACCGACGACCTCGATGTCGTGCTCCTGGTCCAGCAGCAGCCGTAGACCCCTGCTGAGCAACTCCTGGCCGTCGACGAGGAGTACCCGAAGAGGACTCGGTATCCCCGCCCCGGCGCCCAAGCGTGCGGCGGTGGTCACCGACGCATGATGACATGGCATCTCGGCACTTTCAGCACCATTTGCTACGAACGTTCCGTCCATCACAGGACTCCGCATGTGTTCTCGGCTGGGTCTGGGCCAAGAGCGCGGCACGTGCTGCGTCGGCGGCACTTGTCTCGCGCCCGGCCGGCCCCGGCGTGCCGGGGCCGGCCAAGTGATCCGCGTGGCGACTACGGCGCCCTCAGGATCGGCGTTCTGCCGCGGCGACGGCCGCTGCGGCGTTCTCCTCCTCCAGCCGGATCACTCCGTAGTCGTAACCCCGGCGGCGGTAGACGACGCTCGGGTGGTGGCTGTCGGCGTCGATGAAGAGGTAGAAGTCGTGCCCGACCAACTCCATCTCGTACAGCGCCTGGTCCAGGGTCATCGGCACCGCCGCGTGTTCCTTCACCCGGACGACGAGCGGTCCGTCGCCGGTCACCTCGATTCCGGCGACGACCTCGGTGCCGGGCCGCCCGTCGGCCTCACCCACGCCGTTGCGTTCGGCGTAACGGGTGTAGTCCTCCTCGGAGTCGTACTCGTCGGAAGATCGGCGCCCCGAACGCCGGCCGTTGAGCTCGTGCACCGCGGCCGTCTGCTCCATGGCGGGGCCGGTCGCCTCCGCCACCGACATGGGGGTCCGGGAGCCGTGGTGTACCCGTCGCCGGTCGGCCGCCTTTCGTAGCCGGGCGAGCAACTTGTCGAGTGCCAGATCGAGAGCGGCGAACCGGTCCGCGGCGGACGCCTCCGCGCGGACCAGCGGGCCGCGCGAGTAGACGGTGAGCTCGACGCGTTCGGACTCTCCCGCGCGCGTGCGCTCCTTGCAGACCTCGATCTCGATCCGACTGGCCCGGGCGGTGAACCGCTCCAGGCGCGTCAGCTTCTCCTCGACGTGACGACGGAATCGATCGGTCACCGCGCAGTGCCGACCAACGACCACAACGTCCACGTGAACCTCCCCAAATGTCGTACTGCTCCGGGGTTTCGCACCTCGCCGGCCCACCGTGGGAAGACCGGTAAGGCGTGCTCAGGTCATACCCGCTCCAGGTTGCGAATATGACGATCTGGACTGGACTTGATGGGATTGGGATGGGATCTGGTTGGGATAGAGGTGATTGTGCGGAAGGCACCCGCCCGGCCGACCTGGTCTTCGTCCCCACATCCGCCTGCGGAGGGTTTCGCGGCGGCAAGTTTGCTGGATGCCACTACTCCCCTTCTCCCGGTATCGGAGGGCATCTGACCCCCCGGCGGGGCAGGGCTTACTTCTAAGCCGCACCGTGATCGGTCGACGAGAAGTCGCCTTACGTGGGCCGTTTCGCCTGCGGCTGGCATCGGCTTGCCGGGACGCGGCCGACGAGTCGACCTGTCGTCCGGCGCAACCACGGACCCGGGCGGGTGCCATGTCGAAACGCTAGCGCCCCGGGCCGCTTCCCGGAACCCGGGAAACTACGGGTATGTCACGAGGTGCGGAGTGCGACCAGGACACGCCCTGGGAAACGGCGTGGGAAACCGCACTCAGCCCGGGCCGGGTCCGATGGTCCGGGTTGGCCGCCGCCGCCTGGTCGCGGCCACCACGGCGGCCGCTCGGACGTGCACGCCGGCGGCCCGCAGCACTCTGGTCGCCTCCGCGAGGGTCGCGCCGGTGGTGAGTACGTCGTCGACCAGCACGACGACGGCCCGGCCGGTGAGCAGGTCGCGAGCCCTTGGCCGTACGACGAACGCGCCGGCGAGGTTGGCGCGGCGGGCGCGGGCATCCAGGCCGGCCTGGTCGGCCACCCGGCGGCCGACGGCCAGCGCGGACCGCACCGTCACCGCCAGCCCCGCCCGCCGGGCCGCACGAGCCGCCCGGCCGACGATGCGCGAGAGCGGGTCGTGGCCTCGGCGGCGGGTGACGGCGGCGCTGGACGGAATCGGGACCAGCACCACCGGCCGCCTCGGTGTGGCGGCGGCCACCGCGGTCGCCAGGGCCGCACCGAGAGGCCCGGCGAGGCTGGTCCGGCCGCGTTCCTTGTGCGCGAGAAGTGCCGCCCTGGGCACTCCGGCGTACGGCGCGACCGCCCAGACCGGCGGCAGCCCGGGCGGCACGGGGTCGGGCTCGGTCCGGAACGCGGGCGTGCGCAGAGCGGGCGCGCACCGCACGCACAGGGCCCGGCCCGGGCGGCCACAGCCCACACACCGGCAACCGAGGACCAGATCGGCGAGATCGTCGCGGACCAACCGGTCGGCGTGGGCGAGAAGGCGCGCGGCGGGCGGCGGGCGGCGGGTCATCCCGGGTAGGCCGGGCACCGGCCGGCCCCCTGGTTGCTCCACATGTACGTCTTGTCCTCCCGTTGCAGCACCCCGTCGCTCCCGCCGAGCACCACCGCCTGGCCGGGTGCCGCCGCCAGCGAGGTGGAATCGGGGCCGGTGAGCGGGGTCTCGGAGTACCCGTCCACGCTCACCTGCAGGGCGCGGGAGGAGGCGGCCTGCCCCTCCGAACCGATCACCGTCACCTCGTCGAGCTGGGACCACGCAAGGTCGGTCATCCTGGTGAGATCCACCGGCAGCTCGCGCAGGCCGCGGATGGCCAGCCCCTCGCCGCGCTCCACCCGGCCGACCAGCAGGACGGTTCGGTTGCCGTGCTGGACGAGCACGGCCGCCCGGGAGCCTTCCCGGGAGATCTTCAGCGCGCGGACGTCCTTGCCGTTGAGCCCGGGCGCGTCGACCGTTCCGAGGCGGTCGCGTTCGTCGAGGACCTCGATCCGGGCGCGGCCGCGGTTGCGGTCGACCATCCACAGCTTGCCCGTACGGTCCCAGGACGGCTCCAGGATGTCCCGCCCCCGCCAGATGGTGTGCGGGGCCGAGCGGTTGGCGCCGTACACGTCGACCTTCCGGCCGTCGGTGGACACCGCGGCCAGCCAGTCGGCCGACCCGCGCGGGTCCTCCGGGCCGAGTCGGCCCGGTGAGCTGCGCTCGCCGAAGATCGCCACCGCGATCGAGCGGGCCTCGACCCGGTGGCCGGCAAGGCTGCTCACCGGCACCGTCCGGTCGGAGCCGACGAGGACGACCTTGCGGTCGTTGAGGGCGTAGACGCCCATGGCCGCTCCGGCCACCCGGGGGTCGTAGGTGGCCCACTGGTCGGCGCTGGTGGTGTTGGAGCCGCCGTTGCCGCCGATGCTGAACGGCGCCCGGCCGGCCGTCACCTCGATCTTCTTGACCTGGGGCACCTGGTCGAGGGTCCAGCTCAGCTGGGCGAGGAGGTAACGCCGCTGTGGTTCGTACAGACTGTCGACCCGCGGGTCCAGATCGACGGTGGCGACGTTCCCGTCGACGGTCACCGACGGGGCGGCGAGCGTGGTGCGTTCGGGGAACGCCGTCCGCACCGAGGGCTTCAGCCACGCGGACGGTCCCCGCAGCAACGCGTTGACCAGCAGGGTCTCCACGTGGCTGCGGATCGGCAGGTAGATCGGGTCGGGGACGAGGATCTCGAAGTTGGGGTCGAAGAAGTACAGGTTGTAGGACTCGTACTCCCGCTGGAAGTTGTAGATCGACATCACCAGGCCGCTCGGCGGGCGGCCGACCCGCCACTGTCCGGCCACCTTCGTCATCCCGAGGTCGAGCCGCAGCCGCTCCCCCGAGCGGGCCGACGTCCAGTCGCCGTTGACGCCGAGGCCGCCGACCTTCCGCACGTCGATGAGCACCTTGCCGGACTTCGGCTCGGTGAGGGGTACGGGAGTGCTGTCGTAGACGAGCACCTGGTCGGGCTGCCAGCGTTCGCTCATCGCGGGCGTGAGGTATCTGCGGGCGACCGGCTGGCCGGCCTGGTAGCTCGCCATCGCGTCGAGGAAGCCGCGGGCGACCTGCTGGGGGCTGTCGCCGGGCTCGGGACCGTTGACCAGGACGGGCAGCGACGGCGGGGTCGCGGACTGGGTGCCCATCCCCTCGAACATCACCGGGCCGCTGCTCGGGACGGTCGAACAGCCAGCGACCAGCGCGACCAGCGCCACGGCCAGCACGACCGCACCCGCCACGGTGAGCCGGCGACGGTGCGGCCGGCGCACCTCGACCTCGGCTGTCACCGGGCACCTCCCCCTGTGCCACCGGACTGTGCCGACGACGAGGAGGACGAGGAGCTGGGTGGCGGCGGCGTGGCGGACGACGCACCGGCCGAGGGCGGCGCCGGAGCGGGCGAGCCAGTACCCAGCGCTCTGGGGGTGGCGGCCCGCGCGAGCCGCGGTGGCCCGCCCTCTCCGGGAACCAGTGCGATCGGTGAGTGGTCGAGCACGTCGCCGACCGTGCGCGGAAGCGTGAGCCGGAAGTGGGCGCCGCGGCCGGGCTCACCCCAGGCCTGCAGCCAGCCGCCGTGCAGGAGGACGTCCTCGAGCGCGATGGCGAGCCCCAGGCCGGTGCCCCCGGTGGTGCGTGCCCGGGCCGGGTCGGCCCGCCAGAAGCGTTCGAACACCATCGCCGACTCCCCCGGCTTCAGGCCCATGCCGTGGTCGCGGACGGACACCGCGGCGGCCTCACCGTCACCGGCGACGCGTACGACGACGTCGCGGCCCTCGCCGTACTCGAGCGCGTTGATGACGAGGTTGCGGAGCACGCGTTCGATGCGCCGGGAGTCCATCTCCGCCACGACCGCCGTGGGCGGCAGGTGCAGGTCGAGCCCGCTGCCCTTGCGCACGGCGATCGGCCGGGCCGCGTCGACCACCCGGCGGACGACCTCGCGCAGGTCGGCGTCCTCCAGGACGAGCGCGGCCGCTCCGGCGTCGAACCGGCTGATCTCCAGCAGGTCGCCGAGCAGTGCCTCGAACCGGTCCAGCTCGGCCTGCAGCAGCTCGCTGGCCCGGCCCACGCCGGGGCCGAACTCCCTCCTCGCTTCGTACAGCACGTCGGCGGCCATCCGCACCGTGGTGAGCGGTGTCCGCAGCTCGTGGGACACGTCGGAGACGAACCGGCGCTGGACGCGGGACAGCTCCTCCAGCTGGCGGATCTGGCGCTGGAGGCTGGTCGCCATCTGGTTGAACGAGCCCGCCAGCCGGGCGAGGTCGTCCTCGCCGCGTACCCGCATCCGCTGGTCGAGCAGGCCGGCGGCGAGGCGCTCGGCGACCTGTCGGGCCAGCCGGACCGGCGTCACCACCTGGCGGGTGACGAACCACGCCACGCAACCGAGCAGGACGACGATGAGCACGCCGACCGCGACCAGCGACCGGCGCAGGAGGTTCAGGGTGTCCTGCTGTTGCTGGAGGTCGAAGAGGTAGTAGATGTCGAGGGTGGCTCCGCTGCGCGGCTCCAGCAGCTGGGAACCGACCGCGACGCCCGGGCTGTCCGGCTCGTTCGCCCGCCGGATCATGGTGTAGCGGTAGGCCACCTTGTCGTCGCGGACCTGGGCGCGCAGGTCGGCGGGGACGCTGCTGGGCAGCACCGTCGCCCGGGTCGAACGCGCCACCGTCTGCGAGCCACCCTCGGCGGGCCGGACGTCGAGCACCACGTCGTAGAGCCCGCCGGACGCGCCGCGCAGCGCGATGTCCTGGGCCAGCTGGGTGGTGAGCTCGCTCGGGTCCCCGCTCGGCTCGGCGGCGTCGATCGCGGCCTGCGCCGACCGGATGCCCGCGGACGCCTCCCCCACCGAGGCGACCACCTTGGCGTGCAGCACGCCGTCGGTCACCTGGCGCAGCAGGATCCACCCGACGAACACGGTGACCAGCGCGGACAGGACCAGCGTGCCGGTGACCACCCGCAGGTGCAGGGAACGGCGCCACACACCGACCGGCCGGCGGGCGAGGCGTGCCGCCGGTCGGAGGATGCCGGCCAGGGTCTGCATACGGGGCGTCCAGGGAGGCTCGAAGGGCTGCGCCGAGCAGGTGGCGCGGGTGCGGGCGGGGGGTCACCGGTGACACACGGACGCGCCACGGTGACAGGTGGTCCACCCGGCACCCGGGGCGTCGGTGGCCGGCGAACCGCTCCGATCGTACGTCCGGACGCCGACAGCCCCGTCGGCACACGCCTTCGGCGAAGGCTCCGGGGCCTGGTGCGAACCTGCAGGACAGGGCCTTAGGAGGGCCCCGCCTTGTAGCCGACGCCGCGGACCGTCACCACGATCTCCGGGTGCTCGGGGTCCTGCTCGATCTTGCTGCGCAGCCGTTGCACGTGGACGTTGACCAGCCGGGTGTCGGCGGCGTGGCGGTAGCCCCACACCTGCTCCAGCAGCTCCTCCCGGCCGAAGACCTGCCAGGGCTTGCGGGCCAGGCACACCAGCAGGTCGAACTCCAACGGGGTCAGGGCGAGCGACTCGGTGCCCCGCTTGACCGAGTGGCCGGGTACGTCGATCACCAGGTCGCCGATGTGCAGCGTCTCCGGCACCGCCCGGTCCGACCGGCGGAGGCGGGCACGGATCCGGGCCACGAGCTCCTTGGGCTTGAAGGGCTTGACGACGTAGTCGTCGGCGCCGGACTCCAGGCCGAGGACCACGTCGACCGTGTCCGTCTTGGCGGTGAGCATCACGATGGGCACGTCGGACTCGGCCCGGATCTCCCGGCACACCTCGATGCCGTCCTTGCCGGGCAGCATCAGGTCGAGCAGCACGACGTCGGGCTTGGTCTCCCGCACCTTCGCCAGCGCACCTTCGCCGGACTCGCAGAACACCGCGTCGAGGCCCTCCGCGCGCAGCACGATCCCGAGCATCTCGGCGAGGGCCATGTCGTCGTCGACGACCAGAATGCGACCTTTCATGAGTCCATGGTCCCACTGCGCGTGGCACGATGGCTCGACACGACCCGCGGGATACCCCAGACGTGAGGTGCGCCAGATGACCGACACCGGAACGCCACCTGGCGGGCCCCCCGGCGAACCGCCGGCCGGCCGGCCCGGCTGGGGCGATGGCTGGGGCGATCCGGGACCCCCTCCGGCCGCCCCTGCCTGGGGTGCCGCTCCGCCGCGCTGGGGCGGTGGTCCCTCGCGGGGCGCCGCTCCGCCACAGGCGCCGAAGCCGGGTGTCGTACCCCTGCGTCCTCTTGGTTTCGGGGAGGTGCTGGACGGCGCCTTCACCACCGTGCAGCGCTACCCGAAGATCATGCTCGGACTGTCCACGGCGGTGATGGCCGTCCTCACCGCCGCGTACTTCCTGACTCTTTTCGTGGGGTTCGGGGAGATCGTCACCGCGGCCAACCCCGACCAGCTGACCCGGATCAGCGACCGGACGTGGGTCGGCATGGGCGCCACCGGCATCGCCCTCGTCCTGGTGAGCTGGGTGGCCACGTCGGTGCTGACCGGGATGATCACGGTCACGGTCGCCCGCGGGGTGCTCGGCCGGCCCGCGACCGTCGGCGAGGTGTGGCGGGCGAGCCGGCCGCACATCCTCCGGCTGCTGGCGGTGACGTTCCTGATCGCGGCGGTGTTCGTGGTGGCGATCGTGGTCGCGGTCGTCGTGGTGGTCCTGGCGTTCCTCGCCCACCTCGTCGCCGGGATCCTCACCGCAGTCGTGCTGACCTGCGCGCTGATCTTCCTCGGCGTCGTGTTCGCCACCCGCACCGCGCTGTCCACGGCGGTGGTGGTGCTGGAGACCCAGCCGGTGGACGCGACGCAGCCGTACGCCGACCAGCGCCGGATCCCCGTGGTGGCGGCGATCCGCCGTTCCTGGGCCCTGGTCCGCGGCCGCACCCCCCGCACGTTCGGGATCCTGTTCGTCGCCAATCTGGTCGCCTCGGTGGTGTCGTCGGTGATCCAGACGGCGTTCACCCTGCTCGCCACCGGCCTCGGTGCCGGGCTCGGCGACTCCTTCCGCGGCGGTGAGTTCCTCGCGCTGGTGCTGGCGGGCATCGGCGGCCTCGCGGCGTCGGTCCTGCAGATCGCCTTCCTCGCCGCGGTCAACGCGCTGGTGTACGTCGACGCCCGGATGCGCAGTGAGGGCCTGGACATCACCCTCGCCCAGTACGCCGCGGCGGATCCGGTCGGCGGCGCGGGCGGCGCGGCCTCCTCGCCAGGCGGCTCATCGGGCTCCTCGTCGGGTACGGCGTTCCCGGCGATCCCGGGGGTCGAGCCGCCGTCGCCGTGGGCCACCAGATGACGGGTCCCACCCGATGAGCGGTCCGGCCGGGCGGTTGCCGGCAGAGCCGCCGATCGACGTCGGGGGCGCCGGCGCCGCCCGTGCGGCCAGGGACGAGCTGACCAAGGGCATCTACCACCGCGACGAACCAGGCCTGGTGTCCCGCTTCCTCGTCCGGGCGCAGGACTGGCTGGCCGAGGTCTTCGCCCGGATCGCCGCGGTGTCCCCGGGCGGCTGGTGGGGACTGGTCGCGCTGGCCGTGGTCCTCGTGCTCGCGGTGGTCGTGGTCCGCCGCCGGGTGGGCGCGCTGGCCCGCACCCGCGCCCGTGCCGGCGGTGCGGTCTTCGGCGGGACGGTCCGCTCGGCCGCCGAGCACCGGGACGCGGCGAAGGCGGCCGCGGATCGTGGCGATCACGACGCCGCGATCCGGGACGGCTTCCGGGCACTGGTACGGGAACTGGAGGAGCGGACGTTCCTCGACGAACGCCCGGGCCGGACCGCGGACGAGGTGGCCCGGGAGGGTTCGGTGGTCGCACCGGCGGCCGCGGCGTCGCTGCGGACGGCCGCGCGGGAGTTCGACGAGGTCTGTTACGGCGGGCGGACCGCGACGGCCCGGGCGTACGACGAGATCCGGGCAGCCGACGACGCCGTACGCCGGATCCGCGGGCCGGCGGGTGCTGCCGGCGCCGTACCGGTGGGTGGGGCACCTCGGTGAGCGCACCCACGAAACTCCCCGCTGCGTCGACCGAAGCCGGCGCGAGTCCGGGCCGCGGCGCTCCGGCAAGCCGGTCCGTCGAGCCCACCGCCCGGCAGCGGTGGCGTCGCTCGCGGGGGACGCTGGCGATCGTCGGCGTACTCGTCCTCGGCGGCCTGCTCTCCGCGGTGGTCCTCGGCCGCACCGAGGGTGGCTCCCTCGACCCGGCCTCCGCACGTCAGTCCGGCGGCCGGGCGCTGGCGGTCCTGCTCGACGACCGCGGCGTCCGGGTGCGCCGGGTGGACCACCTCGACGGGGCGGTCCGGCTGGCGACCCGCGGCAGCACGCTCGTGGTCGCCCAGCCCGACCTGCTGGCCCCCGCGCAACTGGACCGGCTGGTGCGGGCCGGCTCGGGTCACCTGGTCCTGTTCGCGCCCGGTGACCAGGCGCTGCGGGTGCTGGCGCCGGACGCCGTACGCGCCGGGGACACCATCGCCCCGGCCACGCGTACTCCCGGATGCGACCTGCGGGCCGCCCGCCGGGCCGGATCCGTCCGCGTCGACGGGCCGATGTACCGCGCGCTGCCCGGCGCGAGCGCCGTCGGCTGCTACGGCGACGGCAGCCGCTTCGGTCTGCTCCGGCTCGCGCACCAGCCGACCGCGCCGCCCGGCCGCGGAACCGACCCCGGCCCGACGGCCCGGGTCGGCGGCGGCCGGACCGTCGACGTGGTGGGCCCGGCCGCCTCGTTCGCCAACTCCCGGCTGGGCGAGGACGGCAACGCCGCGCTGGCCCTCAACCTGCTCGGCGCCGAACGCGAGCTGGTCTGGTACGTCCCGTCGCCGGCCGATCCGTCGGCGGTGCCGCCGGGCGCCCCCGGAGGCCGCGAGCCGCGGAGCCTGACCTCGTTGCTGCCCGACGGGATCCGGTTCGGCGCCGGCCAGGCCGCGGTCGCCGTCGCCCTGCTCATGCTGGCCGCCGCCCGGCGCCTCGGCCCGGTCGTACCCGAACCCCTTCCCGTCGTGGTCCGCGCGTCGGAGGCGGTCGAGGGGCGGGCCCGGCTCTACCACCGCGCCCGGGCCCGCGCCCGGGCCGCGGACGCACTCCGCGCGGCCACCGCCGGCCGGCTGGCGCCGCTGCTCGGCCACGCCCACCCCGGCAGCCCTGGCAGTCCCGGCAGCCCCGGCAGTCCTGGCACTGGCCGGGACTCGGGTCGGGTCGCCGGGCAGGGACCGGAGACACTGGTCGCGGCCGTCGCCGGCCGCACCGGGCGCGACGGCGCGCAGGTACGCCACCTGCTCGCCGAATGTGCCGCGGGTGGGCAGACCCCCGAGGACGACGCGGCCCTGGTCCGGCTGGCCGCCGAACTCGACACGCTGGAGCAGGAGGTACGCCGATCGTGACCGACCAGGCGACCGCGACCGACGACACCGGGCGCGCCGACCATGCCGATCAGCCCGGCCAATCCGGTGACGCCGGACCACCCGCGAGCGACGCCCGGGCGGCACTCCTCGCGGTCCGTGCCGAGGTGGCCAAGGCGGTCGTCGGGCAGGACTCCGCCGTCACCGGGCTGCTGATCGCGTTGCTCTGCCGCGGGCACGTACTGCTGGAGGGGGTGCCGGGCGTCGCCAAGACGCTGCTGGTGCGATCCCTGGCCGCCGCGCTCCGCCTGGACAGCAAGCGGGTGCAGTTCACGCCCGACCTGATGCCCGGCGACGTGCTGGGCTCACTGGTCTACGACGCGCGGACGGCCGCGTTCGAGTTCCGGGAGGGGCCGGTCTTCACCCACCTCCTGCTGGCCGACGAGATCAACCGCACCCCGCCCAAGACGCAGGCCGCGCTGCTGGAGGCGATGGAGGAGAACCAGGTCTCGGTCGAGGGCATCGCCCGGCCGCTGCCCGAGCCGTTCCTGGTGGCGGCGACGCAGAACCCGATCGAGTACGAAGGCACCTATCCGCTGCCCGAGGCCCAGCTGGACCGGTTCCTGCTCAAGCTGCACCTCAACCTCCCGTCGCGGGAGGAGGAGGTCGCGGTCGTCGGCCGGCACGCGCACGGGTTCGACCCGCGCAACCTCGCCGGCGCCGGGCTTACTCCGGTGGCCGGGGTGGACGACCTGGCCGCCGCGCGCGGCGCCGTCGCCGCGGTGTCGCTCGGCGAGGAGGTGCTGGGGTACGTCGTCGACGTGTGCCGCGCCACCCGCGAGTCGCCGTCGCTGCGACTCGGCGTCTCCCCGCGCGGCGCCACCGCACTGATGCGGGCGGCCCGCGCCTGGGCCTGGCTGTCCGGCCGCGACTACGTGACGCCCGACGACGTGAAGGCGCTGGCGCTGCCGACGCTTCGCCACCGGGTGGAGCTGCGGCCGGAGGCGGAGCTGGAGGGTGTGTCCGCGGACGGGGTGCTGGACGGGATCCTGGCCACCGTGCCGGTCCCCCGGTAGCCGCGGCTGTCACCCTGATGACGCCGATGACACCGATGACGCCATGACGCCGGTGAAGCCATGACGCTGACCTACCGCGCCGCGCTGCTGGCCGCCGCCGGGGTGCTCGTGGTGGCGTTCGCCGTACCCTCCCGGGCCGGCATCGCGATGGTCACCGCCGCCGTCCTGCTGCTCTGCCTGGCCGACGTCGCGCTGGCCGGGGCGGTGCGGACGCTGACGTTCCGGCGGGAGGTCGTCGGCGACACCGGCAGACAGGCGGGGACCGAGGCGGGCATCGGGGCGGCCATGGTGAGCGGAGTCCGGCTGGGCGAGTCGACGCAGGTGTCCCTGCTGGTCACCAACCCGGGCCGGCGGCCGGTGCGCGGGGTGCTCCGCGACGCCTGGCCGCCCTCCGCGGGTGCGGTCACCCAGCGGCATCCGCTCGACCTGTCCCCGGGCGAACGTCGCCGCGTGACCACGACCCTGCGCCCCACCCGGCGGGGAGACAAGCACGCCGACCGGGTGACCGTACGCTCGCTCGGGCCGCTCGGCCTGGCCGGCCGTCAGGGTTCGCACGAGGTTCCGTGGTCGGTGCGGTCGCTGCCGGCGTTCGAGAGCCGCAAGCACCTTCCCTCCCGGCTGGCCCGGCTGCGCGAACTCGACGGCCGGGCCAGCGTGCAGGTGCGCGGCCAGGGAACGGAGTTCGACTCGCTGCGCGACTACGTGGTGGGTGACGACGTACGCTCCGTCGACTGGCGGGCGACCGCCCGGCGCGGCGGCGTGGTGGTGCGCACCTGGCGGCCCGAACGCGACCGGCACGTGCTCGTCGTCCTGGACACCGGCCGCACCTCCGCCGGCCGGGTCGGCGACGCGCCCCGCCTGGACCACGCGATGGACGCGGCCCTGTTGCTGGCCGCGCTGGCGACCAGGGCCGGTGACCGCGTGGACCTGCTGGCGTACGACCGGACGGTCCGCGCGGACGTACGCCGGGCGGCACCGCGCGAGGTCCTGCAGAGGTTCACCGCCGCGATGGCGCCGCTTGCCGGCGAGCTCGTCGAGGCCGACCACCGCGGGCTCGCCGCCGCGATCGCGCTGCGGGCCACCCAGCGGTCACTGGTGGTGCTGCTCACCGGACTGGACACCGCTGTCGTCGAGGAGGGCTGGCTGCCGGTGCTCGGCACCCTGACCCGCCGGCACGAGGTGCTGCTCGCCGCCGTGGCCGACCCGCGGGTGGCCGAGCTCGCGCGGGGACGGGCCGACGCGCGGGAGGTGTACGCCGCGGCCGCGGCCGAGCAGGCCAACGCCGAACGCCGGCAGGTCACCTCGACCCTGGAACGCCTCGGCGTGACCGTCGTCGACCGGCCACCGGAGGAGATCGCGCCCGCGCTGGCCGACACCTACCTCGCCCTGAAACTGGCCGGCCGGCTGTGAGCCAGGGCTGAAGCCGGGCAACCGGTGCCCAAGAGGCAGTCGTCAAGCAATGGTTGTCAGGCAGCCGGTGTCGGCAGCTGGTGTCAAGCGGAGGTTGTCAGGCGGAGGTTGTCAGGCGGAGGTGGGCAGCAGGTCGCCTCGTTCGTCCGCCGCGACGTCGCCGGTCTCCCCCGCCAGCACCGCCCGCCGGCCGAGCCAGAAGACGTACGTCAGGAACGCCACCTCGGCCAGCACCCCGATGCCGACCCGCGCCCAGGTGGGCAGGCCGGACGGCGTGACGAACCCCTCGATCACCCCGGACACCAGCAGCACCGCGGCCAGCCCGAGAGCCATCCCGACCGTCTCCCGCCCGGTCTCGGCCAGCGCCCGCATCCGAGTGCGCGCACCGGGCGCGACGACGGTCCACCCCAGCCGGATGCCCGCGCCACCGGCCACGAGGACGGCGGTGATCTCCAGCAGGCCGTGCGGCAGGATCAGCCCGAAGAACACGTCGCCCCGGTCGGCGGCCACCATCAGCCCGCCGGACACACCGACGTTCGCGGCGTTCTGCCACAGGATGTAGGCGACCGGGACGCCGAGCAGCACACCCAGGGCCAGGCTGCCGGCCGCCACCCAGGCGTTGTTCGTCCACACCCCGAACGCGAACTCCGCGGCCGGGGCCGAGCTGTAGTAGTCGGCGAATTCGTGGTCGACGAGCTGGTCGACCGCGGCCGGGGGCAGCAGCGCCGCGCGTACCAGCGGATGCGTCGCGACCCACCAGCCGATGCCGGCGCAGACGGCGAGGAACGCCGCGGCCGTGCCGAGCCACCAGGGCGCACAGCGGTAGAGCGCCGCCGGGAACGACACGGTGAAGAACCGCCCGACCTCGCGCCAGGCGGGGGTGTGGGCACCGGTCACCGCGGCGCGCGCCCGGGCGACCAGCGCGGACAGCCGGCCGACGAGTACGACGTCGGGCGCGCTCGACCGGACGACGGACAGGTGGCTCGCCACCCGCTGGTAGAGCGTGACCAGCTCGTCGGCCTCCGCGCCGGTGAGCCGGCCGCGGCGGCGGACCAGGGCCTCCAGCCGGTCCCACTCCGCCTGGTGTGCGGCGGCGTACGCGTCCACGTCCACAGCAAGGCACACTAATGGCACCGATCCGAAAGGGACCACCCGTGAGCGAATCCGTCACCGGCGAGGCCGTGGTCCTCGACCTGCGGCTGGCCCGGCCGGCGACCCGGGCGCTGGCCCTGGGTATCGACCTGCTCCTGGAGCTGATCCTCTTCGGCCTGCTGATGATCCCGGTGGCGCTGGTCACCGGCGACGACGCGAGCGAGTCGCTGATCGGCGGGCTGGTCGTCGCCTGCGGTGTGCTCACGTTCGTCGGCTACACCACCACGATCGAGACCCTCACCCGCGGCAAGAGCGTCGGGAAGTACGCCCTCGGGCTGCGGGTCGTGCGCGACGACGGCGGTCCGGTGCGGTTCCGGCACGCGTTCGTCCGCGCGCTGTGCGGGGTGTTCGTCGACTTCTTCGTCACGTCCGGCTGCGTGGGGTTCCTCACCGCGATGCTCTCCCCGGGCGGCAAGCGGGTCGGCGACATGCTGGCCGGCACGCTCGTCCTCCGCGACCGGGCACCGGCGGCACCCTCGGCCGTGCCGGAGCCGCCGCCCGGACTGGAGGCATGGTCGGCGCGGCTGGAGCTGTCCACGCTGCCCGACCAGTTGGCGCTGTCCGTCCGGTCGTTCCTCGGCCGCTACCACGAACTCACCCCCGCCGCCCGTGAGGAGCTGGGTGGGCAGCTGGCCACGTCGGTCGCGAGGTACGTCGCGCCCGCGCCGCCCGCCGGGTTGCCGCCGTGGGCCTACCTCGCCGCCGTGCTGGCCGAACGCCGCCGCCGCGCGTTCGGCGACCAGCCGTCTCCGTACCGGTCGCCGTACGCCCAACAGGCGTACGCCCAGCAGTCGTACGCCCAGCAGTCGTACGCCCAGCAGTCGTACGCCCAGCAGTCGGCACCGCCGGCCACCCAACGGCAGGCCGCCCAGCAGTCGGCACCGCCGGCCACCCAACGGCAGGCCGCCCAGCAGCCTGCCACCGAACAGCCGGCCGCGCCGTCTGCCGAGGAGCCGCCGGCCACCGGTGGCTTCGCACCGCCGCGCTGACCGCGAGTGCCGGCCGCCTCCCCCGCACCAGGCCGCCTCCCCCACCGGGCCGAGTCGCCGTCCGGGACGCGAAACGCCCGGCGGGCGGCCTCGCGATGGAGACCGCCCGCCGGGCGTTGCCGACCAGACGATGCGCCTGGTGCTGCTACCTGCTCAGTAGCGGTAGTGGTCGGACTTGTACGGCCCGGCCACGTCCACGCCGATGTAGGCGGCCTGTTCCTTGGTCAGCTCGGTGAGCTTGACGCCGAGGGCGTCCAGGTGCAGCCGGGCGACCTTCTCGTCCAGGTGCTTGGGCAGGACGTACACGCCGATCGGGTACTCGTCCTTCTTGGTGAACAGCTCGATCTGCGCGATCACCTGGTTGGTGAAGCTGTTCGACATCACGAAGCTCGGGTGGCCGGTGGCGTTGCCGAGGTTGAGCAGCCGGCCCTCCGACAGCACCAGGATCGTGTGGCCGTCGGGGAAGCGCCACTCGTGCACCTGCGGCTTGATCTCGATCTTCTCGATGCCGGGCAGCTTCGCCAGACCGGCCATGTCGATCTCGTTGTCGAAGTGGCCGATGTTGCCGACGATGGCCTGGTGCTTCATCCGGCTCATGTGGTCGGCGGTGATGATGTTGAAGTTGCCGGTGGTGGTGATGAAGATGTCGGCGGTCTCCACCACGTCTTCCAGGGTGAGGACCTGGTAGCCGTCCATCGCCGCCTGCAGCGCGCAGATCGGGTCGATCTCGGTGACGATCACCCGGGCGCCCTGCCCACGCAGGGACTCGGCGGCGCCCTTGCCGACGTCGCCGTAGCCCGCGACGACCGCGACCTTGCCGCCGATCAGCACGTCGGTGCCGCGGTTGATGCCATCCACGAGCGAGTGGCGGATGCCGTACTTGTTGTCGAACTTCGACTTGGTGACCGAGTCGTTGACGTTGATCGCCGGGAAGCGCAGCGTGCCGGCCCGGTGCATCTCGTACAGCCGGTGGACGCCGGTGGTGGTCTCCTCGCTGACACCCTGGATGCGGTCGGCGATGGTCGACCACTTCTTCGGGTCGGCCTCGAACGACTTCTTCAGCAGGCCGAGGACGATCGCGAACTCCTCGGTGTCGGCCGTGGAGGGGTCCGGCACCGCGCCGTTGGTCTCGTACTCCGCGCCCTTGTGGACGAGCAGCGTCGCGTCGCCACCGTCGTCGAGGATCATGTTCGGGCCGGCTTCACCGTCGGGACCGGCGGGCCAGGTGAGGGCCTGCTCGGTGCACCACCAGTACTCCTCCAGCGTCTCGCCCTTCCAGGCGAACACCGGGACACCCTGCGGGTCCTCGGGAGTGCCGTTCGGGCCGACCACCATCGCCGCGGCGGCGTGGTCCTGGGTGGAGAAGATGTTGCAGCTCACCCAGCGCACCTGCGCGCCGAGGGCCGTCAGCGTCTCGATGAGCACCGCGGTCTGCACGGTCATGTGCAGCGAGCCCATGATCCTGGCGCCGGCGAGCGGCTGCGCGGCGGCGTACTCCTCGCGCAGCGACATCAGGCCGGGCATCTCGTGCTCGGCCAGGCGGATCTCCTTGCGGCCGAACTCGGCGAGACCCAGATCCTTGACCTTGAAGTCGAACGTCATGGGCGTTTTGCACCTCCGTAGCGGATGGAACCCGGTTCGCCGAGCCTAGGGGGCCTTGTCGCTTCCCCGCAGGCACCACGCGCGTTCTTGACACAAGTTTGTCAGAATGAGCACCATGCGGATCAGCCAGGCAGCTCAGGCCCTCGGAATGTCCCCCCGGATGCTGCGCTACCGCGAGCGGCTGGGCCTGGTCCCCCGTGGGCGGGCCGACTCGTGGTGGCGGCCGCGACCCGACGGCGCCGACTTCACCCCCGTCCCGCCGCGGAGCCAGCCTCCGGGCCAGACTCCCGGCCGGCCGCCGGGCCCGACCCGGCCCAGGAGCCCGCGAGCGCCCGGTCACCGGCAGTACACCGAGGAGGACCTGCGCACCATCGCGCTGGCCGCGCAGCTGGAGGAGAAGTACGACGTCACCCCGCTCGCGGTGGCGTTCGCGCTGCGCGCGTTCTCCGAACCCGCCGTCGGCGCGGCGGTGCGGGAGCTGGGTGAACGCCTCGGCCGGCTGCCCACCCCGGCGGCCCGGGCCGGCGAGATCGACAAGGAACGCGCGCTGCGCTGGCTCGGCCGCAGCGGGGTGCTCCAGCCGCCCCGGCCGCGGCCGCGCTGACCAGCGGGCGGCTCTCAGGCCTCCGACTCGCGCTGCAGCGACCGGTCCAGGTCGGGTTCGAGGTAGATCACCCGGGCGATCGGCACCGCGTCCCGGATGCGCACCTCGGCGGCGTCGATCGCGTGGGCGACCTCGGCCGCGGAGTCGGTGGGGGTGACCGCGATCTTGGCCGCCACCAGCAGCTCGTCCGGGCCGAGGTGCATCGTCTTCATGTGGATGATCCGGTCCACCAGCGGCTCGGCCGACAGCGCCTGCTCGATCCGGCGTACGTCCTCGCGGGTCGCGGACTCACCGACCAGCAGGCTCTTCATCTCCGCGGCCAGCACGATCGCCACGCAGACCAGGAGGAGGCCGATCGCGATCGACCCGAGGCCGTCCCACACGCCGTTGCCGGTGGCCAGGGTGAGGAGTACGCCGACCAGCGCGAAGGCCAGGCCGACCAGCGCCGCGGAGTCCTCCAGGAGGATCACCGGGAGCTCGGGGCTGCGGGCGCGGCGGATGAACCCCGGCCAGCTCGTGTCGCCGCGTACCTGGTTGGCCTCGTGGACCGCCGTACGGAACGAGAAGCCCTCCATCACCAGGGCGGCCACGAGGACGGCGACCGGCACCCACTTCCAGCTCTCGATCCCGTGCGGGTCCTGGATCTTGTGCCAGCCCTCGTACAGCGCGAACAGCCCGCCGACCGTGAACAGCACGACGGCCACGATGAAGCCGTAGATGTAGCGCTCCCGGCCGTGCCCGAACGGGTGCAGCGGCGAGGCCCCGCGCCGCGCCTGCTTCTTGCCGAGCAGCAACAGCAGCTGGTTGCCGGAGTCGGCGACGGAGTGGATCGACTCCGCGAGCATCGACGAGGACGCGGTCAGCAGGAAGGCCAGGAACTTCGTGACCGCGATCCCGAGGTTGGCCAGCAGGGCCGCGATCACGGCCTTGGAGCCGCCTTCTGCGCTCATGAACGATTCCTGTCCGGACGGCTGATGGGAGATCCCTATCCTGCCCTGCCCGCAGCCTGCCTGCTGAGCCGGTCCACCGGGCCGGTCCCGCCGAGCCGGTCCGCTGATCCGGTCCGCGCCCACCCTCGAACCGGCAGTAACCGACCGGGCGGTCCCGCGGGGCGGGACGGACCCTAAGCTCACCGCCACAGGTGAGCACGTCGGCGAGAGGCGGCACCATGCGACTGGCGCACGGAAGCATCAGCGACGCTCGGCTGCCGGACGTCGGCGTGCGGGCGGTGTTCGGCCTGGACGCTCGCCGTCAGCGCTACCTGGACGTCGAGGCGGAGCTGGCGCGGGCGCAGGCCGAGGTGGGCCTGGTGCCGGGAGACGCCGCCGAGGCCATCGCCGCGAGCGCCCGGATGGAGCTGCTGGACCCGGGCCGGCTGGCCGCCGAGCAGGCTCGCACCGGCCACCTGATGATGCCGATCATCAGTGAGCTGTCCCGGGTGACCGGCGAACCCCACGGCGGCTGGGTGCACTGGGGGGCCACCACCCAGAACATCCAGCAGACCGGCGACGTGCTCGGCATCCGCGCCGCGCACGCCATCGTCACCGGCCTGGTGCTCGACGTGCTGGCCACGTCGGCCGACCTCGCCGAGACCCATGCCGAAACCGTGATGGCGGGCCGTACGCACGCGCAGCAGGCGGTGCCGATCACGTTCGGGTTCAAGGTGGCGGCCTGGATCGACGCGTTGCTGCGCCACCTGGAACGCCTGGAGCAGCTCGGCGACCGGCTGTTCGTCGCGATGGCCGGCGGCGCCACCGGCACGTTCGCCGCCATGGGACCGCAGGGTCCGAGGGTCCAGGACGTGCTCGCCCGTCGCCTCGGCCTGCACAGCATGCCCGTACCCTCGCGAAGCATCGCCGACCCGTTCGCCGAGCTCGTCTCCGTTCTGGCGTTGCTGTCGGCGACCGGCTCCGCGATCGCCGAGGAGGTCGCGCGGCTCGCCGCCACCGAGTTCGGCGAGCTTGCCGAGACTCTTCCGCCGGGCGACGTGGGCAGCTCGACCATGCCGCAGAAACGCAACTCCAAGCTGTGCATGGACGTCGTCACCATCGGCGCCCAGCTGCGGGCGCTGGTGCCGCTGGCGATGGAGGCGATGATCCATCCGCACGAGGTCGACGGTGCGCGGGCGGCGATGATGGACGAGGCGGTTGAGCAGTCCCTGGTCCTCACCGGCGACGCCCTGGTCCGGCTGCGCGACGTCCTCGGCGGACTCCAGGTGTTCCCGGACCGGATGAGGCGCAACCTCGAGCTCACCGGCGGGGCGATCATGGCCGAGGCCGTGATGATGGCACTCGCCGGCGTGCTCGGCCGGCAGCACGCGCACGATCTCGTTCACCACGCGGCCGGGGTGGCGGCGACCACCGGCCGGACGTTCACCGACGTGGTGGCGGAGGCGGTGGCGCGGGACCCGCGGGTGCACGGTCAGCTGAGCGACGACCGGATCGAGACACTTCTCGACCCGGCGGCGCACACCGGGCACAGTCGCGAGATCGCCCGGCAGACCGCCGCCCGCGCCAGGACGGCGGTCGGCACCCGGACGGCGGTCGGCGCCCGGCGCTAGAGGTTTCGGGCGTCAGCCGATGCCGGCGGTGGCCCGGAACACGACGCCGTCCCCGGCCAGGGTGACCGGGCCCTCGCCGGCGCCCGCCCAGGCCGAGCGGCCCGGCGTGAGGTCGACCTTGCCGGCCTCACCGCGGGCGGCGACCGTGCCCTCGACGCACAGCAGGATCTGCGGCCCGGCGGGGTCCAGGGTGACTTCCGTGCCGCCGGCGACCACGTGCCGGGACAGCCGGAACTCGTCGGCCGGCGTCGCGTAGCGGCCCTCGGCGTCGGCCGTGAGAACCTCCGCCGGCCGGGGCGTGAAGTCCAGGATCCGCAGCAGTTCGGGAAGGTCGATGTGCTTGCCGGTCAGCCCGCCGCGCAGGACGTTGTCGGAGTTGGCGAGGATCTCCACGCCGACCCCGTGGACGTAGGCGTGCAGGTTGCCCGCCGGGAGGTACAACGCCTCACCGGGGGCGAGCCGGACGTGGTTGAGCAGCAGCGCGGCCACCACGCCGGGGTCGCCGGGATGCTTCTCGCCCAGTCGGCGAACCAGGTCGGCGGCCGGCTCGGTGCGACCGGCGCAGCCGGCGACCACGGCATCCACCACCGCCCGCCGGCGGTCTGCCGGCGCCGTCATCAGCATGGTGAACGCCGCCCGCACCCCCTCCTCGTCGGGTTGCTCACGCAGCTGGGCCAGGAGGGGTTCGAGCTCGGGGAGGCCGAACGCGCCGACCACCTCCAGCGTCTCCGCCGGCGGCCGGAACCCGACCAGCGCCTCGAAGTCGGTGAGCGCACAGATCAGCTCGGGCTTGGCGTCGCCGTCCTTGTAGTTGCGGTGCGGTGCCGACATCGGGATGCCGTCCGCGTTCTCGCGTTCGAAGCCCGCCTTCGCCTGCGCGGGATTTGGGTGCGCCTGCAGCGACAGGGGATCCTCCGCCGCCAGCACCTTGAGCAGGAACGGCAGCCGCGGCCCGAACTCGCGTACGCAGGGCGAACCGAGCTCGCCCTCCGGGTCGGCACTGATCAGGTCGAGGAGCGTCTGCTCCTTCCCGACCAGACCGGACGGCGATCCCGGGTGCGCGCCCATCCACAACTCGGCCTGTGGCTCTCCGGTCGGCTTGACCCCGAGCATCGCGGGAATCGCGGTCGGCGAACCCCAGGCGTACGGGCGGATCGGGTTGTCGAGCAGCTGCATGACGTCCTCAGGTAGTGGCCGGCCGAGAAGGTGCCGACCGGCTCAGGTGGGTTCAGGTGGGCGGGGAGTAGCGGCCGAGGCCGACCGCGAGATACACGGCGGCGTAGGTGCCGAGCGACTGGAGGGCGGCGTACCTCGCCACCTCCGGTCCTTCGTTCCAGCGCAGGGTGCGCACGTGCAGGCCGCGGGACTCCGCGGCGGCGAGCAGCCGGCCCCGGGCCTCCCGGATCGAGGGCTGCTCGGCACCGTCGTCGAGCACGAACAGGGCCGGGCGCAGCGCGGCCGTGCCCCCCTCGGCGAACGGGTCGCTGAACGGGTCGGCGAACAGGTCCCGCGGCTCCGCGCCCTCCAGGACCGGCATCAGGTGGTCGGCGTCGGCGGCCAGCGCCGGCCGGTTGGATGCCCGGCGCAGCGTCTCCACCACCCGGCGGGCGGCGCGCGCGGCGAGCACGGAACCGCCCCAGATGAGCGGCAGCGCGTCGGCGAGCACGAGGGCGAGGTCTTTGGCGGGGTTGGCGGCCAGGTCGGCGTGCGGCGAGCAACGCGACGCCACCTCGTCCAGCGCCGAGGCGACCGACTCCGCCGACACCTCCGGACCTAGCTCGACCACGTGCAGAAGCTGGAGTACGACCACCGCCAGCGCCAGCGGGTCGCCGGTCTGCGCGGGGATCAGGGTGGTGTCGCGGCCCTGCCCCGCCTCGGCCAGCGCCGACTCGCCCGGACAGGCCAGGATGACGGTCGTACCCCGGCGTACGGCGTCGCGCACCGCCGAGGCCGTCTCGTCCCCGCCGCGGGGGGCGAGCACCACGACGAGGTCCAGCGCACCCACCCACCCGGGCAGGCCCGGACCGGGCCAGGCGACGAACGGCACCGGGCACCACGGCTCCAGCACCGCCCGCAGCAGGCGGGCGTCGGCACCGACGGCGACCACCGCACGCGGTCGGCCCGTGCCCCGAAGGCTGTCCTCGACACCCTTGGCGGCCTCCGCCTCCCGGCGGACCCGGGCACCGGCCTCGGCCAGCTCACGCAGTGCGGTGTCGGCGCGGGCCAGCTCCACCTCGTCGTCGAGGAGGCCGTCGTCGAAATGTTCGGCGCTCACGTTGGTTCAAGCGTCGGTGGCGGTCGGGGAGTTCCCGTCGATGGGGCCGGCGTCCGAACCGGACTCGCCGGCGGCCTCGCCCCCGGACGTGCTCGGACCGGAGTCGGGCCGGCGGGCCTCGTCGACCAGCAGCACCGGGATGTCGTCCCGCACGGGGTAGGCCAGCGCGCAGGCGGCGTTGGTGCACACCAGTTCCGAAGCGGCGTCGTCGGCGTGCAGCGGGGAACGACAGGCCGGGCAGGCCAGGATCTCCAGCAGCGCGGGGTTGAGATTCACCTGTGGTCCCTTCGGGTGCTGCGGGCCGGCATGACGGGCATGGCCGGCGTGGCCGCTCTTCGGGCGATCGGCCTTCGGTGGTGCGGCCTCACGCGTTCACGGTGCCGCGGACGAGGCCGAGGACCTCGTCGCGCAGGCGTTCCATCGTCGCCTGGTCGGCCGCCTCCGCGTTGAGCCGGAGCACCGGCTCGGTGTTGGACGGGCGGAGGTTGAACCACCAGTCGGCGTGCTCCACCGTAAGCCCATCCAACTCGTCGACGGTCACGCCCACCCGGTCGGCGTAGGCGGCCTTCACCCGCGCCATCGTGGCGGCCTGGTCGTCGACCCGGCTGTTGATCTCGCCGGAGGCAGCGTACCGGTCGTACTCGGCGAGGAGTTTCGACAGCGGCCGGTCCTGCTCCCCCAGCGCGGCCAGCGTGTGCAGGGCGGCGAGCAGGCCGGAGTCGGCGCGCCAGAAGTCCCGGAAGTAGAAGTGCGCGGAGTGCTCGCCGCCGAACACCGCACCCGTGCGCGCCATCGTGGCCTTGATGAAGGAGTGGCCGACGCGTTCGCGCACCGGCGTGCCGCCGTGCTCGCGGATGATCTCCGGGACCGCCCGGGACGTGATCAGGTTGTGGATGACGGTCGCCCCCGGCTCCCGGGCCAGCTCGCGGACGGCGATCAGGGCGGTGATCGCCGACGGCGAGACCGACCGGGAGCTTTCGTCGATCACCCAGCAGCGGTCCGCGTCCCCGTCGAAGGCCAGGCCGATGTCGGCGCCCACCTCGCGCACCTTCGCCTGCAGGTCGACCAGGTTGGCCGGCTCGATCGGGTTGGCCTCGTGGTGGGGGAACGTGCCGTCCAGCTCGAAGTACATCGGCACCAGGTCGATCGGCAGCCCCTCGAACACCGCCGGCACGGTCAGCCCGGCCATGCCGTTGCCGGCGTCCACCGCGACCGTGAGCCGCCGGATGCCGGACAGGTCGACCAGCCCGCGCAGGTGAGCGGCGTACGCGGAGAGCAGGTCCCGGCGCTCGACCTTCCCGGCCGGCACGACGTCCCGGTCGGCGGCCCGGTCGGCCTGCCGGGCCCGCTCCACCAGCGACCTCAACTTGGCCAGCCCGGTCTCCTGCCCGACCGGCGCCGCACCGGCCCGGCACAGCTTGATCCCGCCGTAGTCCGGCGGGTTGTGGCTCGCGGTGAACATCGCGCCGGGCAGGTCGAGATGACCGCTGGCGAAGTACAGCTCGTCGGTCGAGGCCAGACCGATGTCGACGACATCGCAGCCCCCGCTGGTCACGCCGGCGGCGAACGCCTCGGCCAGCTCCGGTGAGGCCACCCGCATGTCGCGGCCGACCACCACGGCGGCCGGCAGGTCGAGCACCTCGACGTAGGCCTCGCCGATCGTGCGGGCGAGGTCGGCGTCGAGGTCGTCCGGCACGACTCCGCGGATGTCGTACGCCTTGAAGATCTTCTCCGGGTCAGACACCCGGACACCATAAACCGCCACACCGACACCGGACGCGTAGCGCGCCGATCACCCTCCGAAGTCACCCTCCGAAGTCCTGGAAAGGATCCGTGCCGGCGTGGGCGCGGTCAGCTGTTGTCGGGATTGCGGAGTACGCGCAGGTGGCCGCGCCGGCCCAGCTCGGCCGGCGGCTCCGGCGCGGCGTCGCGCGGACGGGCCGCCTCGCGGACCGCGTTGGCCAGCGCCTCGAGGTCGTCGGCGGAGGGCCGCAACGACTCCGGGTCGGGAGCGAGCCGGATGACCTCCCAGCCGCGGGGGACGGTGAGGCGCTCGGAGTGCTCCGAACACAGGTCGTAACAGTGCGGCTCGGCGTAGGTGGCGAGGGGCCCGAGCACGGCCGTGGAGTCGGCGTAGACATACGTGAGCGTCGTCACGGCAGGGCGGGAGCACGCCGTACGAGAACATTTCCTGAGCGTGCCCACGAGGTGGGATGGTACCGGTCCGCCGTCTCGGCGGGCCACCTAACACGCTCATACCTGTCGCAGACCGGCAAAGCGGGCCGGTCGCCGGCCGCCGGTAGACACCAGGCCGGGTATCACCGGTCACCGCCGGGTCACTGGTCGGTCACCATCCGTCGTACCGGACCGGAGGTGGGTCCCACCGCCCTGTCGACCCGGGCGAACCAGGCCCACCCGTGCGCCCCGGGGCGTGTCCGCGGGGCACGCCCTAAGCTCGGATCGTGAGCGCACCCGAAGCACCAGGCGACGCCGGTGCCGGCCGATCAGTTCCCCCCACCGATCCACCCGGGTCTCCCCTGCCGGCCGCCGAGGCCGAGTCCGCGGCACCGACGGCCGGTGGGCCGAACGGGCGGCCCACACGCCGCCGGGACCGGCACGGCCGGGGCATGCGAGGGCCGATCGCCGTACGCGGGCCGCTGGCGCCTGGTGGCATCCCCATCGCCCGCAGTCGCGCGGAGCGGTTCGACGAGTTCGTCCTGGATGCGGTCGAGGAGCTCGAGCGCCGGTTCGCCACCGAGTTGGACGGCGTGGAGTTCGCGGTCGAGGACGTGCCGGACCCGCGCCGCGACCACGGGCTGGTGGACATCCCGCTCGGCGCGGTGCTGGCGTCGTCCGAACACGACGAACCGGCCCGGATCGTGGTGTACCGCCGCCCGATCGAGCTCCGCGCGGTCGGAATGACGGAGTTGTCCGAACTCGTGCACGACGTCGTGGTCGAACAGGTCGCCGACCTCCTGGGGCTCGGGCCCGCCGACATCGACCCGGACTACGGCGAGGAGTAGGCCCGCCGGCTTGGAAGCTGGGCGCGGCTGGGCTCGGGCGCATGCCCGGGGCCTGCCGGCCGCCGGAGCGCTCCGGCGCCCACCCGGCCGAGCTACTGGAACATCGGGTCGACGGTCTCCCGGACCCCGATCCCCGCGCCGATGTCGGACCGGGCCGATGGGCGTACCACAGTCGACTCGGCGGAGGTCAGCGTCCACGACGACGCCATCGGCCCGTCCGGGTCGTCCTCCACCCGCAGCCTGCTTCCGTACAACGGGCCGCCGCTGTCGGGCGTGACCACCACGGTGTAGCGGCTGACGTCCTCCTTCGGCTCCAGCTTGGTCTCCACCGTGCTGCCGGGACGAACCGTCACCTTCGTCGAGCCCACGTCGCGACCGTCGTCGGAGTACAGCCGCACCGAGGCGTTCACCGCCTGCTGGGAGGGACTGGACAGCAGCAGGCTGGCGGACCTGCCCTCGCCGGTGTCGGTGGACGGCACCACGGCCGGCCCGGACAGCGGAGTGGACGCCGCGGAGTAGGCCACGTCGTGCGGGTTCGAGCCGGAGCCGAACACGCTTCGGACGGAGGCGGTGACCGGGACGTCGGACTCCACCCGCACCGCGCCCGCCTGCTTGCGGAGTGCCTCCTGCAGGGGGATCTCCGCGACCGTTCCCGGCTTGACCTCCAGGTCGCCGAGCCCGGACGGGCGGAAGGTGCCGTCGGGGCCGAGCACGGAGAGGTTCACGCTGGCGGTGGAGTCCGCCGGGGCCACCACGCTGAGGACGCGTTCGCCGTCACCGGGAGCGATGCCTGGCACCACGACCTGTTTGGCCGGTGACGTCCCCGAGGGAATCCAGTCGACACCCATCGCGGTGTCGGCGTTCTGGGCGTCGTTGCGCAGCGCCGCGGCGACCCGGCCGCGCTGAGCCACCACGGCGACGGCGAGCCGCTTGCTGGTGGGCGCCAGCTTGTCCAGCTCGACGACGGTCTGCTTGCCCGGTGCCACGGTGAGCCCGCGGGCGGCGTCGGCGTCCACCGGGCCCTTCTCGTCGTACAGGCGCAGGTCGACCTGGGCCGAGCCCTCGTCGCTGTTGGTGAGGTAGAGGCGGCCGTGCTGGCCCAGCGCGCTGCCGGTGCCGACGAACCAGAACTGCGTGCCGGGCCGGGTGCACGGAGCCTCCGCCAGACCACGCAGCGGGCCGGATCCGGCCCGGGTGAGCTGGCCGGCGGCGGCTCCGGGGGCCACCGCGCCCTGCGCGCTCACCAGCAGCGGCGGTGTGTCCTTCTTGCGGACCTCGTAGGCGGCCAGGCGTTCGCGCTGGTCGACCGAGGTCAGCGGCGTGGTCGAGCCCAGGGGCAGGACGGCGAGCTCGCCGGGGGTGTCGGCAGCACGCCGGGCGGCCGCCGCGCTCACGCCGGGTGCGTCGATCCGCCCCGGTGCCGCCACGGCGGTCACGTCGGTGGCGCTCTCCGAGCGCACGTAACGCGACTCCGGGCACACCAGGGTCGCGCGGTCGAGTGGGACCCGAGTGGGCCGGCCGGCCGCCTGGGCCGGCTGGTCGGCCGAGGTCAGCGCCGGGGTGGCCAGCGTCGCGCCGCCGACCAGCACGGCCGCGGCGACCACGACGGCGCCGAGCCGGACGAAGGGGTTGCTCATCGGTTTCGAATCCCCTCACGAGGTCGGTCGGGGTCTCGTGGACCGTTCGAGGTGCTGCCGGCCCGGGTGGTCCCGGTCTGGGTCCTGCCAGTCGGGGTGTCCCCCGTCGAGGCAGTGCCGACTGGGCCGACTGGTACGCCGGCAGCGGCCGACCGCCTGCCGGGCCTGCCGTCGGTGCCGAACGAACCGCCGACGCGCCGGCCGCCCGCCGGCTCCATCGGCAGCGGATCCCGCCGCTGGCGGGTCGGCAGGGCGAGGATCAGGAACACCAGCACCAGGAATCCCTGCACGGCGAGGAGCTCGCCGTGCAGCTTCGGCGTGGCGTCGAGAACCAGCCGGCCGCCGCTCGCAGGCAGCTCGAACGCCTGCGCCCAGCCGTCATGGCGCACCGGCTTCAGCTGCTCGCCGGCCAGGCTGGCCCGCCAGGAGCGGTCGTAGGTCTCGGCGAGCACCAGCAACCGGCCCGCGGGCCCTTCCGGCACCGTGATCGCCGCGCCGTCGGGGTCGACGCCGACAACCTTGGCCGACGTCGCGGCCGAGCCGGAGCCGGGAGCCTCGGTGCCGCCGGCGGAAGCCCCCGGGTCGAGGATGCGCAGCCGGCCGACCGGGAGGTCGACCTTCCAGGCGGCGGCTCCGTCGGGTGCGCTGGACCGGACGAGACCAGGCGTCGCGTCCAGGCGTTCGGCCGACGCGGCGTCCGCGGGGGCAGGGAGGTAGACGTATCCGATGTCGTACGCGGCCAGCCGGGCAGCGGTGGCCTCGCGCCCGGCGTCGCCGAGCAGGTCGCCGACGGTGCTGTCCAGCCGGCCGAGCGTGCGGGCGGGTGTACCGGTCTGGGCGTCGCCGATGCGTGCGGCCGCCCCGCGCAGCAGTGCGTACCTCACCGCGCCGTCGTCGGCCTGGACGACCAGCGCGCGGGGCTGGGCCGCGGACTTCTGCGCGGCCCGCATGTAGGCCGGAAGCGCGGGTCCCGCATCCCGGTCGATCGGGCCGTCCGCGCCGCGGATGATCCACCACCCGGCGACGAGGACCGGTGCGAGGACCGCGACCACGACCGCCACCCCGATGCCGGGCTGGCGCCAGGAGAAGCTGCGCTGCCGGAAGACGCGACGGGCGCCGTCGGCGCCGTGCACGATCGCGAGGATCCAGCCGGCCAGAACGAGCACCGATGCCACGCCGGGCCAGGCCGGGACCCCGACAGGTGCCCACTCCGTGCTGACCGTGAGCCGGCTCTGCACCAGGCCGAGTGCGAGTCCGGCGAGGCTGAGCCCCCAGGCCGCGAGGACGCCGCGGGCCCGGTCACGGCGCAGCAGCGCCACCAGCGCCACCACGCACAGGAGGCCGAACATCCACACCGGTGCCACCCCGGGACCGCCCGGGCTGCCGAACGCCAGGCGCAGCGGAGCCAGCGGGGAATCGGCCAGACCCGGCGCCGCCAGCCCGGCCTCGCCCAGCAGGACGCCGGGGTCGCGGGCCACGACCGGAAGCCAGGGCAACAGTGCCACCGGCGGCACCGCGAGTGCCACGACGATCCGGCCCACGCTTCCGGGCTTGCGCAGGGTGGGCAGCGCGATCGCCACCAGCCCCAGCAGCAGTGCCGCGACGTAGCCCACGGGGACGAACGCGGTCAGGACGGCGAGCAGCAGACCGGCGGCCCAGGCGGCACTCCAGGTGCCGACGGTCACCCCCGGTCCGTACGTCCGCAGCACAGCCAGCGCCACCAGCGGCAGCACCACGATCGCCACGCAGGTGCCGATCCGGCCGGTCGCGACGGCGCCGGTCACCACCGGCAGCAGGGCGTACGTCGCCGTCGCCCACAGGCGCAGCGGCCGGGTCGCCACCACCGGACGCATCAGCAGGTAGCAGGTGATCGCGGCCAGCGGCACCGAACCGAGCAGCAGCACGTCGACGGCCAGCCAGGCCTTGCCGAGGAACAGCGAGCTGACCAGGGCGAGGACGGTGAGGTAGGGCGGCGCGGCCCGGCCGCTGCCGAGCTCGACCGGGTGCCAGCCTTCGTACGCGCGGCGCCACAGGTCGGCCGCGCCGTCGGGGGCGGGCAGCAGCGCGCCGCCGCCGAGCTCGCCGCCGCCGAGCAGATTGCGGCACGCCACCAGCGTGACCACGGTCACTGCCAGCACCACCAGCAACGCCGGGCGGGCGACCAGCCACCGCCAGACGCCCGGGGTGTCGTCGTCGAGCTCCTCGGTCTCCTCCGCGACCGGGCCGGTCTCGATCACCCGTCGTGACCGCCGGCCGGTGCCGACGTGGGTGCCGGACCGGGCGGAGACCAGTGCCATCAGCCCGTCGAAGGCGTGTTGCAGACCGATCCACGGCGGTGGGAGCAACCGGCGGACGGCCCCGCTGCCGACCCGGGCCGTACGGGCGCGCCGGCGCCGGGCCCGCAGGATCAGGTCGGGCCGGGAGTAGGCGCCGGCGAAGGCGCGGAACTCGTCGTAGGCCGCGTCGGGCCACTTCGCGACCAGCAGGCCGAGCACCCGCAGCAGCGAGCCCACGGCCAGCCGGACGAGGAGGAAGGGAACCCGCCAGGCCGCGGAGTTGACCAGCAGCGTGTAGATCGCGTTGCGCCGGTCGATCAGCCGCGGCCGGTGGGGCACCGCGTCCAGCAGGCGGTGCCGGTGGTGGCCCGCCTCGGCGTGGTGCACGACCGCGTCGGGGCAGGTCAGCACCTGGTGGCCCGCCCGGATGACGCGCCAGCCGAAGTCGACGTCGTCGCGGAAGAGGGGCAGTCGGGGATCGAAGCCGCCCAGGTGCTCGAACACGTCGCGGCGGACGAACATGCCGGCGGTGCTGACCGCCAGGACCTCGCGTACGCCGTCGTGCTGGCCCTGGTCGTACTCGCCGAACTCCAGGCCGGTCTCGCGGGCACCGCTGCCGGCGATGGTCACCCCGACCTCGAGCAGTCGCCGGCCGCTGGGCCAGTCGCGCAGCTTGGGACCGAGAACCGCGGCCTCGGGGCGGGCCCCGGCCTGGCGCAGCAGCGCCTCCAGCGCACCGGGATCCGGCGCGCAGTCGTCGTGCAGCAGCCACAGCCACTCGCCCGGCTGTGCCGGCGGCAGTGCCTTGACGGCGCGCTCCACGGCGGCGCCGAAGCCGGTGCGGGCCGGTGCGTCGATCACCGGGCCGGCCAGCTTGCCGACCAGTAGGTCGCGGGAGTCGTCCAGGCTGCCGGTGTCGACGGTCACCACACGGTCCGCCGGACGGGTCTGTGCCTGGATCCCCGCGATCAGCTCATGCAGCCACGGCGCGCCGTTGTGGGACACGACGACGGCGGTGACGATCGGGCGCGACGACGCCTCGGCTCCTGAACGCTCGCTCATGCGGAAAGCGGGACCTCACAGAGTGGGGGGCTCGGTGCAAGCCCACACACTACGCGACGCTTCCGACGAACGGCCTCAGCCTGGGACAGGCCGGGCACCCGCCTGCCGGCGGACGCCCCGGAACAGCCACCAGGACAGGGTTCTGACGGCTCGGGGCCGCGGGCGGCCGGCCCGCGGCCCCGAGCCGAACGGCCCGAAGCCGGTCGCTCAGACCGCGCGTTTCTTCATCCGGCGGCGCTCCCGCTCGGAGAGGCCGCCCCAGATACCGAAGCGTTCATCATGCTCCAGTGCGTAGGTCAGGCACGCCGATCTGACCTCGCACACCGTGCACACCCGCTTTGCTTCGCGGGTGGATCCACCTTTTTCCGGAAAGAACGCCTCCGGGTCGGTCTGCGCGCACAGCGCGCGTTCCTGCCAGCTGAGCTCTTCCTCGGCGCCGCCGTACAGCAGGCTGGGCTCTGCCACGGTCCTCGCCTCCTCGACCCACGTCCCCGTGAGCACACAATCCCCGTTGCCGACCAGTTACTCGGTTTTCTCGCAGCGCAGACCGGGTCGACGTCGCCGTCCGTTCCCGCACCAACTCCGAGTGGTGCTTCCGTGTCACACCGTTCTGGTACTTCCCCGGAACGGCGGGAATGACACAGCTGAAATTACATGCCGGAAATCCCGCTACGTCAACTTGAGGTCTGCTATAAGCGGACATAGCCACCCGGAGCAGGGCGGAAACCTCAACCGGGCAAGGCGATCGGACGTGCGGAGGGGAGAAAATCCCAACCCCACAAGGGTTCCGATCGCCGACAACGCGATCGGGCCCGGCCAGAAGCTGGGTTCTGGCCGGGCCCGATCGTTTCGCTCGCGGTGGTGCCGCGCTCACGCCTCAGCGTGGCGGCTGCGACCACCAGTTCTGCTGCTCCTCGCGGGCTCGGCCCTCGTCGGCGCGGCCCGGGCCCTGCTGGCCCTGTCGTCCCTCGTCCGGCCCCGGCTCGCCGTCGGGCCCGTCGAGGTTGCCCAGCCGGACGACGCGGGTGTGGTCGTCGTCCTCGTCGTCGGCCCCGGCCGGCCGGGCACCCTGCTCCTCGGGCCGGCCGGCCGGGGCGTCGGTCGCCTCGGGGTAGTCACGGCCGAAGAACTGCGTGCTGTCCGGATCGCGCCGGGCCGCACGGCCCGAGGGCGGGTCGTAGTCGGGCCGGCCCTGCTCGGGCTGCTGGTCGTGGGCGTCCCGAGCGTCCCGGTCGCCGTACTCGTCGCGGGACTGGTTCGTCCCGGAATGCTGACCGAGGTCGTGGCCCGAGTCAGGACCGGAGTCCCGACCGGAGTCCTGGCCGAACGGCGCGTAGGAGCCGTGCTGCCCGGCTTCGCCGGACTCGGCGAAGCCGCGACGCTGGTCGTGGTCGTTCCGGCCGTACTGGGCAGAGTCGCCCTGGCCGTACTCCTGCCGGCCTTGGTCGTACTGCCCCTGCTGGGCGTACTGGTCCTGGCCGTAACCCTGCTGGCCGTACTGAGCGGGCTGGGCGTACTGACCCTGGTCGGGCCGGCCGTACTGCTGCTGCTCGTACTGCTGGGCGTACTGGCCCTGGTCGTGACCCGGCTGGCCGTGCTGGCCCTGCTGGCCGTACTGGTCGTAACCCGGCTGGCCGTACTGGCCCTGGTCGTAGCCCTGCTGGGCATACCCCTGGCCGTACTGGCCCTGGTCGTAACCCTGCTGCTGGCCGTAGTGACCCTGGTCGTAGCCCTGCTGGTCGTACTGGCCCTGCTGGGCGTACTGACCCTCGTCGTACTGCTGGGCGTAGTGACCCTGGTCGTACCCCTGGTGGCCGTAGCCCTGCTGGGCGTACTGGCCCTGGTCGTAACCCTGCTGGTCGTACCCGGACTGGTCGTAGCCGCCCGCGTAGGACTGCTGGGCGTACTGACCCTGCCGCTGCTCGTCACGCTGGTCGTGTCCGCCGCCGCGCTGCCCGCCGCCGAACTGCCCGAGGATGGCACCGGCCTTGTCCCCGGAGCGCTTGCTCTTGCGGCCCTCCCGCTTGCCACCGGTCCCGCCGGTCAGGCTGCCCACCGGCTGCGGCAGCGCCTTCAGCGTGGTGAAGACGAAGAAGAGGGCGGCGCCCGCGACCGCGAGGTAGGCGAGCTGCTGCACCGCGGTGGCCAGCTTGCCGTCGATGCCGAAGGCACCCGCGCCGTTGGGCAGGCGGATGTCGGCCGCCATGCCGCCGAGCCAGGTCACCAGACCGAGCAGGGTCAGGATCGCCAGCACCGCCAGCGCGATCAGGGTGATGACGCGGGCCTTCGGCGTGGGCTCGCCGAGGTGGGTCACGAGGACCACCGCGAGCACAAGGAGGACCACGAGTATCGGCTGGACGAAGCGGCCCTGGTAGGCGAACGCCGTCAGCGCGAAGCCGGAGCCGCTGTCGATGCCGAGTCGCGACACCGCCACCAGTCCGACCAGGATGCCGGCGCCCAGCAGCACCCATGCGAACAGCTCACGCTGCGGCTTGGTCGTCTCGGTAACCACGTGCTACCCCCAAATCTGGGTGGGATGTCGGGCTGCAGCCTCCCACACGTGGGCCTGTCATGGGGACCCACGTGGTGAGTCCAGGACCGATCCTGTAGGCGGCTGGTCGCGGCGGGCCCCCCGGCGACGGCACCACTATGGCGCAGATCGCCCGTTCCGTCCCGACCGGCCTGTGGACAAGACGCGGCGACCGCCCGGCCAGGGACAGGGGGCACACTGGTGGCGTGCGGATCACGGTTCTGGCCGGCGGTATCGGCGCCGCGCGCTTCCTGCGCGGCCTGCTCGCCCACTCCCCCGACGCCGAGGTCACGGTCATCGGCAACACCGGTGACGACCTCACCCTCTACGGCCTGCGCGTCTCACCCGACCTGGACACGGTCATGTACACCCTGGGCGGAGGCAACGACGACGCCCGCGGCTGGGGCCGCGCGGACGAATCCTGGAACGCCCTGGAGGAGATCCGGGCGTACGACTCGGTGCCGTCGTGGTTCGGGCTCGGCGACCGCGACATCGGGACCCACCTGGTCCGGACGGCGATGCTGGCCGAGGGCCGGACCCTCTCCGAGGCGACCGCCGCGCTGACCGCGCGCTGGCGGCTGCCGGTGCGCCTGATCCCGATGACCGACGACCGGGTGGAGACCCACGTCGTCGTGGAGGACCCGGACTCGCCGGAGGGCCGGCGCCGGATGCACTTCCAGGAGTACTGGGTACGTCACCACGCGTCCCTGCCGGTGGTCACCGTCGACGTCGAGGGAGTGCGGGACGCGGCCCCCGCTCCCGGCGTACTCGAGGCGATCGCCGGCGCCGACCTGCTCCTGCTGCCGCCGTCCAACCCGGTGGTCAGCGTCGGGCCGATCCTGTCGGTGCCCGGCGTCCGCGAGGCCGTCCGGTCCGCCCCCGCGCCGGTGGTCGGGCTGTCCCCGATCGTGGGCGGCGCGCCCGTACGCGGGATGGCGGACAAACTGCTCCCGGCCATCGGCGTGGACACCTCCGCGGCCGGCGTCGCGCTGCACCTGGGCGCCCGAGCCGACGGCGGGCTGCTGGACGGCTGGCTGGTCGACGAACGCGACGCGGAGTCGGTGGGCCGGATCCGTGAGGCGGGCATCACCGCCCGTGCCGTGCCGTTGATGATGACCGACGTCGCCGCCACCGCCGCGATGGCCGCCGTCGCCCTGGAACTCGCCGAGGAGGTCCGCCGGTGAGCGACGACCCGCGTACCGGCTCGATCCTCGTCACTCCCGTCCTCGGGATACCCGAGGTCCGGGCCGGTGACGATCTCGCCGCCCTGATCGCCGAGCACAGCACCGACGTCCGCGCCGGCGACGTGCTGGTGGTGTCCAGCAAGATCGTCAGCAAGGCCGAGGGCCGGGTGGTCGCGGGCGACGACCGGTTCGCCGCGATCCGGTCCGAGACCGTACGGGTCGTCGCCGAACGCGGGCCCACCCAGATCGTCCAGACCCGGCACGGGTTCGTGATGGCCGCCGCCGGGGTGGACGCGTCCAACGTCGAGCCCGGCAAACTGCTGCTGCTCCCGCTGGACTCCGACGACTCGGCGCGCCGGCTGCGGCGCGGGCTGACCGAACGCCTCGGCGTACGCGTCGGCGTCGTCGTCACCGACACGTTCGGGCGGCCTTGGCGGCTCGGCCAGACCGACCTCGCCATCGGCGCCGCCGGCGTACGCGTGGTCGACGAGCACCGCGGCCGGGTCGACGCGTACGGCAACGAACTCGTCGTCACCGCCCCCGCGCACGCGGACGAGATCGCCGGCGCGGCGGAACTCGTCAAGGGAAAGAGCGCGCAGGTCCCGGTGGCGGTCGTGCGCGGACTCGCCGCGCTGGTCACCGACGACGACGGTCCGGGCGTGCGCGCCCTGGTCCGGTCCGCCGAGGACGACATGTTCCGGCTCGGCGCGCGGGAGGCCAGGCGGGAGGCGCTCCGGCTCCCGGTCGGCACCGGCCCGCTCGCCGACGTCGCGGTGGACGCCGACCAGGTACGCCGGGCGCTGTCCGAGGTGATCGGTACGCCGGCCGAGCAAGGGGACAACGGGCGCTGGGGTGCGGTCGAGGTGACCGGGGCGCGGGTGCTCAAGCCGATCCTGGACGCGCTCGGTCTGCCCTCCTCGGCACCTGCCCTCGTCGTCGTCCACATCCGCGCCGACGGCGAACCGGCGCGCACGGACGCCCTGCTCGGAGCGGGCGGACTGCGCGAGCGGCTGGTGCGTTCCTGCGCGGTCGAGGGGCTCGCCTGCCAGTGGCTGCCCGCCGAGATCGCCGGGGACGCGGTACGTCAGGTGCTGCCCGCGGACGCCGAACCGGTCGGGGCGCTGGCGATCGGCGCCGCCCGGGCGAGCGCTCAGAACGCCCGGTAGTCGCGGGGGGAGAACCGCGGGCCCCGGCGTGGTGCGGTGATCCCGGCGAGTTCGATCAGCCGGGTGACGCGGTAGCGATGGCCGCGCCAGCGTTCCAGCACCGCCAGCATGGTCTCGTCGTCGTAGCGTTCGCCGGCCAGCGCCCAGCCCACCGACTTCGCGATGTGGAAGTCGCCCACCGACACCGCGTCGGCGTTCCCGTGCGCCCGCTGCATCACCTCCGCCGCCGTCCACACCCCGACGCCGGGAACGCTGCGCAGCCGGCGTTCGACCTCGGCGAAGTCCAGTCCGACCGTCCGCTCCAGCGCGGTGGCCAGCCGGGCGCAGCGGACGAGGGTCTCGGCCCGCTGCGGGCCGACCCCCGCGCGGTGCCATTCCCACGGCGGCAGGCCGGCGAGCGTGCGCGCGTCCGGCTGCACCCACAGCGGGAACGGCGCCGGGCCGGGCGCGCGCTCACCGAACCGCCACACGAGTTCGCGCCAGGACCGCCACGCCTCGGTGGAGGTGACCTTCTGTTCCAGGATCGCGGGGGTCAGGGACTCCATCACCAGGCCGGTACGGCAGACCCGCCAGCCGGCGAACCGGCGGTGCAGGCGTTCCAGCAGCGCGAGTCCGGGTTCGAACCCGGCCGGGTCGTCCTCCGCGCCCACCAGTCCGGGCAGGTGGTCCAGGATCCAGTCCGCGCCGGGTCCCCACGCCCGGCCCTCGATCGCGCCGTCGGCGGGCCGGGCGGAGATCGCGACCGTGGCCACGCCGTCGGGGGTGCGGGTGCCGCGCCAGATCGTGCCGTCGGGGCCGGTGCGGTGCACCGGGTCGCCGCCGCCGCGCCGCAGGCCGCGCATCGTCAGCACCGGGTCGACCAGGGTCTCGGTCGCCACCGTGCGGGTGCGTGCGACGGTCGGCGCGGACATGGGTCCAGTCTGCTGGACGCCGGGACCCGATCGTGTACCGGCCGCGCCGGAAGGCCCGAGCCCTCGTCCGAGACGTTTCGTACACTCCCAGAGCGAACCGAGCGTCACCCGACCGGCGCACGAACACACAGAGGACGGCCGTGGCAAGGAACGACCAGCAGACGGACAGGCGCGGGCGGCTCGAGCAGGCACGCCAGGAGCACGAGAGCGGCGAGCGTCGCAGGAGGCTCACCCTCGTCGCGGTCTGCGTGGTCGTGGGCGTGCTCCTCGTCGGGGCCGCGGCCTGGGTGCCCGTCGGCAACTGGATGGACCGCCGGGACGGCAAGAGGTTTCCGGCGCTCGGGGTGTCCGCCGCACAGGCGGGGCTGAGTGCTGTACGCAGCGACCGCCCCTCCGGCGTCAACGACCACCGGCCGAACGGTGAGGCGATCGCCTACCGCTCGATTCCCCCGACTTCCGGACCCCACTGGGCACAGCCGGCGAGCTTCTCGCGGAAGTTCTACGACACGAAGGACCGGCCGGACGTCGAGACGCTCGTGCACAACCTCGAACACGGCTACACCGTCGTCTGGTACGACGACACGATCGCGCACGACCCCGCGCAGGTGGCCGCGCTACGCAACATCGCGAAGCGTAACGAGTCCAGCGAGTTCGACAACGCCAAGAAGCTCATCGTCGCCCCGTGGAAGAAGGGCGAGGGCGCGTTCCCGGAGGGCGAGCACGTCGCTCTCACCCACTGGTCGACGACCGCCGGGAGACGTCAGTACGCGGAGAGCGTGAGCGGGCAGGCGATCGAGCAGTTCATGAAGAAGTTCCCGGCCGCCGACTCCCCTGAGCCGCAGGGGCCCTGAGCGACGTCAGGCGTACCGGTCGCCGTGGGTCTGGCGGACCCGGGCCACGAGATCCTTCACCCGCTCGGCGTCGTTCTTCGGGCAGACCATCGTGACGTCCGGGGTGTGCACGACGATCGTGTCGCGCAGTCCGACGGTCGCCACCAGGTGCTCGGGGTCGTCGCTGACCACGATGTTGCCCTCGGAGTCGACCAGCACCGTGACGGCGTTACTGGCGTTGTGCGCCGGGTCGTTCGCGAGCGTGCGCGCCAGCGCCGGCCAGGCGCCGACGTCGATCCAGTCCACCGCCATCGGGACCACCACGACGCGGGCGTCGTCCTCGCCCCGCGCGGCCGGCTCCATCACGGCGTAGTCGATGCTGATCTTGGGCAGCTCGGCGTAGGCCTTCTCCGCGACGGTCGTCCGCTCGGGGGTGTCCCACGCCTTGGCGATCCGGGTCACGCCGTCGTAGGCGCCCGGCAGGTGCCGGTGCAGCTGGGTGAGCAGGGTGTCGGCCCGCCACACGAACATCCCGGAGTTCCACAGGTGGCGCCCGCCGGCGACGTAGGCCTGCGCGGTCGCGGCGTCCGGCTTCTCGGTGAACGCGGTGACGCCGAACACCGCGGGCCCGCCGCCAGGTCCGGCACCGCGAGGCGCGTCCGGCAGCGGGTCGGCGCGCTCGATGTAACCGAGGCCGGTGTGTGCCGACGTGGGTGGTACGCCGAACGTCGCCAGCATGTGCGGGTGCGCCTCGACCGTGTCGAAGGCGGTGCCCAGCGCCTCGCGGAACGACTCGATGGGTTCGATCACGTGGTCGGAGGTGACGAACGCGGCCACCGCGTCCGGGTCACGCTCGACGATCACCGCGCAGGCCAGGCCGATCGCGTTGGCGGTGTCGCGGCCGACCGGCTCACCGAGGAAGTTCTCCTCCGGAAGCTCCGGCAGGTGGTCCATGATCGCCTGCTGGTGAGCGGTGCCGGCGCAGACGAAGATCCGCTCGGTGGGGACGAACCCCTCCAGCCGCTCGTATGCCAGCCGGAGCAGGCTCTTGCCGCCCCGGACGCTCAGCAGCTGCTTGGGGAAGCTCGCGCGGGACAGCGGCCACAGCCGTGTGCCCGTACCCCCCGCGTTGATGACCGCGTACCGCATGACCGCGAGCCTACGGGACACTCATGCTCATCGTGGCGGATCACGCCGCCCGGCGTGGCGGAATGGTCGCGAAGCGTGGCGGTGCGTGATCGGCGGGCCTTCGTTACCCCCGTGGCCCGGGGCGTCCGCCGGATCAGGCGGGATCCGCGGGACTGGCCTAGGCTCGCCGGGTGGCGACCCCGAACACTCCCGCACGCGCGCTGGCCGCGGCCCTGGCGGCCGACCCGGCGACGCCGTTCCTCACCTTCTACGACGACGCCACCGGCGAACGCGTCGAACTGTCCCTCGCGACGCTGGACAACTGGGTCGCCAAGACCGCGAACCTCCTCCAGGACGGCCTGGGCACCGACCCGGGCGCCCGGGTCGCGATCATGCTCCCGCCGCACTGGCAGACCGCGGTGTGGATGCTGGCCGCGTGGTCGGCCGGACTCACCGTCGCCCTCGGCGATGAGGCCGGCGGCGACGCCGACCTGGTGGTCACCGGACCGGACCGGCTGGCCGAGGTGACGGCCGGGCCCGCCGCCGGTGCCCGCGACACGGTGGCGCTCGCGCTGCGCCCGCTGGGCGGGCCGTTCACGCAGGCACTGCCGGCGGGGGTGCTGGACTACGGCGCGGAGGTGCCGGGGTACGCCGACCAGTTCACGGCGTACGTCCCGGTCGATCCGCACGCGCCCGCCCTGGTCACACCCGACGCGACCCTCACCGGCGAGGAACTCCTCGCCGCCGCCGTCCGGCGCGCGGAGGAGATCGGCCTGGAGCCGGGCGGGCGGCTGCTCACCGACGCCAACCCGGCCGATCCGTACGGCTGCCTGGACGCGCTGCTCGCCCCGCTGGCCGAGCAGGGCTCGGTGATCCTGGTCCGCAACCCCGACCTCGCGCTGGTCGACCGTCGCTGCGAGGTGGAGAAGGTCACCGTGACCCGGCTCCGCGCGGCCGGTCGGTGACGAGCCCGCGTCGGTGACCAGGCTTGCGGCGGTGGCCTACTCGGGGGCCTGACGGCGGTTCCGGGCGTACGCCTCGAACGCCGCGAGTGCGCCCGGGTCGGACAGCGCACCCGTACTCGCGGCCTCCTCGACCGGCCGGCCCTCCAGGATCCGCTTGACCGGCACCTCCAGCTTCTTGCCGGACAACGTCCGCGGGATCGCGCGCACCGCGACGATCTCGTCCGGCACGTGCCGCGGCGACAGCTCGCGGCGCAGGCCGGCGGCCAGCCGGCGGCGCAGGTCGTCGTCCAGCTCGGTCCCCTCGGCTAGGACGACGAACAGCAGCAGTTCCTCGCTCGCGTCCGCATCCGCGGCGGCCCCGGAAGCTCCGCCGGGCCGGGCGTTCTCCAGGTGGACGACCAGGCTGTCGGTGATCTCGGGGAACCCGTCGACCACGGAGTAGAACTCCGCGGTGCCCATGCGTACCCCGCCCCGCTTCAGCGTCGCGTCGGAGCGGCCGGTGATCACGCAGGTGCCGCGTGGTGTGATCTCCACCCAGTCGCCGTGCCGCCACACGCCCGGGAAGTCGGCGAAGTACGCGGCGCGGTAGCGGGAGCCGTCGGAGTCGCCCCAGAACCCCACCGGCATGGACGGCATCGGGCGCTCGATCACGAGCTCGCCCAGCTGGCCGACGACCGGGTGACCGGCCGGGTCGTACGCCGCGACCGCCGCGCCCAGGCACGCGCAGGACAGCTCGCCCGCGTACACCGGAAGCAGCGGCGAGCCACCGACGAATCCGGTGCACAGGTCCGTGCCGCCGGAGAACGACTGCAGCTGCAAGGTGGGGTTGACGTTCTCGTACACCCAGCCGAAGCCCTCCGGCGGCAGCGGCGCGCCGGTCGATCCCAGGCCGCGGATCCGGGACAGGTCGGCCACGTCGGCCGGCCGCAGCCCGGCCCGGCGGCAGCTCATCAGGAACGGCGCGCTCGTGCCGAAGAACGTCACGCCGCACTCGTCGGCCAGCCGCCACAGGTGGCCGAGGTCGGGCTGGGCGGGATTGCCGTCGACCAGGACGACGGTGGCACCGACGAGCAGGCCGGACACCAGGACGTTCCACATCATCCAGCCGGTGGTGGAGAACCAGAAGAACCGGTCGCCCGGGCCCAGGTCGAAGTGCAGGGCGAGGGTCTTCAGGTGCTCGAGCAGGATGCCGCCGTGCCCGTGCACGATCGGCTTGGGCAGCCCGGTGGTGCCCGAGGAGTACAGGAGATACAGCGGATGGTCGAACGCCACCGGCTCGAACTCCGGCTCACCCGGATCGGGGCCGGCCAGCAGGTCCGCCCAGGTGGACGCGCCGGGTGTCCGCCGCGCGGCGTCCTCGGACAGGTAGGGCACCACGACCACGTGCGCGAGCGTGGGCAGCGCGGCCCTGATGGCTGCCAGCTCGCCGGTCCGGTCGATGTCCTTCGCGCCGTAGCGGTAGCCGTCCACGGCCACCAGCACCTTCGGCTCGATCTGGCTCCACCGGTCGACGACGCTGCGGGTGCCGAACTCCGGGGCGCAGGAGGAGAACACCGCACCCAGGCTCGCGGTGGCCAGCAGCAGGACGAGGGTCTCCGGGATGTTCGGGAGGTACGCCGCGACCCGGTCGCCGTGTCCCACGCCCAGGCGCACGAGCCCGGCCCGCGCCCGGGCCACCTCCGCACGCAGCTGCGCCGCGGTGAGCTCGACCGGCTCCCTGGTCTGCGACCTGGCCACCACCACCGGCCCCTCGGCGGGTAGGCCGGCCAGCATCTGCTCGGCGTAGTTGACCCGGGCGCCGGGGAACCACCGCGCGCCGGGCATGGCGTCGCCTTCGAGGACGGTGTCGCCGCGCCGGCCACGCACCTGGAAGTAGTCCCACACACTCGCCCAGAAGGCGGGCAGGTCGTCCACCGACCACCGCCACAGGGACGCGTAGTCGGCGAACCGCAGCGAGCGTTCGCGGTCGAGCCAGCGCAGGTAGTCGCCGATCCTGGTCCGGTCAAGGACGTCGGCCGGGGGGCTCCACAGAACCTGCCCCTGCGCGCTCCCGGGCTCGCTCATCCCGCGCTCCCGGCGCCGCCGTCGCGGCGGGCCTCCGGATGGTGGAACAGCCACCCCTCCCAGGCCGCCGCCACCGTGGACCGCATGTCGTGTGCGGCCGACCAGCCGAGCACCTCCCGGATCCGGTCGGCACCCGCGATCGACACCGCGGGGTCGCCGGGCCGGCGGGCGAGCAGCTCGGGCTTGAGGTCGGTGTAACCGGACACGTCGAGGATGGTCTCCACGATCTCCCGGGTGGACGACCCCTGGCCGGTGCCGACGTTGAGCACCTCGCGGGCCTGGTGCCCGGCGGTGAGGTGCCGGGCCGCCGCGACGTGTGCGGAGGCGATGTCGCCGACGTGGATGTAGTCGCGGATGGTGGTGCCGTCCGGGGTCGGGTAGTCGTCACCGAAGATCTTCGGCGGCAGCCCGGCGGTCAGGCGTTCGAACACCATCGGGATGAGGTTGAACGCGCCGGTGTCGGCGAGTTCGGGAGCGGCGGCACCGGCGGCGTTGAAGTAGCGCAGGCTGATGTGCCGCAGCCCGGCGCTCCGGGCCACGTCGGCGATCAGCCACTCTCCAACGAGCTTGGTCTCGCCGTACGGAGAGACCGGACGGCAGGTCGCGTCCTCGGTGAGGACGTCGGTGTCCTGGTCGCCGTAGGTCGAGGCACTGGAGGAGAAGACCAGGGCGTCCACGCCGACGTCGGTCATCGCCCGCAGCAGCGACTCCAGTCCGCCGAGGTTCTCTCGGTAGTAGAGCAGCGGGTTGTCGACCGACTCACCTGGCTGCTTCTTGGCGGCGACGTGCACGACGCCACTGATCTCGTACTCCCGCAACAGCTTGGCGACCAGGCTGGTCGCCTGCACCGAACCCCGGACGAGCGGAACGTCGTCGAGGTCGGCGATCCGGGCGGGCACCCCGGTGGACAGGTCGTCGAGCACGACGATCTGTTCTCCCGCGGCATGAAGTGCGTGGACGACGTGCGCGCCGATGAAGCCGGCGCCTCCGGTGACGAGCCAGGTCATGGCTGCACCTTAGTAGGCGTGCTTCCCGGCGCCGGGGAACGATCCGGAACCGCCCGGAGCCACCCCTTCGCCCCCCACGGGCGACCCGGACGATCCAGACGTCCTCAGGTGATGCGGCAATCGGTGAAACGGTTCGCGGTTCAGGTGATGCGTGCTGTCGTACGACGCTGATCGGTGCTGATCGGTGCTGATCGGTGCTGCTCGGTGCGGCGGGTTCTCGCCGGTCAGGCGGAACGGTCCCAGACGACGCGGCGGCCGGTCCCGACGCCACTCACCCGGGGCGGCCCGGATGCGCGGTGTCTACCGCCGCGTTCGCGCGGGTTGCGCCACAGCCGCCCCAACGGCGACAACCAGGAACTCGCCCACGCCGCCTCGGCACAGGTCCACTCCTGGGCGCAGTACAGGCAGCGCGGCCCGTCCACGCGGCGGGTGCCGACGAGGCGGAGTTTCGTCCACGCCTGGTCGGGTTGGTGGAGCAACAACAGATACCTGGCCTGGGCGTCGAGGAGTTCCTTCGACCACCGCACCCATCCGTAGCCGGGTACGAAAACCGGTGCCTCGCTCCGGTGCGGCGACACCGCCGTCGACGCCACGAATGACGTCGCCATCGACATCGACCTCCCTCTTCTCTCCTTCGCAGCGGGTCCTGGGGACCCGCCTTCTGTGTCGATGGATCTGTGGAGGCGGCCCGCCCGGCCCGGGCAACCACCTGCCATCTCGGTTCGTGCTGGTGATCGTACGGACTGTCACGGCCCGATGACAGTGACTCTGCCGATTTCCTGTGCAAATTTTCCCTTTAATGATCACCCTCTAAGGAACGGCCGGGCGGCACCCCCGCGCCCGCGGCGGCCTGCGGGAACGATCAGCGCGCGCCGGCCGTACGGACGGCAACGGCGGGTGAACAACCGCGCACCGGGACCGCGGGAGCGGGTGGTGGGTGGTGCGCGAAACCGCCGGGGCGGCTACCGTCAGGGCGCCCCGCCACGGGCACCGACGGGCAGACGGCCGGTCGACGCACACGCTCTAGGATGAGCCGACTCCACCAGACAGGGGTGATCCCGCTGCCGACCGCGTTCCTCGTCGGCCCCGTCGTCTCCGCCGGACCGGGGCCCCTGCCCGTCGCCCGCCACCTGCGTGCGCTGGGTTACGACGTGGTCGAGGTGGACGCGCTCGCACACCTGCCGGCGGCGGTGGCCTCCGCGCCACCCGGACGGGTCGCCCTCGTCGACGGCCGGTTCGTGGGGCACCTGCACGCACTGCGACGGGCCGTGTGCGACTCGCGGCCGGAAGCGATCGCCGGGCCCGGAACCCTCGCCGTGGCGCCCTCGGCCAGGCCGCACCTGCTCGACGCCCTGGCCGCCGTCACCGCGAGGACCTCGACGACCGTGACAACCGGGACGACCGGGACGACCGCCTCGACGGCTCCCACCACCTCCTCGCGCTCCTCGCGCCCGGACGCCCCACCCGTGGACATCGCCCGGGTCGCCGACGCGCTCGCCGCCCGCGTCACCGTGGCCAGGACCGATCCCGCCCCGCTGGTGGCCGGGATCGCCGAGTCCCCGCAGGAGCGGGCGGCCCTGGAGGCCCGGGCCCGCGCGGTCGACGAGGAGAGCTACCGGCTGAAGAGCGCGGTCAAGGCCGAGGACACCGCGTTCACCACGTTCTTCGTCCGCAGCTACTCCGGGTACGCCGCCCGGTGGTTCGCCCGGCTCGGGCTCGGGCCCAACCACGTCACGATCCTGTCGCTGATCGTCGCCCTCGGCGCCGCGGCGACGGTCGCCACCGGCACCAGGTCCAGCTACGTGCTGGGCGCGCTGCTGTTCCACGCGGCGTTCTCGCTGGACTGCATCGACGGCGACCTCGCCCGCTACACCGTCTCGTTCAGCAAGCTCGGCGCCCGGATGGACCTCACCTTCGACCGGGTGAAGGAGTACGCCCTGTTCGCCGGGCTGGCGATCGGGGCGGCCCGTGACGGCGACCCGCACATCTGGTGGCTGGCCGCGGCGGCGATGGCGTTCCAGACCGTCCGGCACCAGATGCACGCGGCGTACGAGGAGGTCAGCGCGGGCCCCGCCGAGGACGCACCGGCGCTGGCCGACCAGGTGCAGGCGCGCATCGGTGGCAGCCGGTGGAAGGTCTGGCTGCGCCGCGGGATCGTCCTGCCCCAGGGCGAACGCTCGGCGCTGATCTGCCTGCTGGTCGCGTTCACCAACCCGCAGGTGGTGTTCGTGGTACTGCTCGCGGTCGGGGTGATCGCCGCGGCGTACGCCTTCCTCGGGCGGCTCCTGCGCAGCCTGCGGCGGGTCCGCCGGCCCTGGTCGAAGTCGGCCGGGCTGTCCCTGGGCGCACTGGTCGACGTCGGGCCGGTCGGCTGGATCGTGCACACCTCCCTCCCCGGCCGCTCGCTGCCCGCGCCACTGGCCGCGCTCGTCGCCCTGCTGGTGCTGGTGTTCTCTCTCGCGGTGATCCCGGCGGTCGGCGTGGGCTGGGTGCTGCTCGGCGTGCTGTGGTACGTCCTGATCGTGGGGTTCGCCAGCCGGCAACCGCTCAACGGCTGGGCCGACTGGGTGCTGCCGCCGACGTTCCGGGCCGCGGAGTACGCCCTGGCGATCGTCCTCGCCGCCACCCTCGCCCCGGCTGCACTGCCCGCGGCGTTCGGCTACGTCGCGGCGTGCGCGTTCCACCACTACGACACCATCTACCGCCTGAGCGAGGACGGCACGCACCCCCGCCGCCGGCTCACCGTCGTCACCGGCGGGCACGACGGCCGGATGCTGGTCCTCGCGCTGCTCGCCCTCGGCGGGGCGACGGTGTTCCAGGTGGGCCTCACCGTCCTCGCGGTCGCGCTCGCGGTGGTGTTCGTCGCCGAGAGCGTGATCGCCACGGCGGCGCAGGTCCGTGACCGTGACGCGACCGGGGTCCCGGCCGCCGAAGCCACCGCTGGAGTCGCCCGATGATCGGCCTGGTCCTCGCCGCCGGCACCGGCCGGCGACTGCGCCCGTACACCGACACCCTCCCCAAGGCCCTGGTGCCGCTCGCGGGCGAACATCGGCCGGAGGCCGACTACCCGCTCACGCCGCTGGACACGATCCTCGCCAACTTCGCCCGGATCGGGGTGACCGACGTGGCGGTGGTGGTCGGGTACGCCGCGCAGGCCGTCCACGACCGCCGGGACCATCTCGAACGCACCCACGGCGTCACGCTGGACCTCATCCACAACGACCGGGCCACCACCTGGAACAACTGCTACTCCTTGTGGTGCGCACGCCACCTGTTCTCCCAGGGCTGCCTGCTCGCGAACGGCGACACGGTGCACCCGGTGCAGGTCGAGCACGCCCTGCTCGCGGCGGCGAGCCCGGCCGGGAGCGGAGCCGCCGGCGCCGGCCCCGACCTGCTGCTCGCCCTGGACACGGTGAAGCCGCTGGCCGAGGAGGAGATGAAGGTGATCTGGTCGCCCGACCGCGGCGTCACCCGGATCACCAAGGAGCTCGACCCGGCGTCGGCGACCGGGGAGTACATCGGGGTGAGCCTGATCGGGCCCGGGGCGGCCGAGCCGCTCACCGCCGCGCTCGAGGAGACGTGGCGCAAGGACCCGAACCTCTACTACGAGGACGGCTACCAGGCGGCCGTCGACGCGGGCTTCCGGGTCGACGTCGCCCCGATCGGCGACCTGCCGTGGGTGGAGATCGACGACCACGCCGACCTGGCCCGCTCGGCCCAGGTGCTGGCGGCCATCGCCGACACCACCACCGAGGCCACGGCCGAGACCACGACCCATCCCAGGCTGGAGCGGTAGTGCCCCTGCTTGCCCGGATGATCCCCACGCCGGTCGTCGTCGACGTACGCCGGGGCGCCATCGCCGACCTCGCCGACCTGCTCGCCGACCAGCGCATCTCGGCCGCGGGCCGGGTGGCCATCGCCGTCGGCCCGCGCTCGGGTGAGGCGCTGGCGGCCCAGGTGCGCCCGTACCTCAGCGAGGCCGACTTCTTCCCCGTCACCGACGGGACCGTCGACGCCGCGCAGGATCTCGCCGCCCGGGTCCGCGGCGGGTCCTACGACGCGATCGTCGGCATCGGCGGCGGCAAGGTGCTGGACGCCACGAAGTTCGCCGCGACCCGGGTGGGCCTGCCGATGGTCGCGGTGGCCACCAACCTCGCCCACGACGGGATCGGCTCGCCGGTCAGCATCCTGGACAACGACGCCGGCCGCGGCTCCTACGGCGTCGCCGCGCCGCTGGCGGTGGTGGTCGACCTGGACGTCGTACGCCGGGCGCCGGCGCGGTCGGTCCGGGCCGGCATCGGCGAGGTGGCCTCCAACCTGTCCGCGATCGCCGACTGGGAGCTCGCCCACGAACTCCACGGCGAACCCCTGGACGGGCTGGCGATCGCGCTGGCCCGCACCTCCGCCGAGGCGGTCCTGCACCACCCGGGGACCCTGACCGACGACGACTTCCTCCGCGTTCTCGCCGAGGGCCTGGTGCTGTCCGGCGTGGCGATGGTGGTCGCCGGGTCCACCCGGCCCTGCAGCGGCGCCTGCCACGAGATCTCGCACGCGATCGACCTGCTCTTTCCGGATCGTTCGGGCGCGCACGGAGAGCAGGTCGGCGTCGGCGCGGCGTTCGCGTCCTCGCTGTGGGACGATCCCGACGGCCGGGCCCGGGGTGAGCTGATCATCCGGTGCCTGGTGCGGCACGGCCTGCCGGTCGACCCGGCCGGGCTGGGCTTCAGCTCGGAGGAGTTCGCCGCGGTCGTGGCCAGGGCGCCGCAGACCCGTCCGGGTAGGTTCACCATCCTGGAACACCGCGACCTCGACCAAGCAGGGGTGGCGGCCGCCGTGCGGGAGTTCGCCCGGCACCTGCACGAAAGCCGCGAAGGTGAGGAGAGCGGACTCTCATGACCAGCCTGCCGACGATCGCCGAGCTGCGCGCCAAGGCGCAGCCGCCCGGCCTGCTCGATCGCCGCAGCGGCGAGCACTGGGCGGGCCGGCTCTACATGCGCCGGATCTCGCTGTACGCCACCCGCGGGTTCCTCGCCACGCCCCTGTCCCCCAACCAGCTCACCGGCCTGATGATCGTGGCCGGCATCGCGGCCGGTTTCGCGCTGCTGATCCCCGGCCTGCCGGGCGCGATCCTCGCGGCGCTCCTGGTCCAGCTCTACCTCCTGCTCGACTGCAGTGACGGCGAGGTCGCCCGCTACACCGGGCGCACCAGCACCACCGGCGTCTACCTCGACCGGGTGGGTCACTACATGTGCGAGGCGGCGCTCCTCGTCGGGCTGGGTTTCCGGGCCGCGCAGGTGCATCCGACGGGGTACGCCGTCCTCGGCCTGGTGGCCGCCCTCGGCGCGGTCCTGATCAAGGCCGAGACCGACCTGGTCGACATCGCCCGCGCCCGCAGGGGCCAGGAGACGGTGACCGAGGAGGCGGTGGAGCCACGCGGGTCGGCGCTGGCCAAGGCCCGGCGGGTGGCCCTCGTCCTGAAGTTCTACCGGCTCATCCTGGCCATCGAGCTGTCCCTGGTGATCGTCGTGGCCGCCGTCGTCGACGCCCTGCTGGGCAACCTCCTCGCCACCCACGTGCTCACCGTGGCGGTCGCGGTGATCGCGGCGGTCCAGGTGGTGCTGCACCTGGTGAGTGTCCTGGTGTCCCGGCGGCTCGCGTGAGCAGTACCCCGCCGAGCAGTACCCCATTGGGCAGTACTCCGCTCGGCAGTACGCCGGAGCCCCTGCGGGTCGCCGCCGTCTTCCTGACCATGGGCGACCGTCCGGCCGAGCTCCACCGGGCGATCACCAGCGTCACCGGCCAGCTCGGCGAACCCGTGGAGGTCGTGGTCGTCGCCAACGGCGTACCCGCCCCGGACGTGCCGGACGGTGTCACGGTGGTGACGTTGCCGGCCAACGCCGGCATCCCGGGCGGCCGCAACGCGGGCCTGGCCGCGGCGAGCGCCGACATCGTGATGTTCGTCGACGACGACGGGTGGCTGCCCCGGCCGACCACGGCCGAGCGGCTGCGTGACCTGTTCGCCGAGGACCCCCGCCTCGGCATCGTGTCGTTCCACATCGTCGACCCCGAGTCCGGGGTGACCCAGCGCCGGCACGTGCCGCGGGTGCGCGTGGGCGACCCGAACGAGTCCTCGGAGGTCACCACGTTCCTGGGCGGCGCCGCGGCGATCCGGCAGGCGGTCTTCGACGACGTGGGAACGTTCCCGGCGGCGTTCTTCTACGCCCACGAGGAGACCGACCTCGCCTGGCGGGCGCTGGACGCCGGCTGGCGGATCCGTTACGACGCCGACTGTGTCCTTTGTCACCCGGCGACGTCGCCGGCGCGGCACTCGGCGTACTTCCGGCTGAACGCCCGCAACCGCGTCTGGCTGGCCAAGCGCAACCTGCCCAAACCCGTCGCGGCCGCCTATCTGGCCACCTGGGTGGCACTGACCCTGGCTCGAACGCGTACCATCTCGGGGCTGAGCGCCTGGTCGTCCGGCTTGCTGGAAGGCCTTCGCACACCGTGCGGGCGCCGCAAACCGATCGCCTGGCGCACCGTGTGGCGCATGACCCGCCTGGGAAGGCCTCCACTGGTATGACGATCTGGCAGAACCCGGCCGACCGCCGGCGTTGTCGTACGCTCGGCGGCATGCGTTCGGTGCATTTCGGGAGGCAACGGTGACCACCACCACGACCCCCCCGTCGCCGTCCGAACTCGCGGCGCAGTACGGCCTGGCACCGAGTTCGGCCCGCCCGCCGCTGGGTGACTACATCCGGCAGCTGTGGCAGCGACGGCACTTCATCACCGCGTTCGCGACCTCGCGGACGGTGACGATGTACTCCGGCGCCCGGCTCGGACAGCTCTGGCAGGTCCTCACGCCGCTGATGAACGCGGCGGTCTACTACCTGATCTTCGGCCTGCTGTTCAACACCGCGCACAAGATCGACAACTTCACCGCGTTCCTGGTGACCGGCGTCTTCGTGATGTCGTTCAGCACCAGGTCGGTGACGTCCGGCGCGCGGGCGATCTCCGGGAACCTCGCCATGATCCGGGCGCTGCACTTCCCCCGGGCGACGCTGCCGTTCTCGTCCACGATCGTCGAGCTGCAGCAGATGCTGGTGTCGATGGTCGTGCTGTGCCTGATCGTGCTGGCCACCGGCGAGCCGCTCACCTGGTCGTGGCTGCTGGTCATCCCCGCACTGGCGCTGCAGACGATGTTCAACATCGGGCTGAGCCTGGCGATGGCCCGGATCGGTGCCACCCTCCCGGACATCAGCCAGCTGCTGCCGTTCATCACCCGGGTCTGGCTGTACTTCTCCGGCGTGTTCTTCCTGATCCCGCAGCGGGTGCACAACCACCTGATGCAGGAGATCATGCTGGCCAACCCGGCGTCGGTCTACATCGAGCTGGTCCGGGACGCGTTCATCGAGCGGCACGACGCACCGCACCATGCCTGGCAGCTCGCCGTCGCCTGGGCGGTCGTCGGCTTCGTGGTCGGGTTCTGGTACTTCTGGGGAGCTGAGGAGAAGTACGGCCGTGGCTGAGCACCTGACCGGCGACATCACCGACGCACACGGCCGGACCGTGCGCCGCGAGCCCACGTCGCGCGAAGTGGCGCCGACGGTGATCGTCGACGACCTGCACATCACCTATCGCGTGTACGGCGCGACCGCGGGCAAGGGCAACGCGCCCGCGGCGTTCAAGCGGATCCTCAACCGCCAGAGCTCTCCTGCGCTGCGCGAGGTGCATGCCATCCGCGGTGTGACGTTCACCGTCCACCGGGGTGAGTCCGTCGGGCTGATCGGCCGCAACGGCTCCGGCAAGAGCACCCTGCTCCGCGCCATCGCCGGCCTGCTGCCACCGACCAAGGGTGCGGTGTTCACCGACGGGCAGCCCACCCTGCTCGGCGTCAACGCCGCGCTGATGACCGGCCTGAGCGGCGAGCGCAACGTCATCCTCGGCTGCCTGGCCATGGGCCTCACGCCGGAGCAGGCGAGGGAGCGCTACGACGACATCGTGGAGTTCGCCGGCATCGGCGAGTTCATCGATCTGCCCATGCAGACGTACTCCTCCGGCATGCAGCAGCGGCTGCGGTTCGCGATCGCGGCGGTGAAGAGCCACGACGTGCTGATGATCGACGAGGCGCTGGCCACCGGCGACGCGGAGTTCCGCAAGCGCAGCGAGGAGCGCATCCGCGAGCTGCGTGACGAGGCCGGCTCGGTGTTCCTGGTCAGCCACAGCCTGGACGTCGTGACCGAGACCTGCACCCGGGTGATCTGGCTGGACAAGGGCCAGATCAAGATGGACGGCGACGCCGAGACGGTGGTCAAGGCCTACAGCGCGGCCACCAGCCGCTGACGGGGGTCGGCGCGGCCGGGGCCTGGCGACGCGGCCGGGGCCCGGCGACGCGGGCGGGGCCCGGCGAAAGCCTCAGACCTTCGTCGGCTGCGGCGTACGCCGGCCGAGTGAACGCGGGCTGACCAGGAAACCCGCTCCCCAGGTCATGTGCATGGTGGCCACCACGACTGGCAGCCATGCCCGCCCGCGCAGCGACATCCCCCGCCCCTCGACCAGGGACGCGGCGAGCACGGCGAGCAGGTAGCCGACGGGAAGTACGAAGCCGAGCAACAGCCACGGCAGGCCGGCGACGAGGCCGGCCAGGCCGAGCACGAGGCCGAGCCCGCAGCCGAGGACGGCCAGCGGCGGGGCGAGGTAGCGGTAGTTGAACGTGCCGGGGTGGGTACGCCCGATCGCGCGGCGCCACTTGCCGGTGAGGTAGAACTGCCGCACCAGGTCCGACAGCCTGGACCGCGGGTGGTAGGTGACCCGTAGCTCGGGACTGAACCACACCGTCCCGCCGGCCTGGCGGATCCGGTGGTTGAGCTCCCAGTCCTGGGCGCGAACGAAGGTGTCGTCGAAGCCGCCCAGCCGCTCGAGGGTCTCCCGGCGGAAGACGCCGAGGTAGACCGAGTCGACCTCGCCGGCCTCGCCGCCGGAATGGAAGCGGGCGCCGCCGAGCCCGATCGGGCTGACGTAGGCACGGGCGGCCGCCTCCTCGAAGCCGGGCTCGCCCTCGGCCGCCATCACCCCACCCACGTTGTCCGCCCCGGTCTCGGCGAGCAGCTCCACCGCCCGGCGGATGTAGCCCGGGGAGAGGATGCCGTGCCCGTCGACGCGGACGACGACCTCGTACGTCGTCGCCCTGATCGCGGCGTTCAGCCCGGTCGGCGCTATGCCGGCAGGATTCTCCACCAGCCGGACGCGGGCGTCCTCGGCGACGAGTTCCTCGGCGATCTGCTGGGTGCGGTCGCGGGACGGGGCGACGGCGACCACCAGCTCCAGCCGGCCCGGGTAGTCCTGGGACAGGACCTGCGCCACGGCGGTCCGCAGATGGCGCTCCTCGTTGCGGACCGGCATCACCACCGAGACGCCCGGCCAGGGGGTTCCGGCGGGTTCGGGGGGTTCAGGGGGTACGGGCTGGGGTGTTCCCGTCACGGCGGCCCTTTCGAAACGACGGCGTGAAGATCAGTGCGGTAGCCGGGCCGGCCGAAGCCCCCGGGCGGACCGGCGGGGGACCAACTTACCGAGCCGTCGCGCCACGGCCGTCCCGGGGCTTCGCGCCGTCCGGGCCCCTCCCGGAGGTCCGCCGCTCAGCCGGCGGAGCAGACCTGGCCGAGCTCGTGCACGGCCTGCTTCTTCTCAGCGTCCGAACCACTGCCGGAGCCGGAGCTACCGGAGCTACGTGAGCCGCCGGTACCGCCCGACCCGGAACCCGACCCCGCCCCCTGGTCCCCGCTCGCCTTCGCCCTGCCCGCGGAATTCGCCGTGGGACCGGGGCTCGGCGTCGCCTTGGACGCCTTGATCGCGGCGCCGACGTTCTCCTTGATCACCGAGAAGTCCGGGCGCGCGGTCTTGATCAGCGGCGGCACGAACTGCACCGAGACGATCTTCTGCCGCTTCGCCTTCAGCGCGAGGTCGACCATGGTGTCCAGCTCGCTGGCCGGGATGTCGGTGGAGACGACCTGCTGGCCCACCTCGGCGATCCTCTGGAACTTCAGCAGCACGGTGGCCGGGTCGAGCTGGTGCAGCATCGCGGCCATCACACAGCGCTGCCGGGCCATCCGGTCGTAGTCGCTGGTGGTCGCCCGTGACCGGGAGTACCACAACGCGTGGTAGCCATCCAGTCGCTGGTCGCCCGCCTTGATGACGCCGCGTACGGTGCCGTCCCGGCCGGTGATCGGTACGTCCGCCCGGACGTTCACGCGTACGCCGCCGACCGCGTCGACCAGCTGCTCGAACCCGCCCATGTCGATCAGGGCGTAGTAGTTGACCTTCAGCCCGGTCATCTGCCGGATCGCGTCCTCGGTGGCGGTGATCCCGGGGTTCGGGTCGCCGGGGAACAGCTGTTTGTGGTCGGTGGCCCAGGTGTAGACGGCGTTCAGCAGGCACTCGTCGCCGCAGTCGAAGCCGTTCGGGAACTGCTTGTGCATCACCGAGCCGGGCGGGAACGGCACCCGCTGGAGGTTGCGGGGGAAGCTGAACATCGCGGCCCGGCCGGTCCGCTCGTCGATGGACACCAGCGTCATGCTGTCCGGGCGCAGGCCCACCCGGTCCTTGCCGGCGTCGGCTCCGAGCAGCAGCAGGTTGTACCGCCCGGCGGTCGGGTCGGTCGTGGTGGTGCCGGCGAAGATCCGGGCGATGGAGTCGCGGGCCACCCCGACGTAGTGGGCGGAGGTGAGCACCAGGCTCACCGCGAGTACGGACGCCGCCGCCATCGTGACGGTCGAGGTCAGCCGCTGCTTCTGCCGCATCCGGAGCGGACGGCCGAGCCGCCAGGCGTCCACGAACAGCGCCAGCCAGCCCACGGCGACGACGACCAGCGCGATCTGGCCGAAGCGGAGCACGCCGGGGTTGGAGATCAGGGAGATCAGCAGCCGCGGGGAGACCAGCCCGACCAGTGCGAGGAGTACGGCGACGGAGAGTACGGCCGCCGCCACCCGCAGCGCGAACCTGCCGACGGCGCGGTTGCCCGCGACCAGCTGCGCCGATCCGGGTGCCCCCAGCGTCATCAGCAGCAGGCAGACCGCCCGCCGGAACCACCGGCCGCTCTCGGCGCCTCGCGGGTCGTCCGGTCCGCCCGGGCCGCCTCCCGACGGCCTGGGGGGCGCGGACGGCCGCGGGGTGTTCCGGCCGGCGGAGGCGGGCCGGTGCCCGCGGGAGGCGCCGGCGGAGCCCGAGGAGGACGTGCCGCGCGAGGACGCGGTCGTACGGGAGGACGGGTGGGTACGAGAAGTTGGGGGTCGCGCGCCGCTCCGCCGACCACGGACATCCCCCGAGTGCGGCCCACGCCGCTGGTCCCACCCCGTCATGGCGGCATACCAGCACATCGGGTGGCGTGATCATCACCGCCACGCCGAGCGGGACGCCAACTGAGCCGGATGTGCCGGATCCGGGCCCAGCGGGTACGGTGCCTCCATGCCTGACGGCGGCCGCCCGCAACGACCGGGTCCACCCGACGACGAGGGTCGCGACTCCGCACACTACGGCTGGCTCTACGAAGGGGCCGGCCGGGAGCGGTCCGCGCGTGAGAACCGCTCCCGCGCCCGCCGGGGAGAGGCTCCCTCGCCGGAGCCCACCCAGCCGATGCCCACCCGTTCCGGCCCCGACCGCGGCCGCGGGCAGCGCCCCCAGAACCCCCCGCCACGTGCGCAGCGCGGCGGCGGCCGCGGCGAGTACGCCGCCTACTCAGGGTCCGGCAACGACTACGGCGAGGGCCGTGGCAGCGACCGGGGCGGCGACTACGGCAACGACTACCGGAACGAGTACGCCGACCCGCGGGACGACCGGGACCGTCCGGGCGCACGGGAGTACGGCGGGCGTCCCCGTGGCGGCGGCCGCGCCGCCCCTCCGCCCAGAGGCCCGGGTGGCCGGCTGCTGCCCGAGCCGAAGCAACGCCGTCGCCGGTCGGGATTCCGGCTGCGGCGGATCCTGCTCCTCCTGCTCGTCGCCTGGCTGGTCATCCTGATCGGCGTACCCATCCTCGCCTGGAGCCGGGTCACCAAGGTGCCGTACGAACCCGCCGGCGAACGCCCCGCGAGCGGCTCGGGCACCAACTTCCTGCTGGTCGGCTCCGACAGCCGGCAGGGCCTCACCGCCGAACAGCGCAACGCCCTGGGCACCGGGCGCGCGGCCGGTCAGCGCACGGACACGATCATGATCCTGCACGTGCCGAGCCTCGCCGGTTCGCCGACGCTGGTGTCCCTGCCCCGCGACTCCTACGTTCCGGTCCCCGGGCACGGCCGCAACAAGATCAACGCCGCCTTCTCCATCGGCGGGCCCAAGCTCCTCACCGAGACGGTGGAGAGCGCCACCGGCCTGAAGATGGACAGCTACGTCGAGATCGGGTTCGGCGGCTTCGTCGGCGTGGTCGAGGGCCTCGGCGGCGTCACCATGTGCCTGCCCAAGTCGATCAAGGACGAGAAGGCGCACATCGACCTGCCGTCCGGCTGCCAGAACCTCAACGGCCCGAACGCGCTGGGCTATGTCCGCGCCCGCTACTTCGACCCGAAGGGCGACCTGGGTCGGGTGGAGCGTCAACGGCAGTTCCTGTCCGCGGTGGTGAAGAAGACCGCGAGCCCGGGCACGCTGGTCAACCCGGTCCGCTACACCCGGGTCGGGCTGTCCGCGGGCGACGCACTGACCGTCGGCGAGGGCACGACGGTGGTCGACATGGCGCGGTTCGGGCTGGCGATGCGGTCGCTGTCGTCCGGCAGCGGCACGACCCTCACCGTTCCGGTGTCGAGTACGTCGGTGAGCACTCCGGTAGGAAGCGCGGTCCGCTGGGACCGCCAGCGGGCGCTCAACCTCTTCCACGCGCTGCGTGACGGCGGGCCGATCCCGCCCAGCCTGATCCCGAACGACTGACCGCGTCGCCACCGCAGGTCCTCGGCCGGCCCTCGTTTCGTCCGCCGCAGGTCCGTCGCATGTCCCTCGAAGACCCTCGCCTGGTCCGCTCCCCCGCCGACATGCTCGGGACCTCGCCCCGCAACCGGGAGCGAGCTCACCCCAAGCCGCTCGTGGAGGACGTCCCATGACCCCGCGGACACCTCAGTTGTCCCCGCGTTCCCTCATCCGTTCGGTCACCCTCGCCAGCGAGTACGGCGTGGAGTGGGTCGAGGCCCTGGCCCGGGAGATCGAACGCAACCACCGGCCCGACCGGTCCCGGCTCACCGTGCGGTGGATCTGTCGGGTGCTTCCGGTGCCACACCTGCGGCAGGCGCGGTGCGTCGTGTGCGCCGACCGCTGGATCTGCCCGGACGTCGTCTGGGCGGAGGGGCTGATGTCGTCCGGCCGCCGCGCCCTCGACCGGCTGGACCGCTGACCGATGTCGCTGACGTCGGTGACGTCGGTGACGAGGTCGGGATCAGGCGGCGGGCAGGTCGCTGGTCCAGCGGTCGCCGGCGTACGGGCCGAACGCCTGCTGGATCTCCGCGCGCGGCAGCCGGAGGTAGTCGAGCCGACCGAGGACCACCGCGTTCACCTGGTCGGACCAGGTCGGATAGAGGAAGAAGCGCAACCGTGGCTTGACAGCGCCCGCGGGGCGCAGCGCGAGGAACTCGTTGCCACGAAAGCGGAGGAAGCCGACGGCGGCCACCTCCTCCCACGTCCAGACGACCCGCCGGCGACGGCCGCGTACCTCCACGCCGTGGCCGCCCACCCGCAGCTCCGACCTGGTCAGCAGCAGCCGCACACAGACGTACGTCACCGCCGCCAGCACCACACCGAGCACCACGGCGAGGACGAGGAACCGGTCGGCGGCGACCACGAGGAGGGGGACGCACAACCCGACGACGAGCAGGCCCAGCAGCCCGACGGCCAGCGGCATCACCCGGCTCATCCTGATCACGGTCGCGTCCACGGACGACATCCTGGCACACCGGCCGTGGCGTCCCCGCCTGCCTGTGGACAGCGCACAGCGCCGGTGGGACGCCGGCCGCTACGCTACCCGGCGGGCACCTCCGGGACGAAAGACGAGGGCGAAGCGGTGGGCGACAAGAAGCAGAGCAGGCAGGCCATCGAGCGCGCGGCGCAGAAGGTGGCCGACAACGCGCTCCCCCACGTGCGGGCCGCCTTCTCCCACGCCGACAAGTACACCGCCCTGGAAGGCATGGCCTTCGGCGTCATCCCCACCATGCTCCTGAAGAGTTCCTACGACGAGGCCCGGCGCAGCCAGCGGGACAACCTCGAGGACGGCGTACACAAGCTCGAGGCCGCGATCGGCGGGCTGGCGAAGGTGGCGTACAAGATCGACTCCACCGAGGCGGCCAACACCATCACCACCAGCGCGTCCGCACCCAAGCCGAAGGTGGAGCCCCCGAAGGCGGAGCCGTCGGCGGTCACCGCCGCCACCGGCGTTCCGGCCGCGCTCGGCTTCGGGCTCTACCCCGCCTGGCTGGCCGGGGCGATCCTGAAGTGGTCGATGACGCCGGTCTGCGCCGTCGCGGCGATCAGCGGGACCATCTGGTTGCTCTGCCAGCCGCAGGACGAGGAGATCAACAAGGTGGTCTCGGCGTGGGAGTCCGCCAGCAGCGAGCTCGCGGCCGCCGGCGACATTCCCCAGCTGATGAACCTCAGCCCCGAGGTCTGGACCGACGACGCACGCGACGCGTTCGACGCGTGGATCAACAACTACCAGACCGAGCTCACCCAGGCGAAGGACGCCGCCGGCGGGGAGAGCGGCGTGGCCAAGGAGCTGGGCGACGCGCTCACCGCGATCGACGGCATCCTCGCCACGATGGCCATCTTCGACGCGGCCTGCCTCTCGGTGATGATCGCCTGCTGGATCGCCGAGGCGTTCCCGCTGACCAGGCCGGCGGCGATGGCGGTGAAGTACGCCACCGCGATCGCCAACGCCCTCGGCACCGGGGCGTCCGTCGGTGGCGCCGCGGTGCTGCTGATGGGATTCGGCGGGAACATCGCCAACATCTCCTTCAACGGCGAGTTCACCAAGCTGGACGTGAAGAACGAGCCCGGCGAGCAGTACGGCGTCGACTCGACGAAGGACACCTTCGTCGACCTCGACATCACCTGGGCCTGACCAACCACCGCCTCACCTCGTTCCGACACCGCTTCACCTCGTACCGACACCGACCGACGCCGCCCTGCCCCCGCAGCCGAGGAGCACGATGACCCGCTTCGGAATGCCCGAGCTCGACCGCCACCTCGAACACCTCATGCAGGCGGCGACGAAGATGCGCGACATGCAGGAGAGGATCGCCGAGATCCGTGGAGTCGGCGAGGCGGCCGACGGCCGGGTGCGGGTCGAGGCCGACAACTCCGGACGGGTCTGCGACGTGCAGATCGACCCGCGGGCGATGCGGCTGGCCTCGCAGGACCTGGCCGAGGCGATCACGGCGGCGAGTCAGCAGGCCGCCGACGACGTCAGCGCGCAGACCCAGGAGCTGATGAACGAGCTGATGCCGGCCGACCTGCCGATGGCCGATCTGCTGAAGAGCGACCTGGCCGCCAACCTTCCCGAGGACGCCGCCCAGGCGCTGAACACCGTCGCCACGGGGTCGGACCCGGCGGAGTCGGTGGCGGCGGCACTGGCCCAACTGCGTTCCCGGATGCCCCGGTGACGCGGCGCCGCGTCACCCCTTGAGGAGCTGACGGGCGAGCACCACCCGCTGGATCTGGTTGGTGCCCTCGTAGATCTGGGTGATCTTCGCGTCCCGCATCATCCGCTCGACGGGGTAGTCCTGCACGTAGCCGTAGCCGCCGAGCAACTGCACCGCGTCGGTGGTGACCTCCATCGCCATGTCGGAGGCGAAGCACTTGGCCGCGGCGCCGAAGAACGTCAGGTCCGGGTCGGTGCGCTCCGACCGCGCGGCCGCGGCGTAGGTCAGCTGCCGGGCGGCCTCCAGCTTCGTCGCCATGTCCGCGAGCATGAACTGCACGCCCTGGAAGTCCGCGACCGCCTGCCCGAACTGCCGCCGCTCCTTGACGTAGCCCACCGCGTAGTCGAGCGCACCCTGCGCGATCCCGACCGCCTGCGCGGCGATCGTCACCCGGGTGTGGTCCAGCGTGCGCAGCGCCAGCTTGAACCCCTCCCCCACCACGCCGACGAGCCGGCCCGCGGGCAGGCGTACGTCGTCGAGGTAGACCTCGCACGTGGGCGAGCCCTTGATCCCGAGCTTCTTCTCCGGCGCGCCAAAGGTCACCCCGGGATCGGTCTTCTCCACCACGAACGCGGAGATGCCGCGGGCGCCGCTGTCGGGGTCGGTGCTGGCGAACACGGTGTAGTAGTCGGAGACGCCCGCGTTGGTGATCCACCGCTTGACGCCGTTCAGCCGCCAGCCGTCGCTGTCGCGGACCGCGCGGGTGCGCATCGCCGCCGCGTCGCTGCCGGCGTCGGGTTCGGACAGGCAGTAGGAGAACATCGCCTCCCCCGCCGCGACCGGGGTGAGGTAGCGCTTGTTCAGCTCCGGTGAGCCCGCGAGGAGCAGCGGCATCGTGCCGAGCTTGTTCACCGCCGGGATCAGCGAGCTCGACGCGCAGGCCCGGGCCACCTCCTCGATCACGATGGCGGTGGCCAGCGCGTCGGCGCCGACGCCGCCGAAGATCTCCGGAATGTGCGGTGCGTGGAAGTCGGCGGCCCGCAGGGCGTCGTACGCCGCCTCGGGGAAGGCGGCCAGCCGGTCGACGTCGGCCGCGTGCGGTGCCACCTTGTCGCGGCAGATGTCCCGGCAGGCGGCGCGTACGGCCTCGTGCTCGTCGGTGGGGGCGAAGAGCGGGACGTCGTTCACGGTTACCTCCTCGGGCGGTCACCGCGCGGGGCTTCGTCGGCGACCGTCGGGCAGCGACACTACTGTCAGGTAACATACGCCCGGCGGCCGGGGACGGAAAGCAGGCGATCCGGGGTCAGACCACTGTGCGACGGGTTCGTTACCAAACGCAGCCGACGATACGGGCAGGGTACGGTAGCCTGCCGGTCGCGGGTCCATGGTCGCCGACTCACGGCAGCCGCCGCACCAGGCCAACCCCGGCCGCGACGCCGGCCGTCATCCCGGAGCGACCACCGCCGGGAAGTCCGCACGCTGGAGGCTCGACTCGTGTCCTATCGCATCACCGTCATCGGTACCGGCTATCTCGGCGCGACCCACGCCGCCTGCATGGCCGAGCTCGGCTTCGATGTCCTCGGCGTCGACTTCGACCCGGCGAAGGTGGCCTCGCTCAACGACGGCCGGGTGCCGTTCTTCGAGCCCGAGCTCGAGCCGCTGCTGCGCAAGCACGTGGAGTCCGGCCGGCTCCGGTTCACCACCTCCTACCAGGAGGCGGCGGAGTTCGGCGACGTGCACTTCCTGTGCGTGGGGACGCCGCAGCGTGACGGCGAGTACGCCGCGGACATGTCCTACGTCGACGCGGCGATCGAGGACCTGGTCCCGCTGCTGACCCGCCCGGCGCTGATCGTCGGCAAGTCCACCGTCCCGGTGGGCACCGCCGGCCGGCTGGCGGACCGGATCGCCGAGCTGGCCCCGCCGGTGCCCGTCGAGTTGGCCTGGAGTCCGGAGTTCACCCGCGAGGGGCTGGCCGTCGAGGACACCCTGCGCCCCAACCGGCTGGTGTTCGGCGTCCGGTCCGAGCACGCGGAGAAGCTGCTGCGGGAGGTGTTCGCGCCGGTCATCGACGGCGGGTCCCCCGTCGTCGTCTGCGACTATGCCACCGCGGAGCTGGCCAAGGTGGGCGCCAACTCCTTCCTGGCCACCAAGATCTCCTACATCAACGCGCTGGCCGAGCTGTGCGACACCACCGGCGCCGACGTGACGCTGCTCGCCGACGCACTCGGCCACGACGAGCGCATCGGGCGGCAGTTCCTCAACGCAGGCCTCGGCTACGGCGGCGGCTGTCTGCCCAAGGACCTGCGCGCGTTCATGGCCCGGGCCGGCGAGCTCGGCGCGGAGGAGGCGCTGACCTTCCTGCGCGAGGTGGACGCGATCAACATGCGCCGCCGGCAGAAGGTCGTCGACGTGACCGCCGACGTGCTCGGCAACCAGTGGATCGGCAAGCGGGTCGCCGTGCTCGGCGCGGCGTTCAAGCCCAACACCGACGACATCCGCGACTCCCCCGCCCTCAACGTCGCCGGCCGGATCCACCTGCACGGCGCCGCGGTGAGCGTCTACGACCCGAAGGCGATGGACAACGCGCGCCGGTCGTTCCCGACCCTGCGGTACGCCGAGTCGGTGATGGACGCCTGCCAGGGCGCACACGTCGTGCTGCACCTGACCGCGTGGCAGGAGTTCCGCGAGCTCGACCCGGCCGTGCTGGCGAAGACGGTCGCCACCCCCAACGTGATCGACGGGCAGAACTGCCTGGACCGCCCGACCTGGCGCCGCGCCGGGTGGAGCTACCGCGGTCTCGGCCGCTCCTGAGCGACGTCCACGGGAGACCCGAGAACGCCGGCTGCCACCAGGCAGCCGGCGTTGCTCGTCCACCCCGTCCACGCCGTTCGGGCAGGTCGCGTGCCGTAGCCGCCGCGAGCGGGCATGATCGGATGCGTGACGCAACCCTGGACAGATCCGAAGATCGTCGACGAGATCCTCGACGAGTGTGAGACCTGGGCCGTCGTCGGCCTGTCCACCAACGCAGAACGCGCCGCCTTCCGCGTCGCCCAGACCCTGCAGAAGCACGGCAAGCGCATCGTCCCGGTGCATCCGCGCGCGGAGACGGTGCATGGTGAGCAGGGCTACGCCAAGCTCTCCGACATCCCGTTCCCGGTCGACTGCGTCGACGTGTTCGTCCGATCCGAGCTCGCCGGCGTGGTCGCCGACGAGGCGGTCGCGATCGGCGCGAAGGCGGTGTGGTTCCAGCTCGGCGTCCTCGACGAGGACGCCTACACCCGCACCACGGCGACCGGAACGGTCATGGTGATGGACCGCTGCGCGGCGGTCGAGATCTCCCGGCGCGACGGGAAGAACGCGAGGTCCTCATGACGGTGATCGACCCCTCCACGGAGTTCGGCGCGCACGTCGCCGAGCGCCTCGAACGCGACGAGCTGATCTGGCTCACCACGGTGAGCGCCGACGGAACCCCCGTTCCGACCCTGGTGTGGTTCCTGTGGACCAACGGGGAGCTCCTCATCCACAGCCAGCCGGACAAGCCGAAGCTGCGGCACATCGCCCGCAACCCGCGGGTCGGCCTGCACCTGGAGAGCAACGCCGCGGGCAACGACGTGGTGGTGCTGACCGGCGAGGCCCGGGCGCCGGCGGAGCCGACGACGGAGGAGGAGCGGGACCGCTACAACCGCAAGTACGCCCGCGGGATCGAGGCGATCGGCATGACCCCCGAGTCGCTCGCGCAGGAGTTCAGCGTGCCGATCCGCGTCAGCGTCTCGAAGCTCCGGGGATGGGTGTGAACGATGGCCGACCACTATTCGTACGAAGTCGCTCTGCACACCGGTGACGCGTGGCGGATCACCGACACCGGTGACCTCGCCCAGGTTCCCGACCGCGATCCGAAGGAGACCGCCCGGGCGCTGCTGCAGGACTGGGTGCTCGACCATCCTCGCGACCTGGTCGGCGGCCAGCGGCTGGAGGTGTTCGGCGACGATCCCGGCTCCTACCCGCCCGAGTCCCGCACCGGCGCGCGGGCATGGGTCTTCCGCGGCCGGAGCAGGGCACACGAGCAGCTGCCGACGGCGGCCGCCTACCTCGTGACCGAGCCGGACGACCTGGGCGAGCCCGACCTCGACATCAGGATCTGAGGTCGGGGGTCCGGTAGAGCGTCGTGCCGTCGACGATGATCTCCACGTCGCGAAGGTACGGCCGCAGGCCGTCCGGGTCGATGTCCAGGCCGAGCCCGGGACCGTCCGGCAGGTGCACCTGCCCGTCCGCGTCGGGGACGATCGGCGTGGTCGTCGCGGCCCTGGCCAGCGCCGACGCCTCGACCGGAAACTCGCACAGCACGTGGTCGGCGAGGCCGGCGTACGGCTGCAGGGACGCCGACAGCGCCAGCGGCGAGGTGAAGGTGTGGTTGACGAACCTCACCCCGGCCTCGACCGCGTACGCCGCGACCTCGCGCGCGGGCCCGATGCCGCCGATCCGGCCGGTGTCGATCTGGACGAACCCGATGCCGCCGTAGTCGACGAGGTGCTGGGCGAGGTGCGGATGGTGCGCGCCCTCCCCTCCCGCCAGCCGTACTCCGCGGCACCGCCGGGCGAGTTCTGCGTACGCCCGCAGCGCACCGGTCTCGAACGGCTCCTCCAGCCAGGTGACGTCGTACTCCTCCAGCGCGGGCAGCCGGGCCGCCGCCGCCTCGACGTCCTCGCCCCACACGGTGCCCGCGTCCACCAGCAGGTGCCGGTCCGGGCCGAGGCCGGCGCGGGCGGCGCGTACCTGCTCCGCGTCCGCGGCGACGTCGCCGCGCCCGTAGGGTCCCCAGCCGAACTTCGCCGCCCGGAACCCGTCCGCGCGCACCTTCGCCGCCTTGGCCTCGGTCTCCGCCGGGGTGTCGCCGAACAGCGCCGAGGCGTACGCCGTCTTCGGGTACGCCCGCGGGTAGCCGAGCAGGGTGTGGACGGGCACCTCCAACCGCCGCCCGAGCAGGTCCCACAGGGCGATCTCGATGCCGGACAGCACGTGCGCGGCCTGCAGCAGGTCGAGGCTGTTGGCGCGGACGTCCCGGCTGATCCGCGCGATGTCGGCCGGGCCGTCCAGCCGCTGCCCGAGCACCGACGCGGCGACCGGCTTGCACGCGCTGTGCGACATCGGGCAGACCAGGCCGGCGATGGTGGGCAGCGGCGCCGCCTCGCACTCGCCCCAGCCGGTGTGGTCACCGGCACGCACCCGGACCAGCAGCATGTCCTGGCTGCCGTCGCCGATGTCCTCGATCCGCGGCATCGACAGGTAGAAGAAGTCGATCGTCTCGACCACCGGCGGGGTCATCGGTGCTCCTCCCCCTCGGCCGGGACGCGGCGCAGGACGACCACGGCCGACCCCTCCTCGGGCAGGGACACGGTCCACCCGGACGCCAGCAGGTCCGCGCCGGTACGCCGGTCGGAACTGTCGGGGGCGTCCGAGTCGACCGGACCGGTCCACTCCACGGCGTACTCCGCCTCCGGGTCCAGCGCCAGCGGCCGGATCGTGCGCGTCGGCTCCCCGCCGGACAGCCGGAACAGCAGCAGCAGATGGTCGTCCGAGCCCGCACCGGGGCCACCCGCGGCCACCTCCCCGGTCAGGTCGCCGGTCACGTCGGCCGGGCCGGTGGCGGGCGCGGGCAGGGTGTACTGGAATCCGGCCCACCGCTGCCCACCGCCGAAGCGCTGCGGCTGCCCGGTGAGCCGGCGCAGCTCCCCTTCCGCGACGAACGGCGCGACCGTCCGGCGGTACTCCTCGTGCAGGGCCCGCAGCCGTTCACGTACGTGCTCGGGTGTCTCGGGCAGCTTCCAGGACAGGCCGTACGCGCCGACCATGGCGATCCGGCGGTAGTAGTCGAGCCGGTCGCCGGTCAGCTCCGGCGCGGCCGGGTCGAAGTTCTGGTGCGGGTGGTCGGACTTCCACCACTGCGACCAGCCCCAGTGCAGCATCCGGGACGGGTGCAGCATGGTGGACCCGCCCCACAGCAGTTGCAGGCCGTGCTCGGGCCAGTCCGGGTCGCTGAGGAACGTCAGGTGGGTCTGCCGGGCGAGGCCGAGGTCCACGCGCAGGCCTCCGGAGGAGCAGTTCTCCAGCACCACCTCGGGGTGCTCGGCCCGCATCCGTTCCAGCACGGCGTAGTAGCCGGTGTAGTGCTCGAACAGGCCGTCACCGGCGCCGTGGCCGTGGTCGGTGCGGTCGCAGCCGAGGCCGGGGTCGAGGTTGAAGTCGAGCTTGATCCAGTCGGCGCCGTGTTCGGCGACCAGCCGGGTGAGGGTGTCGTACGCCCAGTCCTGCGCGGCGGGGCTGCCGAAGCAGACGTAGCCCAGCGGCTCGCCCTCCCGCCGGGCCACCAGCTCGGGACGCTCCTGCGCCAGCGCGGCCTTCGGGCCGAGCGCCTCGATCTCACACCACAGCCCGAACCGCATCCCCTTGCCGTGCACGTGGTCGGCGAGCGCCCGCAACCCGGACGGGAAGCGGCGGGCGTTGACCAGGTGCCAGTCGCCGCGGTAGTCCTCCCAGTGGGTCTCGGGGTCGGACGGCCCGAACCAGCCGGCGTCCAGCGTGCAGATGTCGAACCCGAGCTCGGCGGCCACGTCGGCGTTGGCGCGGAAGACGTCCTCGTCGATGCTGTGGTCCTCATAGCTCCACCAGTGGTTCCACTCCAGCGGGAGCGACTCGGCGAACTCGTTGCGGGGATACCACTGCACCCGGCCCACCTCGGCGAGCTGGACCGAGGCGTCGTTGAGGTCGGCGCCGGTGGCCACCACCACCCGGGGGCCGCGCACGCTCTGCCCGGGCGCGAGCGTCTTGGCGAAGCCGGTGTCGTGCAGCCCGCCGGTGACGCGTACGCCGCCGTCGGCTCCCTCGGCGAACCGCAGGACCCAGTTGCCCGACCAGGCGACGCTCACCACGACCACGCCGTCCGGGCCGCGCAGCGCGCACCAGGGGTGGGTGGTGGCCGAGGACCGCCCGGCCAGGGACTCCAGCACCCGCGGCGTGCGCAGGGGCTCCTCGACTGGACCGAACTCCTGGCCCCAGCCGCTGGTGTAGTAGCTCAGCTCGTAGCCGTCCGCGGGCGGCGCGGGCAGGTCGAGCGTCAGCGAGTCCAGCCGGTCGACCACGACGTCGCGGTCGCCGCCGTTGGTGACCTCCACCCAGGCCTCGGTCACGCCGGTGCCCTCGTGCTGCAGCATGTGGCCACGAACCTGCAGCCCCTCGGACGGTCCGTCGGTACGGACGCCCTCGCCGAGCGTCACGGGGGTCAGCGTGCTCGGCGACATGGGGATTCCTCCGCGGTGTCGAGGCGGGCGGTCTCGGGCGGGCCGGACCGCACGAACGTACAGCAGCGACGGCCCGGGAAGCGTCCCGCCCTACGAGGCGACCAGTCCCATCACCAACGTGGCGGCGACCACCGCGATGGACCCCGGGAGGAATACGATACGAAAATCGTACTATTGGTTTGAGGTGCATTCACTATGAATTCCGTACGATCTTCGGCCGCGGCGGAACGAGGACGCCACCGGAAGCTGACGAACGCCGTCAAGGAGGCCTTGCGGGAACTCAACAGCGCACTGTCGGTCTTCAACCGGCACGTCGGCGGCCAGGTCGCGTTGAAGGACGTCGACTACGACTGCCTGGAGCTCCTCAACCGGCTCGGCCCGCTCACCCCGAGTGCCCTCGCGCGGCACGCGGACCTGCACCCGGCCACCATGACGGGCGTGCTCGACCGACTGCAGCGCGGCGGATGGGTCGTGCGCGAACGCGACCCGGAGGCGGCCGACCGGCGCGCCGTACTCGTCCGGCCGTTGCGCACCCGCAACGCCGAGCTGTACCGGCACCTCGCCGGGATGAACACCTCGATGGACGAGCTGTGCGCCGGCTACAGCGACGAGGAACTGGAACTGATCACGGACTTCCTCCGGCGAACCGCGACCGCCGGGCGCAACGCCGCGAACGACCTGGCCGACGGCTGACCGGTGCCGGCCGCCGGCGTGGCACGGTCAGCGGAAGCCGACGGTGCGGCCGCGCCGGGACTTCAGCGCCGCGCCCTTGGCCCGTGCCTGGTCGGCGAGGTCGGCCTGGAACGCCTTCATCTGCTCCCGCAGGTCCGGGTCGGCGGCGGCCAGGATCCGGACGGCGAGCAGCCCGGCGTTGCGGGCGTTGCCCACCGCGACGGTGGCCACCGGCACGCCGCCGGGCATCTGCACGATCGACAGCAGGGAGTCCAGTCCGTCCAGGTGCTTCAACGCGACCGGAACGCCGATCACCGGGAGCGGCGTCACGCTGGCCAGCATCCCCGGCAGGTGCGCGGCGCCGCCGGCGCCGGCGATCAGCACCCGCAGGCCACGGTCGGCGGCCCGCTCGCCGTAGTCGATCATCTCCCGCGCCATCCGGTGCGCGGAGACCACGTCCACCTCGTACGTGACGCCGAACTCCTCCAGCGCCTTGGTGGCCGCCTCCATCGTGGGCCAGTCGGAGTCAGACCCCATCAGGACCCCGACCGCGGGGCCCTCCTCGGCCGGCACCGGCCGGGCGGCCGGGGCGTCCGCGGGCGTTCCCTCACTCATCGATCTCTCCCGTGAGATAGGCGGCCGCGTGCCGGGCACGGGCGCGTACGTCGTCCAGGTCGTCGCCGAAGGTGGTCACGTGGCCGATCTTGCGGGCCGGACGCACCTCCTTGCCGTACAGATGTACCCGCAGCGCGGGATCGCGGGCCTGGCAGTGCAGCAGGCCGCGGTGCATGTCGGGGTAAGCGCCGCCGAGGATGTTGACCATCACCGTCCAGGGTGCCCGCGCCTGGGGTGAACCCAGCGGCAGGTCGAGGACGGCGCGCAGGTGGTTCTCGAACTGGCTGGTGACCGCGCCCTCGATGCTCCAGTGGCCGGTGTTGTGCGGGCGCATGGCCAGCTCGTTGACGAGGATGCGGCCGTCGCGGGTCTCGAACAGCTCCACGGCGAGCAGGCCCACCACGTCCAGCTCGCCCGCGATCCGCAGCGCGATCCCCTGGGCGCGGACGGCGAGTTCCTCCGGCAGGCCCGGCGCGGGCGCGATCACCTCGTGGCAGATGCCGTCGCGCTGCACCGACTCGACCACTGGGTAGGCGATCGCCTGCCCGGACGGGGACCGGGCGACGATCGCGGAAAGCTCCCGGGCGTAGTCGACGCGTTCCTCGGCGAGGACGGGGATGCCGGCGTCGAAGACCCCCGTCTCCTCGGCGGCGCGCGCGTCGTCGACCACCCAGACGCCCTTGCCGTCGTACCCGCCGCGGGTCGTCTTCAGCACCAGCGGCCAGCCGCCGAGCTCGGCCGCGACGTCCTCCAGGTCGGCCAGCCCCTTGGGTGTGGCGTGGCGGGGGCAGGGCACGCCGAGCGCGGTCAGGCGTTCGCGCATCGCGCCCTTGTCCTGGGCGTACAGCAACGCGTGCGGTCCGGGTCGTACGGCCACCCCGGCGTCCACCAGCCGGTGCAGGTGGTCGGTGGGCACATGCTCGTGGTCGAAGGTGATCGCGTCGCAGCCGGCCGCGAAGTCCCGAAGGGTACGCAGGTCGCGATAGTCGCCGACCGTGACGTGCCGGGCAACCTGGGCGGCGGACACGTCCGGGCCCTCCGCGAGCACCCGGAACGTCACCCCCAGCGCGATCCCGGCCTGGTGCGTCATCCGGGCCAGCTGGCCGCCGCCGATCATCCCTACGGTCGGGACACCCACGAGGTTGGACACGTCCGCGAGGCTACCGGGCGGCGCCGGGCGTGCCCTGACCGGGCGGGCGGTGTGGATGCCGGTAACCTCCCCCGGGTGAAACCGCTCGACGCGCTCCAGTCCCGGGTTCGCCGGCTCGCCGAGGAGCTGGCGAAGTTCGGCACCGTCGGCGCGGTCGCGTTCGTCGTCGACCTGGGCGGGTTCAACCTGCTGCGCTACGGCCTGGACCACCACGGGCCGCTGGAGCACAAGCCGCTGACCGCCCGGACGATCTCGGTGGTGCTCGCCACCCTGGTGGCGTACTTCGGCAACCGGCACTGGACCTGGAAGGACCGTCCGCGCCGGGCCGCGCACCATGAGTACGCGTTGTTCTTCCTGCTGAACTTCGCGGCACTCGTGGTCAACCTGGCGATCCTCGGGTTCGCCAACTACGTGCTCGGCCTGCACGACCCGCTGTCCAACCTGGTGGCCAACCTGGTGGGGATCGGCCTCGGCACGCTGATGAGGTTCTGGTCCTACCGTCGCTTCGTCTTCCGCGCGCCGGTCGCGGTGAACGCCGACGGCGAGCCCGACCCGCGGCTGTCCTCGCCGGTCTGATCTCCGGTCCGGCTGCCGGACTGCTCACCGGCCTTGCCGGCCTGCTGGTTGGACTGTTTGTTGGACTGGCCGGCACCGCCGCGCGGCAGGAAGACCGCGAACACCGCGGGGCTGCGGGAGATCATCTCCAGCCGCCCACCGCCGGCCTCGGCGAGGTCGCGGGCCAGGGCGAGTCCCAGCCCGGTGCCGCTGCGGCCGCTGACCGCGCGTTCGAAGACCCGCTGGCCGAGCTGCGCGGGTACGCCCGGCCCGGCGTCGGACACCTCGACCACCACCGAGCCACTGGGCGGCGGGCCGGTGGTGCGGCGGCGGACCACGACCGTGCCGCCGCCGTGGTGCAGGGCGTTCTCCAGCAACGTCGCCAGCACGTGTCCCAGCGTCCCGGGGGTGGCGTTCACCGTCAGGCCGGGCACGCCGGTCACGTCGATCCGCCGGCCCACTCGGTCGAACGCCGGCCGCCACTCCGCCACCTGCTGGCGTACGACATGGTCGACGTCGACCAGCGTCCGCTGCGCGACGTGAGTGTCCCGGCTCTGCGACAGCAGCCGATCCACCACGTGGGACAGGCGTTCGACCTGGCCGAGCGCGATGCCGGCCTCCTCGCGTACCACCTCGGGGTCCTTGGTGGCGAGGATCTCCTCCAGCCGCATCGACAACGCGGTCAGCGGCGAGCGCAGCTGGTGGGAGGCGTCCTGGGACAGCTGGCGTTCGGCGGCCAGCAGGTCGGTGATCCGGATGGCGCTCTTCTCCAGCGCGCCGGCCACCCGGTCGAGTTCGGGCAGGCCGTACCGGTGGCGGTGGGGGCGCGGGTCGCCCGAGCCCAGGCGTTCGGCCGCGGCGGCGAGCTCCTCCAGCGAACGCGAGATCCCGCGCGCCTGCCAGACCCCGATGCCGATCGCGACCAGCACGGCGATCGCCCCGAAGGCGACCAGGGTCAGACGTTCGGTCCAGCCGGCGCCGAAGTAGTGGCCCCTGAACGCGGCGATCGGCAACGCGAACAACGTCGCCGTGACCACGGCGATGACGACCGTGGTGATGACCAACCGGCGACGCATCCGACCCTGCCCTACTCAGCCACTCAGCCGTTCGGCCGCTCAGCCGCGTTCGAAGCGGAAGCCGACGCCCCGCACCGTGGTGATGAACTTCGGGTCCGACGCGTCGTCGCCCAGCTTCCTGCGCAGCCAGGAGATGTGCATGTCCAGCGTCTTGGTCGAGGACCACCAGGTGGTCTCCCAGACCTCGCGCATCAGCTGGTCCCGGGTCACCACCCGGCCGGTCTCGCGGACCAGGACGCGCAGCAGGTCGAACTCCTTCGCGGTCAGGTGGAGCTCCTCACCGGACAGCCAGGCCCGGCGGGACTCGGCGTCGATGCGTACGCCGGCGCCCTCCTCGGCGGATCCGTCCGACCAGCCCTCCGGCTTGCCTCGCCGCAGCAGCGCGCGCACCCGGGCCAGCAGCTCGGCCAGCCGGAACGGCTTGGTCACGTAGTCGTCGGCGCCGGCGTCCAGGCCGACCACCGTGTCCACCTCGTCCGCACGGGCGGTCAGCACGAGGACGGGGACGCGGTTGCCGTCCACCCGCAGCCGGCGGCACACCTCCAGGCCGTCGACGTCGGGCAGGCCGAGGTCTAGCACCACAAGATCGAACGAGCCGCCGGACAGGATCGCCAGCGCCGGCTCCCCCGCGCCGGTGACCTCCACCTCGTAGCCTTCCCGGCGCAGCGCGCGGGCCAGCGGGTCCGAGATCGCCGGATCGTCCTCGGCCAGCAGGATCTGGAGGGCGTGCCGGCCGGGGCCGTCGTTCACCAGGGTGCCGCTCACGCCGGTGTGCTCACTGTCGGCGCCGGGCTCACCCGGCGGCCGGTTGAGGGTGCGCCGCCCACTCTGCTCGCCCACCACAGACGCGCTCCGTGTCATGGGGCCGATCGTACGACCGCAACCACACCGCGTCGCCGCTCACCCGCCCGCGGACCGCGTTCGACCGGGCCGAGTTCCGGGCGTGACGTTCCTGGTGGGGTTGTGGGTGGGCGTTCTGTGTGGACTTGCGGTGGGCCGTCACCCATCGAGAGGGATGTCCGAGGTGCCGGCCGGTTCATCCGCGGAGAAGCCGGCCCGGGACCGGGCTGTCCGGAGTCGCGGGATTCTTCCGCGGAAGAATCCCGCCGCGGCCCCGGCCGTTCGGAACAGTCCCTCCGGGCCTGCCCTGAGCCCTGGTTAGCACGCCGAGGCGCCTGGGTAGGTCGTCACCGGCGCGACCTGGCGGGCCCCGCCTACGGAGCGCCCGGGTGGCAGGGGGTCTGCGTGATGAGGTCGACGCCTCCCAGCGCGCGTGGCCGCTCCGGGTCCGCGCCGGTCCGGGGCAGGGCCACGGCGACGACGGTGGCAGCGGTGGTGACCGTGACCGCCTCGGCGCTCGCCGGCGGGTGTTCGGGTTCCTCGCCGTCGTCGGACAGTTCCCCCTCGCCGGCCGCCACTCCCGCGCCCATGATCGGCACGATGGAGGCGGACGGGGTGGGAGCGACCGGCGTCAGCGACGTGGTCGTGGGTCCCGGCCGCCGCCCGCTCTACCGGAACTCCCTGGACACCGCCGCCAGGATCCGCTGTGTCGGGGCCTGCGCCCGTGCCTGGCCGCCGGTGCTCGTCCCCGCGGGGGTCACCGTCCCCTCGAAGGTGGCCGGGGTGAACGGCACGTTCGGTGTGGTCCGCCGCCCCGACCGGACCCGTCAACTGGCGCTGGACGGCAGGCCGCTGTACCGCTACGCCGCGGACCGGGTGGACGGGTCGGTCGGCGGCAACGGGTCGAAGGTCGACTTCGACGGCCGGAAGTACACCTGGTGGGTGGTCACCACCCTCGGCACGGTGCCCTCGCAGACGCCGACACCGACGACCACCGAGGAGTCGCACTACCAGGGCTACTGACCCGGCCGGAGGTTCGCCGGGGTGGGGACGGTGCGACTGCGCGGACCCGCCCGCAGCACCTGCGACGGCACCTGGTGGCCGACCAGGCGTTCGGCCGTCGCGGCGACGTCCAGCAGCAGGTCGAGATCGACCCCGGTCTCCACGCCCATGTCCGCCAGCATGTGCACGACCTCCTCGGTGGCGATGTTGCCGCTCGCCCCCGGCGCGTACGGGCAGCCGCCCAGGCCGCCGACGCTGGCGTCGAAGTCGGTCACGCCGAGCCACAGCGCGGTCAGCAGGTTGGCCAGGCCGGTGCCCCGGGTGTTGTGGAAGTGCAGGGCCAGCGAGGTGTCCGGGAAAGCCTCCCGGGTGCGGCCCACGAGATCCTCGACCCGGGTGGGCGTGGCCATGCCGGTGGTGTCGCCGTACGCCAGGGAGTCCGCGCCGGCCGCGACCGCCGCGCGGGCCACGCCGACGGTCTGCTCGACCGGGATGTCCCCTTCGTACGGACAACCCCACGATGTCGCGACGATGACCTGGCACCGCGCGCCCTGGCCGTGGACGTACTCGACCAGCGGACCGAGCTCGGCGAGCGACTCCGCGGTGGTGCGGTTGAGGTTGGCGCGGTTGTGCGTGTCGGAGGCGGAGACCACCACCTCCAGTTCGGTGAAGCCCGCCTCGACCGCCCGCCGGGCGCCGACCAGGTTGGGCACCAGCGCGGAGTAGGTGACGTTCGGGTTCTTCGCCGCGGCCGCCCACACCTGCGCCGCGTCGCCCATCTGCGGAATGGCCTTCGGGTGCACGAAACTGACCGCCTCGATCCGGCTCAGGCCGGTCTTCGACAGCGCGTCCAGGAGCTCGATCTTTCCCGCGGTGGGTACGGGGGGTTCGTTCTGCAGCCCGTCGCGCGGACCGACCTCCCGCAACCAGACCCGGCTGGGCACCTGCATCGTGGCCACCTCCCCCACCAGTGTGGCGCACGCGGCTGGCTCAGGCCTCCGGCGCCGATTCGGGGATCACCGAGGCCCCCTCGTCGGAGTCGGCGGCGGCGTCCGCCCGGGCCGGGTCCGCCTCGCCGCGCGTCTGCCGGGGAATGCCCGGGTGCCCCGCCGGCAGGTCGGCGTCCGGGCCCGCGTCCGGTGCGGCGCCGGGCGTACTCTCCCGGGTGCTCCCGCGGCTGCTCTCGGACCTGGGTTCCGGGCTGGGCACCTCCCACGTCGGCCCCGGGCCGTTCGCCCGGTCCAGCAGGACGAGCGCGTACGCGTACCGCCGGCGCACGGCCTCCTGGGCGGCGTCGTCGAGCCGGGCCAGCCGCGCCGGGCCGAGGTTGTGCCGGATGTCGGCGCGCTTGACCAGAATGGCGGGCGGCGTCTCCACCAGCCGGTCGAGGTGATCCTCGTACGACTCCCCCGACCGGCGGGTGAGCGCGTCCACCATGTCCACCACGTCGGCCGGGACACCCAGGTCGATCAGCTGGGCCAGGCTGAGCTCGGTGTCCTCCACGCAGTCGTGCAGGAGCGCCGCGAGCTGCTGTTCGGGGGTGCCGCCGCCGTCGCGGGTGAGCCGGGCCACCGCGCGGGTGTGCTCCACCGCGGGCCGCCCGGACGGGTCGTACCGGTCGTGGTGCACCACGGCGACCAGCTGCTGCGCCGCGCCGAGATGGTCCACCGGCTGGCGGAGATAGGCGTACGCGTGCTGCCAGGAGGAGAACAACTCGTCGAAGACCGGCTCGGTGGCCACCGCCAGCGGGATGAACCGCTCACAGGTCTCGTGGTAGATCTCCCGCTGCGACTCCACCGTCGGGTAGGTGTGCAGCCGCTGCACCAGGGCGTACCTCCCGGCCAGCCGCACCATCGGGGAATCCACCAGTCCGGCCACGCGCGTACCGAAGCGTTCCTCGACGTGCTCCATCGTGCAGGGATAGTCCTCGGCCAGGTGGTGCAGAAGGCCGGCCGTCAGCAGGCCGAGTTCGGTGACACCGAACTCCCGGACCAGCAGCTCCGCCACCTCGTAGCGGGTGGGGCGGCCGCCCCAGTGGTCGGCGAAGCGGACCGCTCGCCGAAGGTGCGGTGTGGTGCCGGTCGGGAGGTACCGCGACAGAACGCGGGAGGCCTCCGCCCAGGTACCCCAGCCCCGATAGACCTTCATGCCTTCCCCATTCCCCCGGTGCCCCTCTCATTCCCCAGGCCAGACCGGCGGACGCTTCTCGTTGAACGCCGCGATGCCCTCCTTCCGGTCCGGGGAGAACGCGGTGGCCCGCCAGGCGGCGTCCTCGATCGCCAGCCCGGCGGCGAGGGCGGCGTCGGCGCCGAGGCGCAGTGCCTGCTTCGCCTGCCGGACACCGACGGGTGAGTTGGCGGCGATCTGGGTGGCGATGTCCAGCGCCGTCTGCCGGGCCCGGCCGGGTGCCACCAGCCGGTCCGCCACGCCGAGCCGGTCCGCCTCGGCCGCCTCGACCCGGCGGCCGGTGAGGATCAGGTCGGCCGCCCTGGACCAGCCGACCCGGCGGGCCAGCAGTTGGGTGCCACCGCCGCCGGGGACCAGCCCGACCGAGACCTCCGGCAACCCGAACACCGCGGTCTCGTCGGCGACGATGAGGTCGCACGACAGAGCCAGCTCGAACCCGCCGCCCAGGGCGTACCGGTGGACCGCGGCGACCACCGGCATCGGCAGGTCGAGGATGCTCCCGAACAGCCGGCGGATCACCGGTCGCTGGCGCCAGAGGTCCTGGTCGTCGAAGTCGTTGCGCTCCTTGAGGTCGGCGCCCACGCAGAACGCCTTCTCGCAGGCGCTGGAGAGTACGACCGCCCGGACCCGCCGGTCGGCGGACAGGGACGTGGCCGCCCGGATGATCGCCTCGGCCTGCGCGGTCGAAACGGCGTTCAGCGCCTCGGGTCGGTCGAGGGACAACTCGGCCACGTGGCCCGCGTCGTCGACCCGGCGGACCTGGACACCCTTGGACGTCGAGGACATGCCGGCAAGCCTAGGGCGTGTCCTGCGGATCAGGCGGCGAAGGTGAGCGGGCCATCCGCGCCCGGCTGGCAAGGCGGAGGAGGAGCGCGTAGCGGTGTTCTACGCGCGACGACGACAACGCCGCCAGCCGGGATGCGGGGGCACGCGAGCCGACACAAGATCCGCAGGACACGCCCTAGGGGGCGAGCCCGCGATTCTTCCGCGGAAGCGGGTCCGCATCGCCGCGCGCCGACAATGCCGAGCGGGTGGAAGTGACGCCTGTCCCTACCCGTTGTCCTCGCCGCCGTCGGGCAATGTCGGGCGGTTGCCGGTGACCGCCTCGGCCACGTCGAACCATCGCGGCTCGCCGAAGCTCGCCGTGGCCTGGAACACGATGCTCCACGGCGTCGAGCCATCGCGCAGGCGGAACTGAAGCCCAAGATCTGTCGGCCGGCACTCCACGACGTCGGCAGCACTGAACCGAGTGGTTCTGAGGGGGTTGCGGATCTCGACGATCCGGTTGGCATCGATCCGTACTCTCGGCCTGAACGCGAGGAACCAGACGACAAGGGCCACCATTCCGATGAACACGAAGCCATCGCCCATCTCCCGAGGGTCCATCTGACCGGCACGCACGAAGTGAATGACGGAAGCCTGCTGAATCCCCAACAGGACGATGGCGACGACGCCGGCGATGCGTATCCAACCGCGGACTCGCCAGGTCCGCGCTGCCCCGTCCTTCGTCACATTGCCGAGCGTAGGATTCCGGGGTCCCAACATCCAGGTGCCGCGGACCTCCGGAGCCCGGCCTCGGGAGACGTCAGTACGGCCGCTCGTAGTCGCGACGGGTACGGGGCCCGTCCGAGCGTGTCCGCTGCCGCCGGGTCGGGGTCTCGTCATCGTCGTCCTCGCGGGCGAAGACCAGCTCGGACAACGTGCGCTGGACCGTCTCCACGTGTGGCACGTCGGGCAGGGTGACCCGGCCCTGCTCTCCCGCCGACCAGACGACGAGGGTGCCGCAGCCGAGCATCCTGTCAGTGAGGCCGCGTTCACTGGACACGTCGTTGATCCGGGTGAGCGGGATGTCGCGCCCGTTCCGGGTGATGACGCCGGTACGGGTGATCAGCCGCCGGTCGGTGACGGCGTAGGTGGAGGAGAGCCAGTTGAGCGCCGGCCAGACGGCGTAGACGAGCACACCCACCACGGCCGCGGCGACGATGAACAGCTGGACGAACGGCTGGTAGGCACCCCCGGGCACCAGCGAGACCAGCACCAGGGCCGCGCCGAGCGTGAGGAAGAACAACACGACCGGCCCGATCATGATCTTCCAGTGTGTGCGCATGCTGAGGTAGACCTGCTCGCCGTCGCCCAGCATCTTCGACGGGATGCCCATCACCGCTCCTCACTTCACCCGACCTGCCGGACGCACCGGAGCTTCCTCCGGATTGCTCGGTCGGCCGGGCTCACGAACTCGGCCGAACCCATGAGGATCCGACCGAATGGGTCCTGACCTCCGATCATGCCCGACCGATACCGGTCAGCGCACGTGCACCACGTCACCGGCGCCGAGCGCGTGGTCACCGTCGGTGGTCCGTACGACGAGCCGGCCTCCCTCGTCCACGTCCACCGCCCGTCCCTCGAGCCAGCGGTCCGGTGCGAGCTGGACCCGTACGTCCCGGCCCACCGTCGCACAACGGGCGCGGTAGGCGGCCCGGAGCCCGCCGTGCAGATCGTCGGGCCTGTCGGCGGCCACGTCGCCACCGGCCCGCCACGCCGCGTACAGCGCCTCCAGCGTCCGGACGACCGCGACCAGCAGGGTGCCGCGATCGGTGGTGGCCGCGCCCGCCAGGCGCAGCGAGGTGGCGTGGCTGCCGGGAAGCTCGGCGGCGGTCGTGCTGACGTTCAGCCCGACACCGACCACCGCGGCCGGGCCGGTCGGGGTCTCCACCCGCTCGAGCAGGATGCCGCACACCTTGCGGTCGTCCAGGAGTACGTCGTTGGGCCACTTCAGCCGTGGACGTACGCCGGCCGCCGACTCCAGCGCCTCGACCACGGCGCACCCGGTGAGCAGCGGCAGCCACGGCCAGTGCTGGGCGGGCACCTCGACCGGGCGCAGCAGCAGCGAGAACATCAGCCCGGACCGGGGCGGAGAGGTCCATTCCCGGAGGAGCCGGCCGCGGCCCGCGCTCTGGTAGTCGGTGGCGACCAGCGTCCCCTCCGGCGCGCCGGCGACGGCGAGCGCCCGGACGTCGGCGTTGGTGGACCCGGTCTCGGCGACCACCCGCAGGTCGGTGACCAGCCGGCCGGGACTGACCAGCGTCGCCCGCAGACCGCCCGCCGCGAGGGGCGGCCGGTCCAGGTCGACGTACGGGGACGGCATCCCGCCAGCCTAGGCGGCTTGCCGGGACCGGAAGCGGGGTGCCCAGCTCGGGCCGCGGGTTACTTGAGGAAGATCTCCACCACGGGGACGAGCTGGTCCGGCCGCTGCACCGGAAGCTCCAGCGTCACCGTTCCATCGGGCACGCCCTTCACGCCGATGTTGGAGTCGGTGTCCTCCCCGGCGTACTCCCGGAACTTCACCTCCGACGCGTCGTGCAGCAGCTGGGCGTACTTGATCCGGCCGGCGAGCCCGGGCAGGTGCGCGTGCCGGAACGGCCAGCCGAACAGGTGCAGGTAGAGCCGGTCGCCGCGCTGGGTGTAGCGGCCGTCCTGCGGCGGGGTGAACGCGGACGGTCCGGCGCCGTAGATCGACCGGCCGTGCCGGCGGGTCCAGCGGCCGATGTCCGTCAGCGTCGCCAGGGCCCGCTCGTCGAACTCGCCGCGCCCGGTGGGGCCGACGTTCAGCAGCAGGTTGCCGTCCTTGGAGACCGAGTCCACCAGCATCCGCACCAGCAGGTCCGGCGACTTCCAGTCCAGGTTGTCCCGGTCGTAACCCCAGCTGCCGTTGAGCGTCTGGCAGGCCTCCCACGGGACCTCGCGGCCGTCGATGGTGGGCGGGGTGGCCGGCTGGAACTGTTCCGGCGTGGTGAAGTCGCCGGGGTAGTCGAGCCGGTTGTTGATGAGGATGTCCGGCTGCAGGCCGCGGACCAGTTTGACCAGTGCCTCGGAGTCCCAGTCGTCGCGGCCCTTGCCGGGAAGGTCGTACGCCGACATGCCGGGGTAGGAGAAGTCGAACCACATCACGTCGATGTCGCCGTACCGGGTGAGGAGTTCCTCGACCTGGCCGTGCAGGTAGCGGCGGTACTTCTCGATGTCGCGTTTACCCGCCTGCGAGGCGCGGAAGTCGGCGTCGTCGACCCGCGGGTGCAGCGTGTCCACGGGATACTCGGGGTGGTGCCAGTCGATCAGCGAGTGGTAGAAGCCGACCCCGAGGTCCTCGGCACGGAAGGCGTCCACGAACGGCCGCACCAGGTCGCGGGCGGCGGGGGTGTTGGTCGCCTTGTAGTCGGTGAGACCGGAGTCCCACAGGCAGAAACCCTCGTGGTGCTTGGTGGTGAGGACGGTGTACTTCATGCCGGCCTCGGCCGCGGCCTTCGCCCACACCCGAGGGTCGTACAGGTCGGGGTCGAAGTGGTCGAAGTACGGCTGGTACTGCTCGTCGGTGAGCCGCTCGCGCTTCTTCACCCACTCGTGCCGGCCGGGCAGGGCGTACAGACCCCAGTGCACGAAGAGCCCGAACCTGCGGGCCCGGAGCTTGTCAACTGATGCTTGCGGTGCCGACATGGCGCGGCCTTCCTGCGACGGACGACGGGTGGTCGATAGGTCTGATGTCTACCAACGCACCCGCCGGCCGAACAAGCACTAGCCCTGACCGAAACCTGGCACCCTCGCTGCGTGCCCGGGCCGTGACTCAGCCGGTGTTCTGCAGGCCGGCCGCCACGCCGTTCACGGTGAGGAGCACGAGCCGCCGCAGCCGCTCGGTCTCGCCCTCGGACAGCTTCTGCGTACGCAGGGCCCGGAACGCCCGCAACTGCAAGTAGGACAAGGCGTCCACGTAGGGGTTGCGCAGCTCCACCGCGCGGCCGAGCACCCGGCGGTTCTCCAGCAGGCGGTCGTGGCCGGCGACCTTCAGCACCCACTCGGTCGTACGGGCGTGTTCGGCCAGCACCTGCTCGGCGAGGTCGGGCCGGTCGCCGAGCTCGAGGTAGCCGCGGGCGATCCGGGCGTCGGTCTTGGCCAGCGACATCTCGACGTTGTCCAGCGTCACCGCGAACAACGGCCACTGCGCGTACGCCTCCCGCAGCGCGTCCAGGTCACCGACCGCCTCCAGCCCGGCGCCCACGCCGTACCAGCCGGTGAGGTTGACCCGCGCCTGCGTCCAGGCGAACACCCACGGGATGGCCCGCAGGTCCTCCAGCGAGGACAGCGCGAGCCCGCGGCGCGCCGGCCGGGAGCCGATCGGCAACTGGCCGAGCTCCTCCACCGGCGTGACCCGGGCGAACCACTCGGCGAACCCGTCGCTGCGGACCAGCCGGTGGTAGGTGGCGCGGGCCGCGTCGTCCATCGTCGCGGCCAGTCCGGCGAACTTCTCCGCGGCGTTGGCGGTGCGCTTCTCCATCGCGGGGGTGGAGGCGAGCAGCGTGGCCGCCGCGACCTGCTCGATGTGCCGGCGGGCGATGATCGGGTCGCCGTACCGGGCGAAGATGACCTCACCCTGTTCGGTGAGCTTGAACCGGCCGCTGACCGACCCCGGCGCCTGTGCGAGCACCGCGCGGTTGGCCGGGCCGCCGCCGCGGCCGAGCGCTCCGCCGCGGCCGTGGAACAGGGTGAGTTTGATCGAGTTGCGTTCGGCCCAGGCGGCGAGCGCGGCCTGCGCCTCGTACAACGCGAGCGTCGCCGACAGCGGGCCGGCGTCCTTGGCGGAGTCGGAGTAGCCGAGCATCACCTCGAAGCGGCGGTCGGTCTCGGCCAGCCGGTTGCGGATCGGCTCCAGCTCCAGCGCCCGGTCGAGGATGCCGATCGAGGCGCGCAGGTCGTCCTCGGTCTCGAAGAGGGGTACGACGTCGAGGGCGAGCGGCCGCCCGTCCAGCGCGTACCGCGCGAGCTCCGGCACCGCGGCGAGGTCGTCGACGGACTGGGTGAACGACACGACGTAGCGCCGGCACGCGTCCGCGCCGAACCGCTGCTGGATCTGCGCCATCACCCGGAAGACCGCGAGCACCTCCTCGGTCTCCGGCGAAAGCTCGTCACCGGCGCGCAGCTCGGCGAGGGCGCGCGCGTGCACCTTGGAGTGCTGGCGTACCTCCAGCTCGGCCAGGTGGAAGCCGAACGTCTCCACCTGCCAGATCAGGTGCTGCAGCTCGCCGTACGCCTGCCGCGGCGCACCGGCCGCGTCGAGGGAGGACTGGACGGTCCGCAGCTCCCGCAGCAGCACACCGGCGTCCGCGTAGGCGAAGTCGGCGTCGCGCTGCCGGGTCGCGGCGAGCTTGCGCGCGGCCAGCAGCAGCACCTGCCGGTGCGGCTCGCCCGGCGAGCGGGTGGCGACGTCCTCGGCCAGGTCGGGGAAGGTGGCGCGGGCGTCGGCGAGGATGCGGCGCACGCCGGCGGCCGGCGGGGTGGTCTCGGCGTCGGCGGTCAGCGCCCGGCCCAGCCGCTCGCAGACGCGTTCGAGCGCACGGAGCACGTGGTCGGCCTGGATGGCCATCGCCTTCTGGGTGAACGCCGCGGTGACGAACGGGTTGCCGTCCCGGTCGCCGCCGATCCACGAACCCAGCCGGACGAACGCCGGCACCCGCGGCGGCTGGGTGCCCGCCCTGGCGCCCGCGATCTGGTCGTCGAGCTGGCGGTAGACCTGCGGCAGGACCTGGAACAGCGTGTCGTCGAACACCGTCATCGCCGTGCGCACCTCGTCCAGCGGGCCGGGCTTGGTCACCCGGATCTGGGATGTGCGCCAGAGGACGTCGATCTCCTCCAGCAGGCGGCGTTCGTTCTCGGCCAACTCGCCCGCGCCGAGCCGGGTGTCGTCGCGCTGGGCGAGCAGCGTGGAGATGCGGCGGATCGTCGAGGACACCGCACGCCGGCGGGCCTCGGTCGGGTGCGCGGTGAGGACCGGGCGGAACTCCAGCCCGGACAGCAGGCCCACCGCCTCCTCCTCGCCGTACTGCGCGGTCACCTCGGCGACCGCGGCGGCGACCGAGTCGCGGACCGGCGCCTCGCCGGTGTCGTACTCACGCAGCGCGCGAACCCGCTGGAACTCCTCGGCCAGGTTGGTGAGGTGGAAGTAGCAGGTGAACGCCCGGGCGACGTTGTCCGCCCGTTCGATGTCCCAGGAGGACACGAGCTCCTCGCAGGCCGCCGCGGCCTGGTCGGCGCGCTCGTGGTCGTCGTCGTGGACGGCGATGGTCAGCTCGCGGAGCTTCTCCACGTCGTCGAGGAGGTCCTGCCCGCCGTACTCCTTGAGCACCGTGCCGAGCAGCTCCCCCAGCAGACGGACGTCGGCACGCAGCGGGGCCGGCATCTCGAAACGAGCATGGACACGGGAAGCCTGGGACGTGGGCATATTGGCAAGCGTAGTCGGCCCGCGTGTGAGCCTCTCGGCGCGCCGGTACGACCACGAAACGGCCACGGCGCGGCTCGGATTTCGGGCGGCTCGGAGGCTGTCGTTCCGCATCCGGGTGGTATCCGAGGGTAGGTGTCGGCCTGGCCGGACCTGCGCGGTCCTGTGCGGTCCTGCGTAGCCCTGCGCGACGTCGGCCGGTTGTGCGGGGCATTTCAGGGTTTGGCCACGAGCCGGAGCACCGCCCGGGCGACGACGGCGGAGTAGAGTCTCGGCCGCACCGAAAGAGCTGGGGTTGGGGAGGATCGATGGCAGCCGGGCAACCGGACAGCGCCCGCGAGCAGGGGGCCCGCGAGCAGGGCGCCGGGGACAGCGACCCGGCGGACGCCGACCGCGACGGCGCGATCGACATCCACTCGACCGCCGGCAAGCTCGCCGACCTCGAACGCCGGCTCGACCAGGCCGTGCACGCGGGCTCGGCGCGGGCGATCGAACGCCAGCACGCGCGCGGCAAGCTCACCGCCCGCGAGCGAATCGAGCTGCTGCTCGACGAGGGGTCCTTCGTCGAGCTCGACGAGTTCGCCCGGCACCGGTCCACCAACTTCGGCCTCGACGGCAACCGCCCCTACGGCGACGGCGTGGTGAGCGGGTTCGGCACGATCGCCGGCCGCCAGGTGTGCGTGTTCAGCCAGGACTTCACCGTCTTCGGCGGCAGCCTCGGCGAGGTGTACGGCGAGAAGATCGTCAAGGTGATGGACCTCGCCCTCAAGACCGGCTGCCCGATCATCGGGATCAACGAGGGCAGCGGCGCCCGCATCCAGGAGGGCGTGGTCTCCCTCGGCCTGTACGGCGAGATCTTCCGCCGCAACACCCTCGCGTCCGGGGTGATCCCGCAGATCTCGATGATCATGGGCACGTGCGCGGGCGGGCACGTCTACTCCCCCGCGCTCACCGACGTGACCGTGATGGTCGACCAGACCTCGCACATGTTCATCACCGGGCCCGGCGTGATCAAGACCGTCACCGGTGAGGACGTGTCGTTCGAGGACCTGGGCGGGGCCCTTGCCCACAACACCAAGAGCGGGAACGCGCACTACCTCGCCACCGACGAGAGCGACGCGGTCGACTGGGTCAAGGCGCTGTTGTCGTACCTCCCGCAGAACAACCTCGAGGAGCCGCCGGTCTACGACGAGGGGCCGGCCGCCGCGGTGCCCGAGGTGACCGAGGTGACCGACGTCGACCGCGAGCTGGACACGCTGATCCCCGACTCGGCCAACCAGCCCTACGACATGCACACCGTGATCGAGCACATCGTCGACGACGGTGAGTTCCTCGAGCTGCACCCGATGTTCGCGCCCAACGTCGTCTGCGGCTTCGGCCGGGTCGACGGGCGCAGCGTCGGTGTCGTCGGCAACCAGCCGCTGCAGTTCGCGGGCTGCCTGGACATCGACGCGTCGGAGAAGGCGGCGCGGTTCGTGCGCACCTGCGACTCGTTCAACATCCCGATCCTCACCTTCGTCGACGTACCCGGCTTCCTGCCGGGCACCGACCAGGAGTGGAACGGCATCATCCGCCGGGGCGCGAAGCTGATCTACGCCTACGCCGAGGCGACCGTGCCGCTGGTCACCGTCATCACCCGCAAGGCCTACGGCGGCGCGTACGACGTGATGGGGTCCAAGCACCTCGGCGCGGACGTCAACCTCGCCTGGCCGACCGCGCAGATCGCGGTGATGGGCGCGCAGGGCGCGGTGGAGATTCTCTACCGCAGGGAGCTGGCCAAGGCCGAGGATCCGGACGCCCAGCGGGCGAAGTTCGTGCAGGAGTACGAGGACACCCTCGCCAACCCCTACGTCGCGGCCGAGCGCGGCTACGTCGACGCGGTGATCCGCCCACACGAGACCAGAGTGGAGATCATCCGGGCGCTGCGGCTGCTGCGGAACAAGCGGGAGACCATGCCGCCGCGCAAGCACGGCAACATCCCGCTGTGATCCCGCTGTATCCCGGTGTAAAGGCGCCGTTGACATCTCGACGCATTGGCGGACCGACGAGCAGGCGGAGGAGGACCACGCGATGACCGGTGAATCGAGCGGTACGCCTGACCCTGGCGCGGCTTCGGTGGACTCCTCGGGTCTGCCCGAGCCCGTGCTGCGGGTGGTGAAGGGCAACCCCACGCCCGCGGAGTTCGCCGCCCTGGTGGCGGTGGTGACCGCCAAGCAGCGGGCCGCGGCCGCGGCGGCTGCCGACGACAGGCAACGTGGACGGCGCGGCGCGAAGTCCGGGTGGGCGGCGTACTGGCGCAGGACGTCTCCGCAGCCGATGCGTCCCGGTCCCGGCGCCTGGCGGGCCAGCGCCCTCCCCCGTTAGCACTCACCTGAACGCGGACCGTCAGGGTGCGCTGGGGTTCCCGATACGAAGGACCTCGGCGATGGAGTCCTTCACGAGTTGGTCGTGTGGGATCGGTCGTGGCGCTGTCCAGGAGCCGTTGACATAGGTCCGGATGCCGCGGTCAGCCAGGACGTACAGCGCACGGAGAGTCCGCACGCTGTTGGAAAGCCAGACTTCGACCGTCGCCTGGTCCCGGTGTTCGATCCGGTCGGCGATCGAGCCGAGCGTCGAGCACGTCCTGCATGCTGTCGCGCCGGACGGCAGCGACCAGGATCAGCGGCGCGAACGTCCGTGCCTGTATCTCATCGTCGGCAAAACGGCTGGACATCCGCTCACCGATGTCGACGAGCATGTCGTCGACGACGCCCCGCAGAATCCAGTTGGCCAGTACGACGTACGCCTGGTCGTCCCTCAACGTCGGATCCGGCGACCGCAGAGCTTCGATCAGTTCGCAGACCCGATCGTCGACGTTCGCGTCCTCTGGAATCTCCAGCCCGGAGGCGATGACACTCTGCCAGTCCGTCGTCATCGGTCGACCATAGCGACTCGGGTGGACATGCGAGTGGAACGCTGGCACAGGTCCGTGCCCCAGGATGCTCGACACCTTAGGCTCAGGGCCCATGGGGCGCACAGACGAGATTGCCGACAGGTACGTCGACGACTACGCCGCCGCCGATCCGGTGAGCGCGACGTTCGCCGGCATCGCGGGGTACGACGACCAGCTCACCGACTACTCCCCCGAGGGCTTCGACCGGCGGGCCGAGCTGGCCCGTGCGGCGGTCCGCGAACTCGAGCGGACCGAGCCACTGGACGAGCGGGAGACGGTCGCCCGGGCGGCCATGCTCGAACGCCTCGGTCTCGAGCTCGAACGCCACGACGCCGGTGTCACCACCAGCGACCTCAACGTCGTGGCGAGCCCGCTGCAGGACGTCCGCGGCGCCTTCGACCTGATGCCCACCGACAGTGAGGCGGCATGGGCGACGGTGGCGGCCCGGCTGGCGCGGGTTCCCGAAGCGCTCGACGGCTTCCGGCGCACGCTCGCCGAGGCCGCCGCCGACGGCCGGGTCTCGGCCCGTCGCCAGATCGACGCCTGTGCCGACCAGTGCCGGTCCTGGCTGCCGCCCGAGGACGACTTCTTCGGCACGCTGGTCGCGCAAGCCGAGGTTGACGGCGAGGGCGGCGTCGCCGCCGGGTCCACTGTCGGTGCGGGCCTACGGGCCGATCTCGCCCGGGGCGCGGAGGTGGCCAGGCAGGCGGTGGCCGACTTCGAACGCTTCCTGCGCGACGAGCTCGCGCCGAAGGGACACGCGACCGACGGGGTGGGCGAGTCGCAGTACGCCCTTGCCTCCCGGTACTTCCTGGGTGCCCGGGTCGATCTCGCGGAGACCTACGCGTGGGGCTGGGAGGAGCTGACCCGGATCGAGACGGACATGCGTGGTGTCGCCGACCGGATCGTTTCCGGCGGCACCGTCGCGGACGCCGTGACCGCGCTGGAGGCGGACCCCGCGCGCCGGATCGCGAACAAGGACGCCTTCCGCGAATGGATGCAGGAGCTCGCCGACCACACCGTCTCCGAACTCGCCGGTGTGCACTTCGACATCCCGGAGGAGATCCGCCGGATCGAGTGCCGGATCGCGCCCACCAGCGACGGCAGCATCTACTACACCGCGCCGAGTGAGGACCTCGCCCGCCCGGGCCGGATGTGGTGGTCGGTGCCCAAGGGCGTCACGACGTTCTCCACCTGGAAGGAGGTGACCACCGTCTTCCACGAGGGCGTACCCGGTCACCACCTGCAGGTCGCGCAGACCGTCGTACGCAAGGACCTCCTCAACCGCTGGCAGCGCCTGCTGTGCTGGGTCTCCGGGCACGGTGAGGGCTGGGCGTTGTACGCCGAACGCCTGATGGACGAGCTCGGCTACCTCGACGAACCCGGCGCGAAGCTCGGCATGCTGGACGCGCAGGCGTTCCGGGCCGCGCGGGTGGTGGTCGACCTCGGCCTGCACCTGGGCTACCCGATCCCGCCGAACGCGTCCGGCTGGCGGGTCGGCGAGCGGTGGACACCCGACGTGGCGCTGGAGTTCATGCTGGCCCACACCCGGATCGACGAGGACTTCCTGCGCTTCGAGGTGAACCGCTACCTCGGCTGGCCGGGACAGGCACCGTCGTACAAGGTGGGTGAGCGGATCTGGCTCGCGGCTCGTGAGGACGCCAGGGCACGCAAGGGTTCGGCGTTCGACCTGAAGGAGTTCCACCGCGCGGCGCTCGACCTCGGCTCGCTCGGCCTCGACCCGCTGCGGGACTCTCTCGCCCGCCTCTGATTCCCGGCGGCGCGCATCGCGCCGTTCCGCAGCAACCTAAGCGGCCAGATCAAGCCGGAAGCCGGCTTGTCGGTGCTCGGGCCTAGTGTGCGGAGCATGACGCGGTATGACGACGAGGATCTGCGCGGTGCGGAGTTCCGTGAGTGCGATCTGACCGGGGCACGCCTGATCGGCGTCGTCATGCAGGATGCGGTGATCGACGGGCTCATCACCAACCTCGTGGTGAACGGTGTCGAGGTCACCGAGTACGTCGAGGCAGAGCTCGACCGGCGTCATCCGGTGCGGGTGCTGATCCGCTCCGAGGAACCTGCCGATCTGCGCGAGGCATCGCGTCAGCTCCGTGCCGGCTGGGCCGCCACGATCGAGCGAATCCGCCGTACGTCCGGCATCGAGCACCGCAGCGTGAACGACGAGTGGTCGGCGCTGCAGACGATGCGCCACCTGGTCTTCGTCCACGACTCGTGGTTCCGCCGCTGCTGCCTGGGGTCGACGGAACTGTTCACGCCGATGGGCATCGGGACGACCGTCGAGCCCTACCGTGGATCGCACGGGCTTGATCTCTCGCTCGATCCGGCCCTCGACGAGATCGTGAGCGTGCGGGACGCACAGGCCGCCGAGCTGGAGGCCTGGCTCGACGAGGTCACCGCCGAGCAGCTCGCAGCGCGAGCGCCGGTGCCCGACGACGATGTCTGGCCGCCGTACGCCAGGGGCCGTTCGGTCCGGCAGTGCCTGCGCACGGTGCTCAACGAGACCTTCGAGCACCACGGATTCTGCGTCCGCGACCTCGACCTGAGCGAGGCACAGGACGCCGAGTAGGGCCGGCCACGGACTCGGCATCTTGCGGATGCGGGCATCGCTGACCGTCCAGGCTCGGGGCCGTGGGGCGAATGCGCCGGCTAACTGGCGCCGCTCCTCGCCGTCAGAGCCAGAACACCGAATTCCAGGACCACCGACAGCAAGGCGAACAACGGATACCAGCGGTATTTCCACTGCGCGGCGAACCAGCCCGTCCACGCGAAATAGCAGGCGAGGCCCCCTAACAGAGTCATCACCCCGAAACCCCAGTCCGCTGCTTCCAAACCGCGCTGCAGCCTGAACCAGATCCCGATTACGGCGATCAGCAACCCGAGAACCGTCGGGTACATCACGAAGAAACGTAGGTCGTCGAAGGAGCGATATCCGAGTCCTCGCCGGAACGCGGCTCGTCGGGGAGACCGATCCTCGCCGTTTTCCCGTTCGGCTCGTTCGAGCTCCTCGATGCTGCTGCGCATCCGGCCGTATCGATAGACCTTGCCCATCGTCAACAGGAAATTGTCAAGCATTACGTTGAGACGAATCGCCACGTAAGGTTTCCGGCCGGACGATGTACAGGGTGCTGAACGTCAGGACCAGAGCCACGATGGTGAACAGCGGGTACCAGCGGTACTTCCACTGCGCGTTGTACCAGCCCGTCCAGCCGAAGTAGACGCCTGTGGCAGCCAGGCACGCTCGAACCACTCACGCTCCTCGATGCTGGTGAGCATTCTGCGAGTGCGAAGCACCTTACTCAGCAGCGAATGTGCCTTGTCGAACACCCACCGCCTACGCACTTCTTACGCGGCGGAGTACATGAGCACGTAGGTGAGGACTATCGCCGCTACCGCGAACAGCGGATACCACCGGTACTTCCACTGTGCCTTGTACCAACCCTTCCAGCCGAAGTAGCAGGCCACCAGTGCCAGAGCGCTCACCGCGATCGACGACCCCTTGTTGTCAACGCCGTTCCTCAGCCTTGCGTACACGGAAGCTAGTGAGACCAACGCGAGGGCCAGCGTGAGCGTCATGACGTGAAGCCGGAGGCTGTCCGCCGACTGGATGCCAAGTGCGCGCCGGGATGCTTTCCGGCGAGGAGACTTCACCGAGCCGCGTTCCTCCTCGGCACGTTCGACATCGGCGATGCTCTTGCGCATGCGTCCGTTCCGGAAAACCCTGTCCGAGAACGACAGAAACCTGTCGAGTACCTCACGAAGGCCTGTGAGGACACCCATCGTCTCCCTCGCTCTCCCCATTTAGTCGCTGGCTCCGGGGAAGCCTAGTCATCTCGCGACAACACACGTCCATGTCGTCCACAGACCTGGTCAGAACCTGTCCACAGCAAGTCGATCGGCATCGTTGTCCACAGAGCGAGGTTGCTGTCCGGATTGGAGGCGCCATGACTTCGTAGGCTTCCACGAACCAGAACCCATCGCCGAAAGAAGGTTCCATGAGCTTCAGTGTTGCCCCGGACGACCTGGACGGCTTCGCTCACCTGCTCAGGCGAGCAGGTGAGGATGCCGAAGCACTTCACGCTCACCTTCGACGGTACGGCGAGATCCCGCCCGCCTCGCAGGGTGCAGCCCTGATCTTCGGCGGAACCCACCAGGATCTGGTCAACGCGTTGACCAGTCACGCTCTCACCCTGACCCGTCTGCTCGACGCCGCGCGTACCCAGGTTCACTCAGCCGCGACAAGCTATCGGACGGTCGACGATGCGGCGGCTGCCCGGCTTGACGCTGCCCTACCCCCAGCGACTCGCTGAGCCACACTCGTGAACTCCAATCCAGCTTCGAAGCCGCACAGCGGTACCTTCTCCGATGCCGTCGAGCCCACCTCAATGCTCGTCACACCGAACGGCATCAACGGATACTCCGAGACTCTCCTCGATTCTGTGGACCAGATCATGTCCCTGGTCAGTCCGTCGGCGTGGATCCTTGAGATCGTCTACGGAACTCTTGCGGTCGATCCGTTCCAGGAAGTGGTCAAACGTCTAGGCGGAGACTGGAACTACTTCGCCGACTGTGCCGACCTCTGGCGCATCCTGGGTGACACTCACCGGGCCATCGCCACGAACTTGCGACGTGGGAACGCTGTCCTGGACCAAACCTGGAACGGCCGCGCCGCCGACACCGCCTTCGCCTACTTCCACGACCTGACAGGCCATCTCGACGCGATGGGCAACACCCTGCACCGGTGCGCGAAAGAGTACGAGCGGTTGACCCTGCTGGTCTGGTACGCCGTCAAGGGCCTGGGCGCCGGGCTGCAAGCGTTGATAGACCTCGCGCTCACCATGGCGATTGCCGCCGCTGCCGGCGGCGCCACGGCCGGCACCGGGTTCGGACCAGCAGTAGCGGCTGCGATCATCGCCCTGCAGGCCACCCGAATGATTCGAGTGTGGGACAAGATCGCGGACTACCTGACAGTGTTTGAAGCAGGAGTCTTCGGGGTTGGTGGTGTCGTCGCCGAACTGCGCTTTGTCGCAGAACACCTTCCGCAGCCACCGGCGAGTCCGGGGCTATCCACGGCTCCCCCGACTGGTGACTGGAATACACATGGCCATGGGTTCTGAGGAGCACCCGGGCCCGCCGTCGGAGTCGTATTACGAGAAGGAGTTCGCAGAGCTTCGGCGGCTCGCCGACGATCCCGGCCGTGAGCGTCTCCTCCGTCGGTCACTCGACATCCTCGCCGGTGACCGGAGCCGTCCCGTGCTGCGCGACTTCGCCGAGGACGTACGCCACGGGCGGATGGGCCTGGCCGAGGCCGCTGCCTCCTCCGCCTACACGGAGGAGTTCACCACCCACGTGCGCGGCTTCCTCGACTGGTACACCCAGCTGTCCGACGACGAGCGAGGGGCACAGGCCGCCGCCGGAGAGGCCTGTCTGGCGTCGCTCACCGAGAACGACGACCTCGAGGAGGCCTCATGAGGTCGTGGAACGCGGCCGGCTCACCACTCGGCGAGCGAGCCGTCGTCGCGGCGGAAGGTCGGCGTACGCCACCGGTGACCCACCTCCGCGGCCCGCGCGACCTCCTTCTCGTCCACCTCGATGCCGAGCCCAGGCTTGGTCGGCCGGGTGACGTAGCCGTCGGCGAACCCGAACACCGACGTGTCCACGAGGTAGTCAAGCAGGTCCGAGCCCTCGTTGTAGTGGATGCCGAGGCTCTGCTCCTGGATCAGCGCGTTGGGGCTGGCGAAGTCGACCTGGAGCGAGGCCGCCAGGGCGATCGGCCCGAGCGGACAGTGCGGCGCAAGGGCCACGTCGTACACCTCTGCCTGCGCGGCGATCCTGCGTACCTCCGAAATCCCACCCGCGTGGGAGAGGTCCGGCTGCGCGATCGCGATGCCCGCGGACAGCACGTCCTTGAAGTCCCAGCGGGAGTACAACCTCTCCCCGGTGGCGATCGGGATCGACGTGGACGAACAGATCTGGCCGATCTGGTCGGTCAGCTCCGGGACCAGCGGCTCCTCGACGAAGAACGGCAGATAGGGCTCGAGCAGCGGCAGGGTCCGCCGGGCCATGGCCATCGTGAACCGGCCGTGGAAGTCGATGGCGATGTCGAACTCCGGCCCGCACGCCTCCCGGATCGCCGCCACCCGGTCGACCAGGGCGAGACACTGCGCGGCGGTGTCCACCCGGCGCATCTCCCCGCCACCGTTCATCTTGATCGCGGTGAAGCCCTGGTTCTGCATGTTCTTCGCGGCGTCGGCCACCACGTCCGGGCGGTCACCGCCGATCCAGCCGTAGACCCGCATCCGGTCGCGCACGTGGCCGCCCAGAAGCTGGTAGACCGGCACGCCGTACACCTTGCCGGCGATGTCCCACAGGGCCTGGTCGATCCCGGCGACCGCGCTGGAAAGCACCGGGCCGCCGCGATAGAAGTTGCCCTTGCTGAGCACCTGCCAGTGCTCCTCGATGCGCAGCGGGTCCTGGCCGACGAGGTAGTCGGCCGCCTCGTCCACCGCCGCCGCGACGGTGTGCGCGCGGCCCTCGACGATCGGCTCGCCCCAGCCCGTCACACCCTCGTCGGTGTCGATTCGCAGGAAGCACCACCGGGGCGCCACGAGATAGGTCGTCAGGCCGGTGATCTTCACCCGCGGACTCCTTCCACGCATTCGTCGACGCGACCGACGACGGCCCGCACAGGTACCGGCGTCGGCATCGCGCACATCGGCGACGACGCTACCGGAGACACCACCGCGGTAGGCCATGCCCGGCCCCCCGCGACCGGACCCGGCCCACCGGCGGGGTGCCCGGCCCACCCGATCCCGGGGGGCTAAGGTCGGCGGTGCGGTTGGTTCACCGGTCTGCTCGCTCGGTCCGGTGAGGCAAGAGGGAACCCGGTGCGAGTCCGGGACTGCCCCGCAGCGGTGAGTGGGAACGAACGCCGTGAGATCGCACTGGGCGGCATCATCAGCCACCTGGGAAGCGACGGCCAGTAGGAACCACCGGTAGGCGACGACCCTGCCGGTACGCCCACGAGTCCGAAGACCTGCCATCCGTGCGTGGGCCACCCGGCCCACGGTGGTCCGTGGCCTCGAGGGAAGGCGATCGGACGACCGGCGTCATGGCGCCAGTCGTTCGACCTGTCCTCACCTCGTCCGCCCCGGGCCGTCCGAGTTCCCGAGGGAAGGACTCCATGGAAACCGTGCGTACGACCGTCCTCGGCTACCCCCGGATCGGGGCACGCCGTGAGCTGAAGCGAGCCACCGAGGACTACTGGGCCGGCCGGATCGACGCCGCGGCGCTGGACCAGGCCGCCGCCGCGCTGCGCCGCGACACGTGGGAGACCCTGCGCGTCGCCGGCGTCGATCTCGTCCCGTCGCACACGTTCTCGCTCTACGACCACGTCCTCGACCACGCCGAACTGTTCGGCGCCGTCCCCCGCCGGTTCGCCGGGCTGCAGGGCCTGGACCGGTACTTCGCGATGGCCCGCGGCGCCGAGGGCGTACCGCCGCTGGAGATGACGAAGTGGTTCGACACCAACTACCACTACCTCGTCCCCGAACTCGGGCCGGACACCACGTTCCGCACCGCCGGGGCGCGGTCCCGGCCGGTGGCGGAGTACCACGAGGCGGCCGCGCTGGGTGTCACCACCCGGCCCGTCCTGCTCGGCCCGCTGAGCTTTCTCCTGCTGGCGAAGCCCGCGGCCGACGCGCCGAAGGACTTCCGCCCGCTGGACCTGCTCGAACCCCTGCTGGACGCCTACGTCGGACTGCTGGACGCGCTGGCCGACGCCGGCGTGGAATGGGTCCAGCTGGACGAGCCGGTGCTCGCCGCCGACCGCAACGCAGCCGAGCTGTCCGCACTGAGGACTGCGTACGAACGGCTGGGATCGACCGCACACCGGCCGAAGCTGCTGGTGGCGACGTACTTCGGCCCGATCGGCCCGGCCCTGCCCGTCCTGGCTCGCACCCGGGTGGACGGCCTCGCCCTCGACCTCGTGGCCGGTGCGGCCGACGCGGACCGGATCGCCGCGGCCGGGCTCGGTGACCGCACCCTGGTGGCCGGGCTGGTCGACGGCCGGAACATCTGGCGTACCGACCTGTCCCGCGCCATGTCGGTCGCGGCGTCCCTGCTCGGCTCCGTCGGTGACCTGGTGGTCGGCACCTCCTCTTCGTTGCTGCACGTTCCGCTCGACCTCACTCTGGAAGACGACCTCCCCGACAGGCTGCGGGACCGGCTCGCCTTCGCCCGGCAGAAGGTCGACGAGGTGGTCCTGCTCGGACGTGCCCTGCGCGAGGGACACCACGGGGTCGAACGCGAACTCGCCGAGTCGTCGGCGGCAATCGCCACTGCCACGGACACGGTGGACGGCCGGGTCCGGGCCCGGCTCGCCAGCCTGGGTACGGGCACCGACCGGCGCGACTACGCCGAACGTGCCCGGCTGCAGGCCGAGACCGGCGGGCTGCCGCCGCTGCCGACCACGACGATCGGCTCCTTCCCGCAGACCGCGCGGATCCGACGGGCGCGGGCCGACCTGCGCGCCGGCCGGATCGACCAGGCCACCTACGACACCCGGATGCGGGCCGAGATCGACGAGATCATCGCGCTGCAGGAGGACATCGGCCTGGACGTGCTCGTGCACGGCGAGCCCGAACGCAACGACATGGTGCAGTACTTCGCCGAGCGCCTGTCCGGATATGCCAGTACCTCCCACGGCTGGGTGCAGTCCTACGGCACCCGCTACGTCCGCCCGCCGATCCTCCACGCCGACGTGTCCCGGCCGGAGCCGATGACGGTGGAGTGGACGAAATACGCCCAGTCCCGGACGGACAAGCCTGTCAAGGGGATGTTGACAGGGCCGGTCACCATGCTGGCCTGGTCCTTCGTCCGCGACGACCAGCCACAGGCCGAGACCGCACGGCAGGTGGCGCTCGCCCTGCGCGACGAGATCCGCGACCTGGAGGCGGCCGGCATCCGCTACATCCAGGTCGACGAGCCCGCTCTCCGGGAACTGCTCCCGCTGCGGGCGGCGGACCAGCCGGCCTACGTCGACTGGGCGGTCGGCGCGTTCCGGCTGGCCACCTCCGGCGTCTGCGAACGCACGCAGATCCACTCGCACATGTGCTACTCCGAGTTCGGCGAGATCGTCGACACCATCGACGCCCTGGACGCCGACGTCACCAGCGTGGAGGCGGCACGGTCGCGGATGGAACTCGTCACCGACCTGGCCAAGGCCGGCTACCGGCGCGGCATCGGCCCCGGGGTGTACGACATCCACAGCCCGCGGATACCCACCGTGGCCGAGATCGAGGAGGCGCTCCGGCTGGCGCTGGAGGCGGTGCCGCCGGACCGGCTGTGGGTCAACCCCGACTGCGGCCTGAAGACCCGCACCTACGCCGAGGTCGAGCCGGCCCTCCGGCACCTGGTCGAGGCCACCCGCAGGGTCCGCGCCACGCTGCCCACCTGAAGCCGGTCGTGCCGGTGCCGCTCAGCACCAGCGGCGCCGGCACGGACCCGCACGGGACCGGTCAGCAAGGACCGGCACAGGGCCGGCACAGGACCGGCACCGAACGGCAAGGACCGCGCCCCCACCGGGTGACGGCCGACGGCCTACCCTGCTGAGCGTGGCGCAGCACGCCTCGCAACCCATCCTGATCCTGCGGACCGGCCCGGAGATCGCCGAGTACCCGCCGAGGACGACGTTCGGTCCCCGGACCCTCGTCGACTTCGAGTTCGTCTGGCTGCTGCGCGGCAGCGCCCACTGGCAGTGCGGTGAGCACCGGATCGACCTGCACCCGGGCACCCTGCTCCTCGCCCGGCCCGGCATGCGCGACCACTTCCGCTGGGATCCCGAACACCCCTCCGCCCATGCGTACGCACACTTCGGCGTCGCCGACGCGGGCAGTCTGGGCGACCCCGAAGGCTGGCCGCTCACCAGGGCGCTGTCACCGGCGGACCCGATGGCGGCCCTGTGCGGGTACGCGCTGTGGCTCGCGGGCGGCGCGCCGAACCCCGACCTCGCCCGGACCGCGGAGGTCCTGGGCTGGCTGCTGGACCTGTTCGTGCGCGGGCCGGTGCCCGACGGCGTGGCAGCCGACGCCGGGCTGTCGCCCCATCTGCGCAGGCTGGCCGACTCGGTGGCCGCCGCCTGGCGCGACGACGGCACCCGCCCGCTCTCCCTCGGCGAGCTCGCCGCGGCCACCGGCGTCTCGCCCGGGCACCTGAGCCGGCTCTTCCGGGCGGAGTACTCCGTCGGCCCGGTCGCCGCGATGGAACTCGTCCGCCTCGCCCGGGCCGCCACTTTGCTCCAGCGCAGCAACCTCACCGTCGCGGCGGTCGCGAACGCGTGCGGCTTCAGCAGCCCGTTCCACTTCTCCAGACGCTTCCGCACGGTCTACGGCATACCTCCCCGGACCTACCGGACGGCCCACGCCACCGACGACCCGCACGAACCACTCGCCCGCGCCGGCCTGCTCCGGCTCGCCCGCCGGCTCCTCGCCGACCACACCTGACCCAGGCTCGCCCGCCGGCTCCTCGCCGACCACACCTGACCCAGGCTCGCCCGCCGGCTCCTCGCCGACCACACCTGACCCAGGCTCGCCCGCCGATTCCTCGCCGACCACACGGACCCGGCTCACCACCGGGTCACGGACCTCGCCTCGGCCCACCCACGATCCGGCTCAGCCGCCCACACCGGCGGGGTGCCGGACGGCGTAGGTGCGGGCCAGCGTGAACGTGCGCTCGGCGACGTCGCGGATGCTGCTCCGGTCGAACCCGTACAGCGCGCTGCGCAGCACGTCGCCGAACGGCGAGGTCCAGTGCCGCGGGATCCCGCCCCGCCCGGCGAACGCCCCGGCGGCCGACCCCACCGTCGCGCCGTTGGAGTCGGTGTCCAGTCCGGCCTGGACGGCCAGCCCGATCGCCGAGCCGTAGTCGTCGCCGGCGTAGAGCAGGGCGAGCGCGCAGACCGCCGCGTTGTTGATGGTGTGGATCCAGTGGTAGTGGCCGTACCGCTTCCGCAGCTCCGCGGCCGCGTCGTGCCAGTCGGTGTAGCTGTCGCGCGCCCCCACCGCCCACCGCAGGGCCTCGGCCAGCCGGGAACGCCGCGGGACGTGCCGGATCGACTCCTCGACCGCCTCCCGCAGGGAGCCTGCCGTGAACGCCGCGGCCACCAGGGCCGCCGCCCACATCTCTCCGTAGATGCCGTTGGCCACGTGCGACAGCGCGGCGTCCGTGAACGCGAGGACGGCCGCGTCGCGTGGCCGGCCGGCACAGACGTACCCGAACACGTCGCCGCGGATCTGCGCACCGATCCACTCGCGGTAGGGGTTGTCCACCACGGCCGTTCGGACCGGTTCGACGCCGCACACCAGGTTGCGGTAGGTGACGCGTTCGGCGGTGTAGGTGAGGTGGTACGGCAACCGCTGCAGCCACTCCTCCCCCACGTCGGCGGTGGTGAAGCCGAACCCCCTGCTCTCCAGCAGGTGCAGGCCGAGCAGCGTGTAGTCGAGGTCGTCGTCGCGCGGGGCGTAGCGGATCCGGCCCTTGGTGCTCTCCGCCCACGACGGGTGCAGCGCGTAGCCGTCCGGCATCGGCTGGAGCCGGCTCACGTAGTCGCGGACCGGATAGTTGCCGGTGAGCTCCAGGTAGGAACGCAGCCGCTCCGGCGTCCAGAACTCACCGTCCTCGACGGGCTTGCCCAGGCAGTTGCCCGCGCACCGGCCCAGCCAGGCGGCCTGGATCCGGTCCCGGAGATCGGCCGCGCCGATCGTCCGGACCGGCGTGCCGGTGGCGGACGGAAGTTCGGCGAGGATCTCGGGGAGGGTGGACGGCTCGACGTAGGGCCAGTCCGGCCTTTCGGGCGCGACCGCCAACTCCTCGAGCAGGGACCGGGCGCGGTCGGGCGCCACCTCCCGAGCCGGGCCGGTCAGTTGTGCGGTCACCGCCGACACGTCGTAGCCCGACTCGCTCCGCTGGGCGAGTTCGTGGTCGAGAACGGTCGGCAGGCTGGCGTACTCGATTGCCACGGGCTCTCCTCCCAGGTCCTTTGCGGCTCACCTCGGCTCACTTCTGCTCACCTCGGCTCACACTGATGCCGGTGCGGGGCCGGTGCGGGCGCCGCCCGCCCGGCGGGCCGAAAGCTGCTCGAAGCGTGCGGTGATGGTCCGACGCGAAGCTCGGTTCGGTTTGCCGCCGGTCCGATAGCGGCCCATGATCGCCACGACCCGGGGCATTCACAACCGCGGGCAGTCACGACGGCGGGCCTCCACCTGCCGCGGCCGCCCGGGCCGGGCACCTTCGTAGAATGCGCCGATGACCGCAAGTTCGTACGGCAAGATCCGGCTGGTTCTGGCCTCGGCTTCACCGGCCCGGCTCGCCACGCTGCGAGCCGCCGGGATAGAACCCGAGGTGATCGTGTCCGGCGTGGACGAGACGGTGGACACCGGCGCGACCGACACCGCCGGGCACGCACTCGTCCTCGCCCGCCGCAAGGCCGAGGCCGTCGCCGCCGACCTCGGCCGGGGTGAGGCCGGCACCGGTGGGACCGGCACCGGTGGGGCCGGCGGCCTGGTGGCCACGTCCACGCTGGTCCTGGGTTGTGACTCCGTACTCGAGTTCGACGGCGAGACGTTCGGCAAGCCAGAGACCGCCGCGCAGGCCCGGAGCCGCTGGCTGCGCATGCGCGGCCGGAGCGGCGTCCTGCACACCGGCCACTGTGTGATCTCCACCGAAAGCGGCCGGATCGCCCAGGGCACCGCCTCCACGACGGTGTGGTTCGCCGACGTCACCGACGAGGAGATCGAGGCGTACGTCGCGACCGGCGAGCCACTGGCGGTGGCCGGGGCGTTCACCGTGGACGGGCTCGGTGGCGCGTTCGTCGAACGGGTGGAGGGTGACCACCACAACGTCGTGGGAGTCTCCCTGCCGTTGCTGCGCAGCCTGCTGCGCGACCTCGACGTCACCTGGCCCGAACTCTGGAACCGTTCACTGACGCGGCCGGCCCCCCTGGGGTGAGGCCCGTCGAACTCAGGACTTCGGGCGCAGCCGGAGGTTCTGCATGCCACCGTCGACACACACCTCGACGCCCGTGCTGGCACCGGCGCCCGGCGAGGCGAGATAGGTGATCGCCTGCGCCACCTCGTCGGCCGACACCAGCCGGCCCATCGGCTGCCGGGCCTCCAGCGCCCTGCGCTCGGCGTCGGGGTCGTCGGCCTTGTCCAGCAGCCGGCCCACCCACGGGGTGTCCGCCGTGCCGGGGTGGACGCAGTTGACCCGGATGCCGTCCTCGATGTGGTCGGCCGCCATCGCGAACGTCAGCGCCCGCACCGCTCCCTTGGACGCGCTGTAGAGCGCGCGTTGCGGGATGCCCGCGGTGGCCGCGACCGAACAGGTGTTGACGATCGCCGCCGACGGAGACTGCCGCAGGTGCGGAAGCGCCGCCCGGCTGACCCGGGCGATGCCGACCACGTTGACGTCGAACACCCGGTGCCACTCGGCGTCGTCGTTGTCCGCGACGGTGCCCTGCGCGCCGATGCCGGCGTTGTTGACCAGCACGTCGAGCCTGCCGAACCTGTCCACGACCGAGGCGATCGCCTCGGTGACCGACGCGTCGTCGGTGACGTCGCAGGCCACACCGACCAGCGGTGCGGGTACGTCGTCGGGCTTGAGGTCCAGGCAGGCGACCTGGGCGCCCAGCCGGGCGAGCCGGCCCGCCGCGGCCAGCCCGATGCCGGACGCGCCACCGGTGACCGCGGCGACCAATCCGTCGAACTCACCCATCGAACCGCTCCCCTCGTTCGTCCTCACGCGTCCCTCGTCGCCACTCGTCACGCGTCGACCAGCCGCTGCCGCTGCCGGCCCAGCCCGTCGATCTCCAGCTCCATCACGTCACCGGAGCCGAGGTAGGGGAAGCGCCCGGACAGCGCGACGCCCTGCGGGGTGCCGGTGTTGATCAGGTCGCCCGGGTCGAGCACGAGGTACTGCGACAGGTGCCAGACGAGGTAGGCCACGTCGAAGACCATGTCGGCGGTGGTGGAGTCCTGGCGGACCTCGCCGTTGACCGACGAGGCGAGCCGCAGCTTCTGCGGGTCGACGTCGTCCGCGGGCACCAGCCACGGCCCGAGCGGGTTGAACGTCTCCGCGCACTTGCCCTTGGACCACTGGCCGCCGGACTGCTCGATCTGGAAGGCCCGCTCGGACACGTCGTTGGACACGACGTAGCCGGCCACGTGCTCCAGCGCGACCTCCGGCGACTCGAGGTAGCGCGCGGTCTTGCCGATCACCACACCCAGCTCGACCTCCCAGTCGGTCCGGGTCGCACCGCGCGGCACCACCACGTCGTCGTACGGGCCGACGACGGTGTTGGGGTGCTTGAAGAACAGGATCGGCGTCTTCGGCGGCGGGTCACCGGACTCGGCCGCGTGCGCGGCGTAGTTCTGGCCGATGCACAGGACCGCTCCCGGCCGGGCGATCGGCGGGCCGACCCGCAGCCCGCTGCCGTCTCCCGGGTCGTCGATCGGGGACAGCCGGTCGGAGGCCACCGCCTCGCGGGCGGTGGCGATGCCGTCACCGGCGAGGAACGCCCCGTCGATGTCGTTGGTCACCGGGGACAGGTCGAGGAGCCGGCCGTCGTCGGTACGGACCGCGGGCCGCTCTGCGCCGGGGGCGCCAAGTCGCAACAACTGCACGTACGTGCCTCCTTGTCGCGGCGTCTCGGCAGACGTCGCACGTGGTGGCGGCACCGCTTCGGCGACTCACCGGTTGATCGCCGCCGGAAGCGGTGCCGTCACGAACATCGGGGACCGACCGGCGGCCAGGACGCGCCGGCAGGCACGTCCCGGCGCCGGTGGGATGGGTCAGCTCCAGCTGGACAGGCCGCGCTCGATCAGCCACTCCGCACCCGTGCGGGAGACGTCGAAGGGGTCGCCGGGCGCCTCGTCGAGCTCGATGACGTGGTAGCCCACGTTGGTGCCGGCGGCGATCGCGGCGGGGTTGTCGACAGCCCCCTGGCCGACGGCCGTCTGCAGCTGGCCGCGCACACCCGGGCCGTCCTTGACATGCAGGGTGAAGACGCGGTCGACGTAGGAGGAGATGACCTGGGCGGGGTTCTGCCCGGCGGTGTGCGCCCAGTAGACGTCCACCTCCAGGAACACCCGCGGGTCGAGGTGGCCGACGAGGATGTCGTACGCCGGGGTGCCGTCCTCGACGGGCTCCCACTCGAAGTCGTGGTTGTGGTAGCCGACCTTGACACCGCGCGCGGCGGCCCGCTCGGCGGCGGCGTTCAGGCCCTCGGCCAGCAGCTTCACGCCGTCGGCCTTGGCCAGCACGTCGTTGCCCATGCCGCCACCCACACCCGCGACCGCGCCGGGCACCGGTGCGACCAGCCGGTCGGTGCCGAGGATCTCCAGCTCGTCGTAGACACCGTCGGCCTCATCGCCGGCGGAGACCGAGCCGTGGACGGCGACGACCTTCAGGCCGTTGGCGTCCAGCTGCGAGCGGAACTCCCGCGCGTCGGCCAGCCGCTCCTCCAGCGGGCGCTGGGGGTTTCCGATACCGAACGGCTCGACGGCCCGGAAGCCCTGCTCCGCGGCCCTGGCCAGGGCGGCACCGCGATCGGCGGCCATCGCGTCGCGCACGGTGTACAACTGCAGGGCGAGGGGTGTCGCCATATCTTCACGCTCCGTTGTGGATCGAACGGGTGGATCGAACGCCGGACTGGACGCCCGGGTCGGGACAGTCCGGCACCATCCTGCCGCAGCCGCCCCGGGGCTCGTCCAGCGTCCCAGTGCCTGAGACGTGGCGTCCGCCAGAGGCCGCCCAGGTCAGCGGCCCTGTCGCCGCTCACGTCCGCACCGAACCGATCCCGCCGGACGTCCGGGATCGGACAGCGTGGTCACATCGGCGGGACGCCGCGCCGCTTGTCCGGCGTACGCCGGTCTTTCGTCTGCGCCGCGGCCAGCCGGGCGATGATCTCCGCGCGCAGGTCGGCGGGCTCGACGATGGCGTCGATCACGAGATCCGCGGCCAGCCGGAGGATGTCGATGTCGTGTTCGTACTCCGTCCGCAGCCGCTCGACGTAGGCGGCCCGCTCCCGCGGGTCCTCGATCTGGGCGATGCGGTTGTAGTAGACCGCGTTGATCGCCGCCTCCGGGCCCATCACCGCGATCTTCGCCGTCGGCAGCGCGATGCACGCGTCCGGGGAGAAGCCCGGCCCGCACATGGCGTACAACCCTGCTCCGTAGGCCTTTCGTACGATCACCGACACCGTGGGGACGGTCGCGTCGGCCACCGCGGTGATCATCTTCGCGCCGGCCCGGATGATGCCCTGGCGTTCGACCTCGCTGCCGATCATGAAGCCGGGCACGTCGGCGAGATAGACCAGCGGAACGTTGAACGCGTCGCACAGCCAGATGAACCTGGCCGCCTTGTCCGCGCTGTCCACGAACAGCACGCCGCCGCGCACCGCGGGATTGTTGGCGACGATGCCGACGACCTGTCCCTCCAGGCGGCCGAACCCGACGATGAGCTCGGCGGCGTAGAGCGGCTTGACCTCGAAGAAGCTGTCGGCGTCCAGCAACGCGTCCAGCAACGCGTGCATGTCGTACCCCGCGCTGTCCTGCGCGGGCACCAGGTCGGCGGTGAACGGCCGGGCCGGCGGGCGGGCGTCGAACTCCGGCGGCCGGTCCCGCCAGGTGGCCGGCAGGTAGGAGAAGTACTCCCGGGCGAGCTCGATCGCCTCCTCGTCGTCGGCGGCGAGCAGGTCGCCGCACCCGGAGACGGTGGTGTGCATCCGCGCGCCACCCATCTCCTGCAGCGACACCTTCTCCCCCACGACCATCTCCGCCATCCGCGGCGATCCGAGGTACATCGAGGCGTTGGCCTCCACCATGATCACCAGGTCGCAGAACGACGGGATGTACGCGCCTCCTGCCGCCGACGGCCCGAACAGGCAGCAGATCTGGGCGACCTTGCCCGACAGTGCGACCTGGTTGGCGAAGATCCGCCCCGCGCCCCGGCGGCCGGGGAACAGCTCCACCTGGTCGGTGATGCGCGCACCCGCGGAGTCGACCAGCCAGAAGATCGGCAGCTCGTCGCGCAGGGCGACCTCGGTGACCCGCACGATCTTCTCGACCGTGCGCGCGCCCCAGGATCCGGCCTTCACCGTGGGGTCGTTGGCGACCACCAGCACAGGCCGGCCGTCGACCAGCCCGCGCCCGGTCACCACGCCGTCGGCGGGCAGCGCGTCGGCCAGCGCGTTGGCGAGCTGGCCGTCCTCGACGAAGGTGCCCTCGTCGACGAGCAGAGCGATCCGCTCCCGGACGTAGAGCTTGTTCTGGTCGGCGAGCTTGGCCGCGCCCTTCTCGGTGGGCCGCAGGGTGGCTTCACGGGCGGCGGCCAACTCGCGCGCGCCGCTCGTGCGTACGGGCGCACCCGGCCGGACGGGCTCACCCGGTCCTAGGGGCTGATCACTCACGCCAACTCCCCGTTCTGCCGACTTCGCACAGCCATCCCCCGCAGGCTAGGCCATGCCCCGGGTGTCCTGCCGAACCTGCGCCCGGGCATGTTTCAGGCGACCGGAAGGCCGAGCGAGCGGGCGATCACCATGCGCTGGATCTCGCTGGTCCCCTCGCCGATCTCCAGGATCTTCGCGTCGCGGTAGAACCGGGCCACGGGGTACTCCTCCATGAAGCCGTAGCCGCCGAACACCTGGGTGGCGGTGCGGGTCGCGGTCACCGCGGCCTCGGTGGCGAACAGCTTGGCCATCGCCGCCGCCTGCTTGAGCTCGGCGGCCGGTCGCCCGGCGTCCTTCATCGCCGCCGCCTTGTACGTCAGCAGCCGGCTGGCCTCCACCGCCACCCGCAGGTCGGCGAGCTGGAACGACAAGCCCTGGTTGACACCGATCGGGCGGCCGAACGCGATCCGCGTCCTGGCGTACTCCGTGGCCTCGTCAAGACAGCCTTGCGCGAGCCCGGTGGCCAGTGCGGCGATGGCGATCCGGCCCTCGTCCAGCGTCGCCAGGAACTGCCGAAATCCGGAGCCACGCTCGCCCAGCAGGTGGTCGGCCGGGACGCGGCAGTCGGCGAAGGAGAGCGGGTGGGTGTCGGAGGCGTGCCAGCCGAGCTTGCGGTAGGCGGGCTCGACGGTGAAGCCGGGCGTGCCGGACGGGACGATGATCGCGGAGATCTCCGGGCTGCCGTCGTCGGCCTGGCCGGTGCGGGCGGTCACCGTGACCAGCGACGTGAGGGGCGTCCCGGAGTTGGTGATGAACTGCTTGCCGCCGTCGATCACCCAGCTGTCACCGTCCAGGCGGGCCCGGGTGCGGGTGGCCCCGGCGTCCGAACCCGCCTCGGCCTCGGTCAGGCCGAAGCCGGCGAGCGCCTGGCCGGTGGCGAGGTCGGGCAGCCAGCGGGCCTTCTGCTCGTCGGTGCCCCACGCCAGGATCGGGCCGATGCCGAGCCCGACCGCCGCCTCCAGGGTGAGCCCCATCGACTGGTCGACCCGGCCGATCTCCTCGATCGCCACGCACAGGCTGGTGAAGTCTGCGCCGCTTCCGCCGTACTCCTCCGGCACCACCAGGCCGAACAACCCGAGCTTCCCCATCGCGGCAACGGCCTCGACGGGGAAATGGTGCGCTTCGTCCCACCGGGCGGCGTGCGGGGCGATCTCGGCCCGGGCGAAGTCGCCGACCACCGCGCGGAAGGTCTCGTGCTCGGGAGAGAGCTCGAAGGTCATGGTGGGCTCCCAGGAGCTCGCAGGTTTACGCTTACGTAAACGTAAGCCGATGCCGTCGATCCGCGCAAGGGGACGAAGGACATGCCGGGAACAGACTCCGCGACCTGGACGATCACGCAGCTCGCCGAGGAGTACGACGTGACGCTGCGGACGATCCGCTTCTACGAGGACAAGGGTTTCCTTGCGCCGGAGCGGCGGGGCAGCCAGCGGATCTTCCATGCGCGGGACCGGGTGCGGCTGGGGCTGGTGCTGCGTGGCCGGCGGCTGGGGTTCTCGCTGCGGGAGATCGAGACGATCATCGGGATGTACGACGCGGAGCCGGGCGAGCTGGGCCAGTTGCGTTACCTGCTGGAGCAGATCGGCTCGCGTCGCCGGGAGCTTGAGCAGCGCCGTCGCGACATCGACACCACCCTCGCCGAACTCGCGGAGGTGGAGGGCCGCTGCCGGGAGGACCTGCAGCGGCTCGGCGCCGAGTGAGCGAAGCGGTCGGCGAGGAACGAGCCGCCCGCGCAGCGAACGAGAAGCCGAACGCGACCAGCGGGGCCAGAGCGGCTCGGCGCCGAGTGAGCGAAGCGGTCGGCGAGGAACGAGCCAGGTGGATTCTTCCGCGGAAGAATGCCGATGCGGTTCTGCCCCCGGCAAGTGTGAAGCTTCACGGTGGCCAGAACCACCGCCTGTTTTCACGGTTGCCGAGATGCGGGCGCCGCGATCAGAAGCGTGAAGCCTCGCGGCGGCTCCGACCACCGCGACGTTTCACGCTTTGCCTGGGAGCCGCGGTCACCGGCGTTCCCGTAGCCGCACCTGCGAGCTGGGGAGACTTACGGGGCCCATGACACCCGTAAGTCTCCCCAGCTCGCCAACAGCCGCACGAAGGGCGCCTCCGCGAAGAGGCCAAGGAAGCCGTGCGGCCGGGCGCTTGCGCATATACCGTAGGGGGGTATGGTGTGCGACATGAAGAAGGTGGGATCGGTGGATGGTGGCCGCGCCGCACATGCCACACCAGGCGGGCATGAAAGCCACATGGGGCACGGTGGGCACGGCGAACAGACCGGGCACGACAACCACGGCAAGCACGACAACCACGCCGGGCACGACAAGCACGCGGGCCACGATCCGGAGATGTTCCGCCGGAAGTTCTGGCTGAGCCTGCTGCTGACCCTGCCGATCGTGGCGACCAGCGAGATGGTCATGCGGTGGTTCGGCTACTCGCTGGACTTCCCCGGGATCGCCTGGGTCGGTCCCGTCCTGGGCACGGTCGTGTTCGTCTACGGCGGATGGCCGTTCCTGGCGGGCGCCGTCGCCGAGCTTCGCGACCGGGCGCCGGGGATGATGCTGCTGATCTCGCTCGCGGTCGTCGTCGCCTACGTCGCGTCCGCGGCCAGCAGCCTCGGGTGGTTCGACCTGGAGTTCTGGTGGGAGCTGGCAGCGCTGATCACCATTATGCTGCTGGGCCACTGGCAGGAGATGAAGGCGATCGGCCAGGCGCAGGGAGCCCTTGCGGCGTTGGCGAAACTGCTGCCCGACGACGCCGAGCGGATCACACCGGACGGCACCGAGCGGGTGCCGGTCGACGCGCTGGCCGTCGGCGACGTCGTGCTCGTCCGGCCGGGCGCACGGGTGCCCGCGGACGGCCGCGTGGTCGAGGGCGCCGCCGAGGTCGACGAGTCGATGATCACCGGGGAGTCCCGCCCGGTTCCGCGTACGGTCGGGGACCGCGTGGTCGCCGGCACCGTGGCGACCGACTCCGCCGTCCGGGTGGAGGTGCAGGCGGTCGGCGAGGACACCGCGCTGGCCGGGATCGCCCGCATGGTCGCCCAGGCGCAGACCTCCGGTGGCCGGGCGCAGGCGCTGGCCGACCGGTTCGCCGCGCTGTTGTTCTACGTCGCGGTCACTGCCGGCGTCGTCACGTTCGCGGTCTGGTGGCTGCTCGGCGACCTGGACAACTCGGTGGTGCGCACGGTCACCGTGCTGGTGATCGCCTGCCCGCACGCGCTCGGCCTGGCCATCCCGTTGGTGATCGCGTTGTCCACGGCGCTGGCCGCCCGCTCCGGCATCCTTGTCAAGGACAGGTTGGCACTGGAGCGGATGCGTACCGTCGACGCTGTTCTGTTCGACAAGACCGGCACGCTGACCAAGGGGCAGCACAAGGTCGTCGCGGTGGCCACGACCTCCGCCACCCTGGCCGGCGAGTCCCCGCTGACGGAGGACCGGCTGCTCGCGGTGGCCGCGGCGGTGGAGGCCGACAGCGAGCACCCGCTGGCGCGCGCGGTCGTCAATGCCGCGAAGGAACGCACCACCCCGGCGACGGCGAGCGACTTCCGTTCGCTGACCGGCCGTGGAGTGCAAGCCAGGGTTGACGGCAGGTCGTACGCCGTCGGCGGACCCGCGCTGCTGCGGGAGTTCGGTACGCCGGTTCCGGACGACCTGCGCGACACGGTCGCCGGCTGGGAGAGCCGGGGCGCCGCCGTTCTCCACCTGGTGCGCTCCGACGAGGACGGAGACGCACGGGTGCTGGGCGCGCTGGCGCTGGAGGACGAGGTACGACCGGAGGCACGCGAGGCGATCGCGCACCTGCGCGAACTCGGCGTCACCACCATCGCCATGGTGACCGGCGACGCCCGTCCGGTCGCAGAGGCGGTCGCGGCGGATCTCGGTTTCGTTCCCGGCAAGGACGAGGTGTTCGCCGAGGTGCTCCCCGCCGACAAGCAGCGCGCGGTCGCCCGTCTGCAGGAGCGCGGGCTGACGGTCGCCATGGTGGGCGACGGCGTCAACGACGCACCGGCGCTCGCCGCGGCCGACGTCGGCATCGCGATCGGGGCCGGAACCGACGTGGCGATCGAGTCCGCGGGGGTGGTGCTGGCCGCCTCCGACCCGCGGGCGGTGGCCGGCGTGGTCCGGCTGTCCCGTGCGTCGTACCGCAAGATGGTGCAGAACCTCGGCTGGGCGGCCGGCTACAACGTCGTCGCGATCCCGCTGGCCGCGGGCGCGCTGGCCTGGGCGGGCGTCACCCTCAGCCCGGCGGTCGGCGCCGTACTGATGTCGGTGTCCACGATCGTGGTGGCGCTGAACGCCCAACTGCTCCGCCGCGTCCGGCTCACGCCATAGGACGGAAGGCAGGGACGCCGGACCGCCGCTACGATCGTCCGATGAACGAGACGCACATCTCGGAGTTCGAGACGATCGAGGCGGCGTTCGGCGCGGCCGCCGGGACGTACGACAGTGCCCGGCGCCGGCTGGTGCCCTGCTTCGACGACTTCTACGGCACGGCGCTGCGGTTCGCCACCCTCGGGCTGCCGAAGGCGCCGCGGATCCTCGACCTCGGCGCCGGAACGGGCCTGTTCTCCGCGCTGATCGCCGGAGTGCGGCCGCGCGCCCACCTGACCCTGATCGACAACGCCGCACCCATGCTGGCCGAAGCCACGAGCGCGCTGTCCGCGCGAGACGTCGCCCACCAGGTCCGCCACCAGGACCTCGCCGAGCCGCTCCCCCACGGCCCGTACGACGCGGTGATCTCCGCCCTGGCCATCCACCACCTCGACGACGAGGGCAAGCGCGACCTCTACCGCCGCGTCCTCGCCGTCCTCGCTCCCGGCGGCGTCTTCGTCAACGCCGAGCAGGTCGCCGGCCCCACTCCCCGGCTGGACGAGCTGTACGACAGCTGGTGGGAGGACGACGCCCGCGCCCGGGGCTCCGGCGCCGCCGAACTCGCCGCCGCCCGGGCGCGGATGGCGTTCGACCGGCCGGCCACGGCGGCCGACCAGGTGGACTGGCTGCGCGAGGCCGGCTTCGCCGACGCGGCCTGCCCGTACGCCCACCTGCGGTTCGCGGTCCTGGTCGGCTGGTCACCCTCCTGATCGCCCGGCCCTTCGCCGCCTGATCCACGGGAAACGCCCTAGACTCCGGGAAGTCATGGGGTCGCGCGGGCAGGGGGCGACGGCGGCGAGCGCCGCGCGTCGGGCCGCGACCCGCGGAGGGAGGACCACAGGGTGTCGACCATCAGCAAGGTGCTCATCGCCAACCGTGGCGAGATCGCCGTCCGGATCGCGCGGGCGTGCCGGGACGCGGGCGTGGCCAGCGTCGCCGTGTACGCCGATCCCGACCGGGACGCGCTGCACGTCCGCGTCGCCGACGAGGCGTACGCCCTGGACGGCGCGACCCCGGCGGACAGCTACCTCGCGATCGACAAGCTGGTCGACGTCGCCCGGCGTGCCGGTGCCGACGCGGTGCACCCCGGCTACGGCTTCCTCGCCGAGAACGCCGGGTTCGCCGCCGCGGTCGCCGACGCCGGCCTCACCTGGATCGGTCCCCCGCCGGCCGCGATCGACGCCCTCGGCGACAAGGTCAAGGCCCGCCACATCGCGCAGAAGGTCGGCGCTCCGCTGGTCCCCGGCACCGCCGACCCGGTGGCCGACGCCGAGGAGGTGCTGGCGTTCGCCCGCGAGCACGGCCTGCCGGTGGCGATCAAGGCGGCGTACGGCGGCGGTGGCCGGGGCCTGAAGGTGGCCCGCACCGAGGAGGAGATTCCGGAGCTGTTCGACTCGGCCGTGCGCGAGGCGGTCTCGGCGTTCGGGCGCGGCGAGTGCTTCGTGGAGCGCTACCTCGACCGGCCGCGGCACGTGGAGACGCAGTGCCTGGCCGACACCCACGGCAACGTCGTGGTGGTGTCCAGCCGTGACTGCTCGCTGCAGCGCCGCCACCAGAAGCTTGTCGAGGAGGCGCCCGCGCCGTTCCTGTCCCCCGGGCAGCTGGACACGCTCTACTCCGCCAGCAAGGCGATCCTGCGCGAGGCCGGCTACGTCGGCGCCGGCACCTGCGAGTTCCTGGTCGGCCAGGACGGCACGATCAGCTTCCTCGAGGTCAACACCCGGCTCCAGGTCGAGCACCCGGTCTCGGAGGAGGTCACCGGGCTGGACCTCGTACGCGAGCAGCTGCGGATCGCCGCGGGTGAGCCGCTGGGCTACGACGACCCGGTCGTACGCGGGCACTCGATCGAGTTCCGGATCAACGCCGAGGACGCCGGCCGCAACTTCCTGCCGGCACCCGGCACGCTGACCCGCTGGCACCCGCCGTCGGGTCCCGGCGTACGACTGGACGAGGGGTACGACCAGGGCGAGACGGTGCCCGGTGCGTTCGACTCGCTGATCGCCAAGCTGGTCGTCACCGGTCGCGACCGCGGGCACGCGCTGGCGCGGTCCCGCCGGGCGCTCGCGGAGTTCGTCGCCGACGGCATGCCCACCGTGCTGCCGTTCCACCGCGCGGTGCTCGAGTCGCCGGCGTTCACCGCGGCCGACGGCAAGTTCGCGGTGCACACCCGCTGGATCGAGACCGAGTTCGACAACGACATCGCCCCCTACGACGGCCCCACCGAGGCCGCCGAGGCGCCCGAGCGCGAGCGCATCACCGTCGAGGTGGACGGCAAGCGGCTCGAGGTCGTGCTCCCGGCCGGGCTCGGCGCCAACGGCGGGGCTCCCGCCGGCGGCACCCGCAAGCCACCGCGCCGGGGCGGCGGCACCCGCACCGGTGCCGGCGCCTCCGGTGACACCCTCACCTCTCCCATGCAGGGGACGCTGGTGAAGGTCGCGGTCGAGGAGGGCCAGGCGGTGCAGGCCGGTGAGCTGATCGTCGTACTCGAGGCGATGAAGATGGAACAACCGGTCAACGCGCACAAGGCGGGCACCGTGGCCGGGCTGTCCGCGCAGGTCGGCGCCACGGTGACGGCCGGCGCCGCGCTCTGCGAGATCAAGGATTGACGCCACCCCTGACGGCAGCCCTGACGCCACCGATCGCGGGCAGGGGCGATCGGGATCGAACGGACGGACCGGGAACGCACGCGCCCGCCCGGACGTCTCCTACGCTGAGGGCAACCTAAGAAAGGGCACCCCGTGGAGATCCTGATCATTCTCGTCGTCGTGATCGGAGTCGTCGCGTTCGTCTCCAACCGGCGCGCACAGACCCGGCGCCAGGAGGTCGAGTCGGCCGAGCTCGCCAAGGTGAAGTCCTTCGGCGAGGAGGACGTCACGAAGTTCGGCGAGGAGCTGCAGCGGCTGGACACCGACGTCGCCGGGCACGAGCTCGACGAGGCGACCCGGCAGGACTACGAACGCGCGCTGGACCAGTACGACGTCGCGAAGAAGGCCGTCGACACCGCCGCCCGGCCCGAGGACATCAAGCAGATCACCACGATCCTGGAGGACGGCAAGTACGCCGTCGCCTGCGTGCGGGCCCGGATCAACGGCGAGCCGCTTCCGCAGCGGCGCCCGCCGTGCTTCTTCAACCCCCAGCACGGCCCGTCCTTCGAGGACGTGGAGTGGGCACCGGCCGGAGGCGCCTACCGCACGGTGCCCGTGTGTGCCGCCGACGCCGAGCGGGTCAAGGCGGGTGCGGAGCCCGACATCCGCAAGGTCACCGTCGACGGCGAGCGGGTTCCCTACTGGCAGGGCGGCCCGACCTACGCACCGGCGATGCAGGGCTACTTCGCCGGCTACGCCACCTCCGGCCTGCTGCCGGCGTTCCTCATGGGCTCGATGATGGGCGGCATGTGGGGTGGCTACGGCGACGGTGGCTACGGCGACGGTGGCTTCGGCGACGGCGACGGTGGTGACGGCGGAGATGGCGGTGACGGCGGCGACGGCGGCGGCGACTTCGGTGGTGGTGACGGAGGCGGCGACTTCGGCGGCGGAGACTTCGGCGGCGGAGACTTCGGTTTCTGAGTTCGTGACATATCGGCGGCCCGATTGACGGGCTGTTCGACAATCCCCCTCCTCGCGTTACGCTCGGCGAGTGAGGGGGATGTGTTTTCTCCCCTCGAATTCCCTCGACGGGAGGTACGGAAATGTCGTCCCAGCGGCTCCCTATTGAGGAGCACCCGGATATAACCGAACTCCAGGGACGTTACGAAAGAATTGGCCAGAAGCCCGCCGTCCAGATGGGCGCCGGACTGATCGTGCTGGCCGGGTTGTTCGTCGCCTTGTCGCCGTGGATCGCGGGATTCGCCATGTCCACGCCGCTCGCGGTCAACAACCTGGTCATCGGGCTCACCGCGGTTGCCCTCGCACTCGGCTTCGCCGCGTCGTTCCGCTCGACCCACGGGCTGAGCTGGGTGGTGCCGCTGCTCGGCGTGTGGACGATTCTCGCACCCTGGGTGATGTACAACGCCGACCACAGCCTGCGGGTCGTCCTGTGCAACGTCATCGGCGGCGCCGCGTTGTTCTTGTTGGGAATGGCCGTACTCGGCTCGGGAATGATGCGCCGCAAGAACGAGCGCACCTGACCGGCACGACCGCCACATTCGCAAGAACACCGACCGAGAAACCGATCAGGAACACCGATATCGAAGAAGGCGATCTCATCTCGTTCGCGGCCGCGGTGCCGGCGCACCGGCGAGGAGCCGGGGCGTGGTCCCCGCGGCCGCGTCAGCTGTCCTGACGCGGCGCCTGTTGCCCACGCACGTGCAGCCGGCGGGCCGCCTCGGCGATCGAGCCGCTCAGTGACGGATACACGGTGAACGCGTGCGCCAGCTGGTCGACGGTCAGCCGGCAGGACACCGCCATCGACACCGGGTGGATGAGCTCGCTGGCGTGCGGCGCGACGACCACTCCGCCCACCACGATCCCGGTCCCCGGGCGGCACATCAGCTTGATGAACCCGTCGTGGATTCCCTGCATCTTCGCCCGCGGGTTGCGGGTCAGCGGCAGCTTGATCCCGACGGCCTGGACCCGCCCGCTGTCGAGGTCCTGCTGTGACCAGCCGACGGTGGCGATCTCCGGCGCGGTGAAGACGGTCGCCGCGACCTCCTCCAGGTCCAGCGGCGAGACCGCGTCCCCGAGCGCGTGCGCCATCGCGATCCGGCCCTGCATGGCCGCCACCGAGGCGAGCATGAGCACGCCGGTGCAGTCCCCCGCGGCGTAGACGCCCCGCGCGGTGGTCCGGGACACCTTGTCCACCTCGATGAAGCCGCGCTCGTCGGTGGCCACCCCGGCCGTGTCCAGACCGAGGTCGGCGGTGTTCGGGATCGAGCCGACGGCGAGCAGACAGTGCGTACCCTCCACGACCCGGCCGTCGGTGAGCGTCACCACAACCCCGTCGCCGCGCCGCTCCACCCGCTCCGCCCGGGAACGCGACAGCACGGTCATCCCGCGGCGGGTGAAGACGTCCTCGATGACGGTGGCCGCGTCGGCGTCCTCGGTGGGCAGCACCCGGTCGCGGCTGGACACGAGCACCACGTCGCTACCGAGGGCGTTGTAGGCGCCGGCGAACTCCGCGCCGGTGACGCCCGAGCCGACCACGATCAGCCGCTCGGGCAGCTCGTCCAGCTCGTACACCTGGTCCCAGGTCAGGATCCGCTCGCCGTCGGGTTCGGCGTCGGGCAGGATCCTCGGCCGGGCACCGGTGGACAGGAGTACGACGTCGGCGGCCAGCTCCTCCGTACCCCCGTCGGCCAGCGTGGCCACCACCCGGTCCGGGCCCGCCATCCGGCCAGATCCGCGCACCACCCGCACACCCTCGCGCTGCAGGCCGCGCCCGACGTCCTCGGACTGGTTGTGGGCCAGGGCCTTCACCCGGGCGTTGACCGTGGCGATGTCGGTGCTCACATCGCTCGCATCGCCCAGATCGGGCGCGGACCGGCCGATCCGGACACCGAGCTCACCGGACTCGCGGACCTGGTTGATCACCTCCGCGGTCGCCACCAGCGTCTTGCTGGGCACGCAGTCGGTGAGCACGGCCGAGCCACCCAGGCCGTCCCGGTCGACGACGCACACTTCGGCTCCGAGCTGGGCCGCGACCAGGGCGGCTTCGTAGCCACCCGGTCCGCCTCCGACGATCACGACACGAGTCACGGGGCCCTATTCTCCCCCACGCCGTTTCGCGCGCCCGGTACCCTCGGCATCCGTGACCCTGTACGCCGCCTACGCGGCCAATCTCAGCCCCCAGGAGATGGCCGTGCGATGCCCGCATTCTCCCCTTCGCGGCACCGGCTGGATGACCGGCTGGCGGCTGACGTTCGGCGGGGAGGACCACGGCTGGGAGGGCGCACTGCCCACGGTGGTGGAGGATCCGGTCTCGGAGGTCTTCGTGGCGTTGTACGACCTCGCGCCCGCCGACGAGGCCAGGCTGGACGAGTTCGAGGGCGCCACCCTCGGGCTCTACCGCAAGGTGCGGGTGTGGGTGCAGACCCTGGACGGCGGTGCGTCCGCCACCAGCTACGTGCTGGACGCGTTCGAGGGCGGCCTGCCGTCGGCCCGCTACCTCGGCATCCTCGCCGACGCCGCCGACCTCGCCGGGGCGCCGGCCGACTACACCGCCGCCCTTCGCCGCCGGCCCTGCCGCGGCATCGGCCAGTGAGCGCGACGGCCCGGGGCATGGCCTAGGGTCGCCTCTCGTGAACGACGTACTCCCCGACCCGCACGCCGGCCCCTACGCCGCCGCCCGCGACGCCGCGGCCCGGCTGGCCGAGGTGACCGACGCTCCGCGCCACGACGTGGCCGTCGTGCTGGGCTCGGGGTGGCGCCCCGCGGTCGACCTGATCGGCGAGACCGCGAGCGAGATCGCCTTCACCGACCTGCCCGGGTTCGCGCCGCCCACCGTGGAGGGCCACGGGGGGACGCTGCGCAGCGTGCGGATCGGTGACGGTGACCTGCGGGCCCTGGTGTTCCTCGGACGTACGCACCTGTACGAGGGGCACGGCGTGGACGCGGTCGTCCACGGGGTGCGGACCGCGGCGGCCGCCGGGTGCCGGACCGTTGTCCTCACCAACGGCTGCGGCGGCCTGCGGCCGGAGTGGATCCCCGGCACGCCCGTCCTGATCGGCGACCACCTGAACCTCACCGGCAAGTCGCCGTTGACGGGCGCGAACTTCGTCGACCTCACCGATCTGTACTCCGCCCGGCTGCGGGCGCTGTGCCGGGAGGTCGAGCCCACGCTGGACGAGGGTGTGTACGCCCAGTTGCCCGGCCCGCACTACGAGACGCCGGCCGAGATCCGCTACCTGCGCACGATCGGCGCCGACCTCGTCGGGATGTCGACCACCCTGGAGGCGATCGCGGCCCGCGAGGCCGGCGCCGAGGTGCTCGGCCTGTCCCTCGTCACCAACCTGGCGGCGGGGATGACCGGTGCTCCGCTCGACCACGCCGAGGTGCTGGCGGCGGGACGGGCGGCGGCCACCCGGATGGGCGGCCTGCTCGCCTCCGTCCTCAGCCGGCTCCAGGCCGAGTAGCTTCCGAGCCGACCGGGGGAGGCCGGCCGGAAGGCCGCCCCGGGGGGCTCAGGCCTTCCGGTCGCGCTGGTTGGCACCCGCCACGCCGTACGGGTAGTCGTCCACGATCGGCTCGCTGGCCTCGGTGAGCAGCGCGGTCTCCTCCTCCGACAGGTGCAGGCCGGCCGCGCCGAGGTTGTCGTCGAGCTGCTCGACCGTCCGGGCGCCGAGGATGACCGAAGTCACCGCCGGGCGGTCCGCCAGCCAGGCCAGCGCGACCTGTGCCATCGAGACGCCGCGGCCGTCGGCGACCTTGCGTACGGCGTCGATCACCCGCCAGGTGCGTTCCTCGGCGTTGCGCTTGGCGTACGCCTCCATGCCGCGGTCGGGGTCCTCGCCAAGCCGGGTGGCGCCGCTCGGGGTGGAGTCGCGCTGGTACTTGCCGGTGAGCCAGCCGCCGGCCAGCGGCGACCACGGCAGGATCCCGATGCCCTCGTTGCGGCAGACGTCGGTCAGCTCCAGCTCGATGCTGCGCTGCAGGAGGTTGTACTGCGGCTGCAGCGTGACGATCGGCGCGAGGCCGTTGACCTGGGTGAGCAGGGACGCCTTCTGCAGCTGCCAGCCGAGGAAGTTGGACACCCCGACGTAGTGGATCTTGCCGGCGCGTACGGCGTCGTCGAAGAACCGCAGCGCCTCCTCGATCGGCGTCAGCGGGTCCCACGCGTGCGCCTGGTAGAGGTCGATCGTCTCCACTCCCAGCCTGCGCAGGCTCGCGTCCAGCGCACGGGTGAGGCTGAGCCTGGACAGCCCGAGCTCGTTGCCACTGCCGCCGCGGCTGAAGCGGCCCTTGGTGGCGAGCACGATCTGCTCCCTGGCACCGGGCCGGGCGGCCAGCCAGCGCCCGATGATCTCCTCCGAGACACCGCCGGAGTAGACGTTGGCGGTGTCGACGAGCGTGCCGCCGACCTCGACGAACCGGTCGAGCTGGGCGTGCGAGACGGACTCCTCGCTCTCGCTGCCGAACGTCATCGTGCCGAGGCACAGGGTGGAGACGAGCGTGCCGGTCTTGCCGAGCGTGCGGTATTCCATGGTGGGACCTCCTCAGATCGCTGCACCACCCACCATGCCGAGCAGCGATTAAGCTGTCCAACAGCAGAAACCGATCTCGTCGATCAGTCGTGACGATGAGTCGCCGCTGAGTCGCCGACGGGGTAGCCGCCGGGACCGCCGACGAGGGTTCTGCGCCCACGTACCGTGAACGTCCCCCTCGACCCCCCGGGCAGGTGTGTATGGAGATCCGTCAGCTGGAGTACTTCGTGACGGTCGCCGAGGAGCGCCACTTCACCCGCGCCGCCCAGCGCCTGCACGTCGCGCAGTCCGGTCTGTCGGCCTCCATCCGTACGCTCGAACGCGAGCTGGGTGCCGAGCTGTTCATCCGCAGCACCCGCAACGTCGACCTCACCGACGCCGGGCGGGCCCTGCTGGTCGAGGCCCGGCACACCCTCAACGACCTGGCCGCCGCGCGGGAGGCGGTGGCCGCCGTCCAGGGACTGCTGAGCGGCCGGCTCGTCGTCGGGACGCTGCAGTGCCTCGGCGCGCTGAGCGTTCCCGACCTGCTGGCACGTTTCCACCAGGAGCATCCCGGCGTGGAGATCCGGCTGCGCCAGGGCGGCAGCCACGAGTTGCTGGCGCAGGTACGCGCCGGTGACATGGACGTCGCGATCGTGTCCGTGCCGCCCGCGGGCGAGTCGGCCGGCGTGGTGCTCACTCCCCTGTCCAGCGAACCGATGGTGCTCGCCTGCGGACCCGGTCACCGCCTCGCCGCGCGGGAGCAGGCCTCCCTCGCCGATCTCAAGGACGAGTCGTTCGTCGACTTCCACTCCGGCTGGATCACCCGCGACGTCACCGACCATGCCCTGACCGGCGCCCGGATCGAGCGCCGGGTGGCGCTGGAGGTCAACGACGTCCACTCGCTGCTGGACTTCGTGGGCGCCGGCCTCGGTATCGCCCTGGTCCCGCACAGCTTCACCGGCAAGCAGACCCGGGCCCGGTTCGTCCCGCTGCAGGCGCCGGTGCCGATCTGGCAGACCGCGGTCGCGGTGGCCGCCGGCCGCCGGTGCAGCGCCGCCGCGCAGGCGCTGCTGCGCGACCCGAGCCTGCGCTGGCCGGCCCAGGGCGGGACCGGAGCGCGTTCCGGCGGGCCCGGGCAGCTCGGCGGGCCCGGCCGTCCCGGGCAGCTCGGCGAATCCGGTGCCGACGTGGCGGCCCGCACGGCGTAACCACCGGCGAACCCATCGGATAGCTTGGGCGCTCCGGCGGCCCACCCCTTGCGTCGCCGGGCGCGAGGAGGATGTGTGCCCACCACCGAAACCCGTCCCGACCTGCTCGAACAGGCCCGTGCCTGGCTGGCGGAGGATCCCGACCCGCAGACCCGCGCCGAGCTGTCGGAGCTGATCGCGGCCGCCGACGCCGGGGACGGGGCCAGGGACGGAGCCGGTGACGGGGACGACGGGAGCCGGTTCTCGGCGCTCGCCGAGCTGGCCGACCGGTTCGCCGGGCCGCTGACGTTCGGCACCGCCGGGCTGCGTGGTGCGCTGGGCGCCGGGCCCAACCGGATGAACCGCGCGGTGGTGATCCGGGCCGCCGCCGGGCTCGCGGCGTACCTCCGAACCGAGGGCGCGACCGACGGCGCGGTGGTGATCGGGTACGACGCCCGCCGTAATTCCGACATCTTCGCCGCCGACACCGCGGCCGTCCTCGCCGGTGCCGGGTTGCGTCCCCTGGTCCTGCCCGAGCCCCTGCCCACCCCGGTGCTGGCGTTCGCGATCAGGCAGCTGGGCTGCGTGGCCGGGGTGATGGTCACCGCGTCCCACAACCCGCCGCAGGACAACGGCTACAAGGTCTACCTCGGTGACGGCTCGCAGATCGTCCCGCCCGCCGACATCGAGATCGCCGCCGCCATCGCGTCGGTCGGCCCGTTGGCCGACGTCCCGCGCGAGCAGAACTGGGAGACGCTCGGCCCGGAGATTCTCGAGGCCTACCTCGACCGGGCGGCCGGCCTGCTGGGCCCGGGCCCGCGCGACGTCTCGATCGCGTACACGCCGCTGCACGGCGTCGGCGGCGCGGTGGTGCGCGCGGCCCTGGACCGGGCCGGCTTCGCCGAGCCGGAGGTCGTCGCCGCGCAGGCCGAGCCGGACCCGGCGTTCCCGACCGTGGCGTTCCCCAACCCCGAGGAGCCGGGCGCGATGGACCTCGCGTTCGAACTGGCCGGGCGGACCGGCGCCGACGTGGTGCTCGCCAACGACCCCGACGCCGACCGGTGCGCGGTCGGCGTACCCACCGCGGACGGCGTCCGCATGCTCACCGGCGACGAGGTGGGCGCCCTGCTCGCCGTCCACCTGCTCGACTCCGGTGCCCGGGGCACGCTGGCGACCACGATCGTCTCCTCGTCGCTGCTGGGGGTGGTCGCCGCCCGCCGGGGCGAGCCGTACGCGGAGACGCTCACAGGTTTCAAGTGGATCGGCCGGGTGCCCGGGCTCGCGTTCGGCTACGAGGAGGCGCTCGGCTACTGCGTCGACCCGGCGGCGGTGGCCGACAAGGACGGCATCACCGCGCTGCTGCGCGTCGCCGAACTCGTCGCCGCGCAGAAGCAGGCCGGGCGTACTCTCCTGGACCTGCTGGACGACATCGCCCGTGAGTACGGCCTGCACGTCACCGCCCAGCACTCGGTCCGGGTGAGCGACCTGAGCCAGATCGACGCGACGCTGCACCGGCTGCACACCCACCCACCGGAGGTGCTCGGCGGCCGCCCCGTCGAGCGGGTGGACGACCTGTCCGAGCCCGGGGCCGACAGCCTGCCCGGGACACCCGGCGTGAGGTACGTCCTGGCCGGCGGCGCGCGGGTGGTGATCCGGCCGAGCGGGACCGAGCCGAAGCTGAAGTGCTACCTCGAGGTCGTCGTCGCCGAGCCGGGCGCCGACCTGGCGCGTGCCCGGGCCGACGCCGACGCCGGGATGCGGGCGCTGCTCGCCGACCTCGCCACCCTGGTCGCCTGACGCCACCTGGCGGCTGACGCGGCCCGGTGAACTGGCGCGGCCCGCAGAAGCGGTGGGCGGGTCAGCTCGCCAGCTTGGCGACCACGGCGAGGACGACGCCCGCGCCGACCACCGCGAACTCCGGCCACCGCCACTGGCGTACGACCTCGGTCGAGCCCCGGGACGCATCGGCGTACTTGTTCGCCAGCATCTCCAGCCGGCGGACGGCGTAGTTGGCCGGCGACAGTCCGGACAGGTTCGCGGCGTCCGGCTGGCCGGGGGTCTCACCGCCCGTCGGGCGTCCGGACATCGCGGCCTCCACCGCGTTGCGCCTGGACTTGCGCATCGCCCGCCGGTCCGCCCCGGTCACCCCGACCGCCGACGAGCGATAGGTGCGGTCACCGACCGGGAGGGTGAGCACCGGCGCGACCTGGACCGACTCGACCAGGTGCCAGGGGATCCGGATGTCGCTGAGGATGTTGCGCAGCACCAGTTCGCGCTCGAACGCGACCACCGCCGGCCGGCACAGGCTGAGCCAGACCAGCGCGCAGACCGCGACCACGATGCCGGCGGTGCTCAGCCCGGACAGCGTGCGCCACTCCACCACGATGTCGACCAGGATCAGCACGCCGATCGCCAGCGTGACGTAGCCGAGCACCCTCCCCCCGATCGGGGCGAAGCGTTCGATCACTGTGCGCGACCCATCGGTTTCCCTGCGCGTCAACCCGGCCACCGGTGATCCTCCAGACGTCGTGAACCTGTGATTCTGCCTGCTCCGGCCCGACGGCGGTAGCAGCCTCCCGCGTACGCCCTCAGTCGCGTCCGGCGTACGCCGGAGGGCACGCCCTACACTGGCCCGGTGACGACCACGGCAGCCTCCGCGAAGCCCCCGGCCACGACCAACGGGTCGGGCTCGGCGGGTGCCGCGATCCCGCCCGGCCAGGTCGCCGAGATCACCGCCTCCGACGCCAGCCTGCGCCGGTTCCTCGCCGGCCTGCCCGGCGTCGACCAGGTGGGCGCGGAGGCCCGCGCGGCCACCCTGGCCACCCGGTCGATCAAGACCACCGCGAAGGCCTGGGCCCTCGACCTCGCCGTCACCATGATCGACCTCACCACCCTGGAAGGCCAGGACACCCCGGGCAAGGTGCGCGCCCTGTGCGCCAAGGCCCGCCGGCCCGACCCGGCCGACCCGGAGTGCCCGGCGGTGGCCGCGATCTGCGTCTACCCCGACATGGTGCCGGTCGCCAAGGACGCGTTGACGGGCGGTTCGGTCAAGGTGGCGAGCGTGGCCACGGCGTTCCCGTCCGGGCGTTCCAGCCTCGAGGTCAAGCTGCGCGACACCGCCGACGCGGTGGCCGCCGGCGCCGACGAGGTGGACATGGTGATCGACCGCGGCGCGTTCCTCTCCGGCCGGTACGCCGAGGTGTTCGAGGAGATCGTCGCCGTCAGACAGGCCTGCGGATCCGCCCACCTCAAGGTGATCCTGGAGACCGGCGAGCTCGCGACGTACGACAACGTCCGGCGGGCGTCCTGGCTGGCCATGCTCGCCGGCGGCGACTTCATCAAGACCAGCACCGGAAAGGTCAGCCCGGCCGCCACCCTGCCGGTGACGCTGGTGATGCTGGAGGCGGTCCGCGACTTCCGGGCCGCGACCGGCCGTAAGGTCGGGGTGAAGCCGGCCGGCGGCATCCGCACCAGCAAGGACGCGATCCGCTACCTCGTGCTCGTCAACGAGACCGCCGGTGAGGACTGGCTCGACCCCGACTGGTTCCGGCTGGGCGCCTCCAGCCTGCTCAACGACCTGCTCATGCAGCGGTCGAAGCTGCGTACCGGCCACTACGCCGGACCCGACTACTTCACGCTGGACTAGCAGGAAGCAGGGAGAGCCGTTGTCCGCAGGCAAGTTCGAGTACGCCCCGGCGCCGGAGTCGCGGTCCGTCGTCGACCTCAGGTCGTCGTACGGCCTGTTCGTCGGCGGCGAGTTCGTGCCCACCGTCGACGGGCGGATGTTCAAGACTGTCAGCCCGGCGACGGAGGAGGTGCTGGCCGAGGTCACCGAGGCAGGGGTGGAGGACGTCGACCGCGCGGTCCGCGCCGCCCGTACCGCCTACGACTCGGTGTGGGGCCCGATGTCCGGCCGGGATCGCGGGAAGTTTTTGTTCCGGATCGCCCGGCTGATCCAGGAACGCGCCCGCGAGCTCGCCGTGCTGGAGTCGCTGGACAACGGCAAGCCCATCCGGGAGTCGCGCGACGTCGACATCCCGCAGGTGGCCGCGCACTTCTTCTACTACGCCGGCTGGGCCGACAAGCTGGAGCACGCCGGTTTCGGCGCCGATCCCCGGCCGGTCGGCGTCGCCGGTCAGATCATCCCGTGGAACTTCCCGCTGCTGATGCTGGCGTGGAAGATCGCCCCCGCGCTGGCCTGCGGCAACACCGTCGTCCTCAAGCCGGCCGAGACGACGCCGCTGACCGCGCTGCAGTTCGCCGAGATCTGCCAGCAGGCCGACCTGCCGCCGGGTGTGGTCAACATCGTCACCGGCGCGGGCGCGACCGGGCAGGCGATCGTGGAGCACGACGGCGTGGACAAGGTGGCGTTCACCGGCTCCACCGAGGTGGGCAAGGCGATCGCCCGCTCGGTCGCCGGCACCCCCAAGAAGGTCACCCTCGAGCTCGGCGGCAAGGCCGCCAACGTGGTGTTCGACGACGCGCCGCTCGACCAGGCCGTCGAGGGCATCGTCAACGGCATCTTCTTCAACCAGGGCCACGTCTGCTGCGCGGGCTCGCGGCTGCTGGTGCAGGAGAACGTCTACGACGAGGTGCTCGACCGGCTCAAGCGCCGGATGGCCACCCTGCGGGTCGGCGACCCGCTGGACAAGAACACCGACGTCGGCGCGATCAACTCCGCCGAGCAGCTGCGCCGGATCGCCACCCTCAGCGAGGTGGGCGAGGCCGAGGGCGCCGAACGCTGGTCGGCGCCGTGCGAGCTGCCCGACCGGGGCTTCTGGTTCGCGCCCACGATCTTCACCGGCGTCACCCAGGCCCACCGCATCGCCCGGGAGGAGATCTTCGGGCCGGTGCTGTCGATCCTCACCTTCCGCACCCCCGCCGAGGCGGTCGAGAAGGCCAACAACACCCCGTACGGCCTGTCCGCCGGGGTGTGGACGGAGAAGGGCTCGCGCATCCTGTGGATGGCCGACCGGCTGCGCGCCGGGGTGGTGTGGGCCAACACCTTCAACAAGTTCGACCCGACCTCGCCGTTCGGCGGCTACAAGGAGTCCGGCCACGGCCGCGAGGGCGGCCGGCACGGCCTGGCCGCCTACCTGAAGGGGGCGGCGGCATGAGCAGCACGCGACCGACCGAACGCCTCGCCGTTCGCAAGACCTACAAGCTGTACGTCGGCGGGGCCTTCCCGCGCAGCGAGTCCGGGCGGAGCTACGTCGTGCACGACGCCAAGGGACAGTTCCTCGCCAACGCCGCGCTCGCGTCCCGCAAGGACGCCCGCGACGCGGTGGTCGCCGCGCGGAAGGCGTTCGGCGGCTGGTCGGCGCGCACGGCGTACAACCGCGGCCAGATCCTTTACCGCGTGGCGGAGGTGATGGAGGGCCGCCGGGCACAGTTCGTGGACGAGGTGGCCGCCGGCGAGGGACTGCGCCGGGCCGAGGCCGAGGCCGCCGTGGACGAGAGCATCGACCGCTGGGTGTGGTACGCCGGGTGGGCGGACAAGGTGGGCCAGGTGCTCGGCTCCACCAACCCGGTCGCCGGCCCCTACTTCGACTTTTCCATGCCCGAGCCGACCGGCGTCGTCGCCGTGCTCGCTCCCCAGCAGTCCAGCCTGCTCGGACTGGTGAGCGTCCTCGCTCCGGTCATCACCACCGGCAACACCTGCGTGGTCCTCGCCAGCGCCGACCGCCCGCTGCCGGCGGTCACCCTGACCGAGGTGCTGGCCACCAGCGACCTGCCCGGCGGCGTGGTCAACCTCCTCACCGGCAAGGTGCCCGAGGTGGCGCCGTGGCTGGCCGCGCACTCGGACGTCAACGCCCTCGATCTCACCGGCACCGAGGATCGCGAGCTCGCCACCGAACTCGAACGCGCCGCCGCCGACAACCTCAAGCGCCTGGTCCGCGTAACCGACCACACCCAGGACTGGACCGCCGCGCCCGGCATCGACCGGATGACGGCGTTCCTGGAGACCAAGACCGTCTGGCACCCGATGGGGATCTGAGGAATGACCACAGAATTCGTTGCCGACCCGCTCGTGCCCCTCGAACTCACGCTCGGCATCGGCAAGCGCTACACGCTCTACCAGCCCGGCTGGTACACCGCCGACGACGGCTCCGCGGGGTTCCTCGGCGCCAACAAGCAGCTCTACGGCTTCACCAGCCTGGACGACCTGGTGGAGTTCGTCGACTCCGGCGCGGCCAACGACCTGACGCCGAGCAGCCACTTCAAGGGGCTGCGGATCTGGACCACCGAGGAATACAGCCGGCGGCTGTGCGTCTACGACCTGACCCGGCTGCCGGAGATCGCCGACGGCGAGCTCAGCGCCGACGAGCAGGCCGGGCTGGGATCGACGCTGGCGCTGATGCTCGACCTGCTCGACTACATGGACGTCGAGACCGAGGCCTCCCAGGCGCTGCACGACGACGAGGACATCTCCAAGCTGGCCTCCGGTGACGAGGTCCTCTCGGTGTTCCGGGCCGCGCACCACCGCCACCACGTCGTCGAGCTGCTGGACGCGAACTGGTCGGAGTGCGTCTCGGAGGTGTCCCGCCGGGTGACCACACCGAAGCTTCCCGAGGGTCCGGCCGGTCGTGGGGCGGCGGGGACCGGCGGGCCGGGCGCGACGCTGGCCGGCGCACGCGGTGCGGTGAACGGCACGGCCCCCTCCGACGGGCCGGTTCCGCTGGAGGACGCCGCACCGGCGCTGACGCTGTGGTTCGGGCTCGCCGACGAGGGCTTCTACGCGCTGCGCGGCACCGCGCTGACCGGCGGCCACCCCGACTACCTCGGTACGCCCTCACCCGACGGCGCCCGGCTGGCGGTGTGGACCGACGTCGACCGGATGCAGGCGGACGTCGCGCAGGGGTCGGCCGGTGAGGTGAGCGGCCTCGACCTCGTCACTGTCGCGGCCCGCGACGACGTGAGCTTCACCCCGCACGACGACAACATCTTCGACCTGGTCGAGCTCGCCGACTCGGTGAGCCCGCAGATGGACGCCGACGCCGCCGACCGGCTGGTCAGCGCGTGGTCGGAGGTGCTGCGGCTGGCCGCGTGGGGCGGCTGGGGCGACGTCACCGAACTCCTCGGGCCGACCTCCCCCGCCGGCGCGTTCATGGTGTCCTGCGCGCTCGACCTGGCCCAGGACCGGTCCGGCGCCGCGCAGGCGTTGGCCACCGTCGACACCGAGCCGGCCGCGGCCGGCTGGCGGGCTGTCGTACCCGTCCTGACCGCGCGTCTGGACCAGCGGTCCTGACGCCGCCCACCTGATGGAAGTGGAGCCCGTACCGACGTGCGATCGGTGCGGGCTTCGCGCACAATGGCCGGGCACGCGAACCGATCACCACCGGGAGGACGGCTCATGGGAGCACCGGAACGCCCACGTCAGGGTCGGATGATCGCCGGGGTCTGCGCGGCCCTGGCGCAGCGCTTCGGACTGTCCCGCGGAGTCGTGCGGGTGCTGTTCGTGCTGTCCTGCGCCCTTCCGGGGCCGCAGATCCTCGCCTACGTCGCGCTGTGGATCCTGCTCCCCAATGCCGACGCCTGATTCTTCCGCGGAAGAATCGGCCCCGCCCCATCTGAGCACCACTTCGCCGACAGACCGGGGTGCTCACCTGTCGGGCGGGCGGCGAGCAGTGAAGCGTGAAAGGTCCAGGTGGTCATGACCACCACGGAGCTTCACGCTTCCCCATCGGAACAGCTTGTCCTGGTGAAGTGTGGAGACGGACGGTGGTTCTGCCCACCGTTGGGCTTCACGCTTCTGCCACAGAGTCCGCGAGCCGGGTGACTCACCACTGGAGGCCGCGGCGGGCGAGTTCGACCTCCAGCTCGAGCCGCCTGGTGCTGCCCAGCGGCGCGGTCGCGGCTCCGGTCTCCACCCCGAGTGCGCCGCAGGCGAGCAGCAGCGTCTCGTCGTAGGCGAGTTCGGTGACGTGCAGGTGGAACGCCCGCGCGGAGACCCGGCGGTCGGCGTGCAGCCGGACGCTCTCCCCCGCCAGCCGGCGCAGGTCGGCGGCGAGGCGTTCGATCGGCGGCCCGGCCGGCAGCTGGCCCGAGTCCACCGTGTCCCACCAGCGCTCCAGCGGGTCCCGGCGGCCGTCCGCGCCCTTCCACCAGCGTTCGAGGGCCTCCCGCCAGCGGCGCAGCACGGGGCCCAGCGCTGACTGCCCTCGCTCGTCGGCCACGGCACGACCTCCTCGCAGGCCCGGCCCGTGCCTTGGGTGTGCCCCCACAGGATGCTCCAACCTTCCCGGGACGCACAGGTGGAGGCGAGGTCAGAAGGTCCCCTGGTGCATCTGGGCAAAGGCCCGCTCCGCGCCGAGCGCGGCGTACCCAGGCTTGATCACGTTGTTGATCAGGGCCAGTCGCTGGTCGAACGGCAGGAACGCGCTCTTCATGGCGTTGAGGGTGAACCACTGCAAATCCGCCAGCTCGTACCCGAACGCGTCGGCGAGTCCGGCGAACTCCCGCGACAGTGACGTACCGCTCATCAGCCGGTTGTCGGTGTTGATCGTGACGCGGAACCGCAACCGGGTCAGCAGCCCGGCCGGGTGCTCGGCCAGCGACGGCGCCGCACCGGTCTGCACGTTCGACGAGGGGCACATCTCCAGCGGGATGCGCTTGTCCCGGACGTACGCCGCGAGCCGGCCCAGCCGGACGTCGCCGTCCGCGGTGTGGGTGATGTCGTCGACGATGCGTACGCCGTGCCCCAGCCGGTCCGCACCGCACCACTGGATCGCCTGCCAGATCGACGGCAGCCCGAAACCCTCGCCGGCGTGGATGGTGAAGTGCGCGTTCTCCCGCTGGAGGTACTCGAACGCGTCCAGGTGCCGGGTGGGCGGGTAGCCGGCCTCGGCGCCAGCGATGTCGAAGCCGACGACGCCCTGGTCGCGGTAGCGGACCGCGAGTTCGGCGATCTCCATCGACCGGGCGGCGTGCCGCATCGCGGTGACGATCTGGCGTACGACGATGTGCCGGCCCGCCTGCGCCGCCCGCCGCTCCCCCTCGGCGAAGCCCGCCCCGACCGCGCGCACCACGGCGTCCAGGTCGAGGTCACCGGACAGGTGCAGCTCCGGCGCGTAGCGCACCTCGGCGTACACGATGCCGTCGGCGGCGAGGTCCTCCACGCACTCGGTGGCCACCCTGGTCAGCGACTCGGCGGTCTGCATCACGGCGACGGTGTGGGCGAAGGTCTCCAGGTAGCGCTCCAGCGAACCCGAGTCGGCCGACTCGCGGAACCACTCGCCGAGCCGCTCGGGCGCGGCCGGAAGCTGGTGGCCGATCTCCCGGGCGAGCTCGGCCACCGTCGCCGGACGCAGCCCTCCGTCCAGATGGTCGTGCAGCAGCACCTTCGGTGCGCGGACGATCTCCTCGGGAGTGATCTTCATCGTCGGATGGTCTCCTCGGGCGGCTCGGGTTGGTCGGTGCGACTCGGTGCGACTCGGGGCGACTCGGGTTGCTCGGCGCGACTCGGGTGGCCGTTCAGTCGATCCGGCCGAGGATCAGCTGGTGGCCGGTGCGGGCACCCCTCGGCGCGATCTCCACCGCACCCTCCAGGGCCTCCTGCGCCCGGGCGAACTTCGCCGGGTCGTCGGCGTGCAGGGTGAGCAGCGGCTGCCCGGCGCGGACCAGCGCACCCGGCTTGGCGTGCAGCACGACCCCGGCACCGGCCGAGACCGGGTCCTCCTTGCGGGACCGCCCGGCGCCGAGCCGCCACGCGGCCAGCCCGACCTGGTAGGCGTCCAGTCGTACGAGCACACCGTCCGCGGGCGCGGGTACGTCGAGGGTGTGCGCGGCCCACGGCAGGGCCGCGTCCGGGTCGCCGCCCTGCGCACGGATCATCGAACGCCACACGTCCATCGCCGTACCGTCCTTGAGGACGTCGCTCGGGTCGGGACCACCGGCCGCGCCGGCGGCGGTGAGCATCTCCCGGGCCAGCGCCACGGTGAGCTCCACCACGTCGCGCGGCCCGCCGCCGGCCAGCACCTCCACCGACTCGCGTACCTCCAGCGCGTTCCCGGCGGTCAGCCCGAGCGGGGTGGTCATGTCGGTGAGCAGCGCGACGGTCCGCACCCCGGCGGACCGGCCGAGCTCGACCATCGTGGCGGCCAGCTCGCGGGCGTCCTCGGCGTTTTTCATGAACGCGCCGGTGCCGACCTTCACGTCCAGGACGAGCGCGCCGGTGCCCTCGGCGATCTTCTTGCTCATGATCGAGCTGGCGATCAGCGGGATCGACTCGACGGTGCCGGTGACGTCGCGCAGGGCGTACAGCTTGCGGTCCGCGGGGGCCAGCGTGTCGGTGGGCGCACAGATCACCGCGCCGACGTCGCGCAGCTGGGCCACGATCTCGTCGTAGGACAACGACGCCCGCCAGCCCGGGATCGACTCCAGCTTGTCCAGGGTGCCGCCGGTGTGGCCGAGCCCGCGCCCGGACAGCTGGGGTACGGCGACCCCGCAGGCGGCGACCACGGCGGCCAGCGGCAGGGTGATCTTGTCGCCGACGCCGCCGGTGGAGTGCTTGTCGGCGGTCGGGCGGCCGACGCCGGCGAAGTCCAGCCGCTCGCCGGAGGAGATCATCGCCTGGGTCCAGCGGGCGATCTCGGCCGGCTCCATGCCACGCAGCAGGATCGCCATCAGCAACGCCGACATCTGCTCGTCGGCGACCACGCCGCGGGTGTAGGCGTCCACCACCCAGTCGATCTGCGCGTCCGCGAGCCGGTGGCCGTCCCGCTTGGCGCGGATGACGTCGACGGCGTCGAAGTGTTCGGTCACGGGCGGCTCTCGCTTTCGGCGGTTCCGCTCTCGGTTCCGCTCTGGTACTCGGTCAGGTGGTCCGGCCCGAACGCGTCGGGCAGGACCTCGGTCATCGGCAGCACACCGCGCGGGGTGTCCACCAGCAAGCGCGGGCCGCCGTGCTCCCACAGCAGCTGGCGGCACCGGCCACAGGGCATCAGCAGGGCACCCTGCCCGTCGCAGCAGGTGAAGGCGACCAGCCGGCCGCCGCCGGAGGCGTGCAGGGCGGACACCAGGCCGCACTCCGCGCACAACGTCATGCCGTACGACGCGTTCTCGACGTTGCAGCCGGCCACCACCCGGCCGTCGTCGACGAGCGCCGCGGCGCCGACCGGATAGTGGGAGTAGGGCACGTACGCCCCGGCCCTCACCTCCCGGGCCGCCGCCCGCAGCTCGGCCCAGTCCACCTGGTCGCCGCTCACGCCACCGCTCACGTCACCGTCCACGTTCGTACCCACGTCCTCGTGTCCCCCACTCATGCCCGGCGCCGGGCCTCCGGCACACCCGTCCGGCACACCCCGGCCCGGGACTGCTCCCGCCGGGCCTAGCCCTTCTCGTAGGGTTCGCCGTCCGCCTTCGGGGGCCGCACCCGGCCGACCGCACCGGCCACCGCGACCACCGTCGCGAGGTAGGGCGCCATCACCAGCAGTTCCCCCGGGATGGGTGTCTGCAGGATCTGCAGCTGACCCTGCAGCTGCTGGGTGAAGCCGAAGAACAACGCCGCCACCGTCGCGCCGAGGGGGTTCCAGCGGCCCATGATCAGCGCCGCCAGGGCGATGAACCCCTGGCCCGCGGTGAGGTCCTTGTCGAAGCTGCCGGTGAAGCCGATGGTGAAGAACGCACCACCGAGGCCGGCCACGATCCCGCCGGCCAGCACCGCCTGGTAGCGGACGCGGAGCACGTTGATGCCCACCGTGTCGGCGGCGCGCGGGTGCTCACCCACCGACCGGACCCGCAGTCCCCAGCGGGTCTTGAACAACACCACGGTGACGACCGCCACCGCGACGTACATCGCGTACACCAGCAGGGTCTGGGCGAAGAACGTCTGACCGATCACCGGGATCGCCGACAGCACGGGGATCGGGACGTTCGGCAGCACGCCGGGGTTGTTGTAGCGCTGGGAGTCCGACTTCACGAACTGGTCGAACAGGAAGCCGGTGATGCCGGAGGCGAACACCACCAGCACCACGCCCAGCACCACCTGGTTGACGCGGTAGCGGATGGCGAACACCGCGAGCATCGCCGCGATCAGCACCCCGGCGAGGATCGCCGCGAACGCGCCGGCCCAGAAGCTGCCGGTGGCCGAGGTCACCACCGCGGCGGCGAACGCCCCGGAGAGGAACTGCCCCTCGATCGCGACGTTGATGACGCCCGCGCGCTCGCACAGCACGCCGGCGAGCGCGCCGAGGATCAGCGGGGTGGCGAGGTTGAGCGTCCCCTGCAGCTGGTTGGTGAGCGGGAACGTCTTGCCCGCCGCCGCCCAGCACAGGAACGTCACCACCAGGGCGAGCGCGAAGCCCACCCACAACAGCCTGGCCCAGCGGCCGCGCACCCCGCGGAACAGCTGGGTCAGTGCCAGCACCAGCGCGTACGCCGCCAGCGCGAGTGCCACCGGCAGCGCGGGCAGGGAGATGTCGGGCAGCTGCGCGGCCGCGAACTGGTCGGACAGGCCGAACTTCGCGGTCTTCGGCGCGGTGAACACCGCGAGGAGTACGCCGAGCGCGGCGAGCACCAGCGCGAGGATGCCGGTCCGGATCCGCCGGCGGCGTTCCTCCGGGGACTCGATCGCGGCGTTCGCCTGCGGCCGGGTGAGGGTCGTGGTCATCGGGTCGGCTCCTCGTCCCTCACGCGTTCCAGCCCTTGGCGAGCACGGCTCCCGCGCCCTCGCCCCGGATCCGGAACACCGCGCGGACCAGTGCCGGCGCGGCGATGAACAACACGATCGTTGCCTGCAGCACGGTGGTCAGCGTGAGCGGTGTCTGGGTCTGCAGCTGCATCTGCAGGCCACCGGCGTTCAGCGCGCCGAACACCAGCCCGGCGACGACCGTGCCGACCGGCGACGCCCGGCCCAGCAGTGCGACGGTGATCGAGTCGAAACCGACGGTGCCGGCGATCCCGTCCGTCAGCGGTGCGTTGGTGCCGAGCACCTGCTGGACGCCGGCCAGGCCGGCCAGCGCGCCGGCACCGAGCATCGCCAGCGTGTACGCCGTACCGACGCTCATGCCGGCGGTCCGGGCGGCGTCAGCGTTGGCGCCCACCGCCCGCAGCTGGAAGCCCGTGGTCGACCGGGTGAGCAGCCACCACACCGCGCCGGCGGCCAGCAGCGCGACCAGGAAGCCCAGGTGCAGCCGGGTGCCCGGAATCGCCGGGAACTGCGCGGAGCCGTCCACCACCGGGCTGATCGGGTCGTTGCGGCCCGGGCGCTGGAAGGCGTTCGTGGTGAGCAGCCACTGCAGGAGGTAGAGGGCGACGTAGTTGAGCATGATCGTGAGGATCACCTCGTGCGCCCCGGTGCGGGCCTTCAGCACACCGACGATGCCGCCCCACAGCGCGCCGCCGAGCACGCCGGCGACGAGCGCGACGAGCACGTGCAGGCCGGGCGGGAGGTGCAGGGTGAAGCCGACCCAGGCGGCGCAGAGCGCGCCGATGATCAGCTGGCCCTGGGCGCCGATGTTGAACAGCCCGGCCCGGAACGCCAGCGAGACGCCGAGGCCGCCGCAGATCAACGGGGTCGCCTGCACCAGCGTCTCGGCGAGTTGCTTCCAGCCGCCGAACGCGCCGGAGAACAACGCGCCGTAGGCGTCCGCCACCGCCGACCACGACGCCGACAGCGCGTCGGGCGGGTAGGAGAAGAAGTACGTCCAGGTGGACAGGACCTCGGCGTTGCTGACGATGATCAGCACCGCGCCGACCGCCAGGGCGAGCACGACCGCGGCGGCGCTCACCACGAGCTCGCGCGCCCAGGCCGGACGGGTGGCGCTCACGAGGCGTCCTCCAGCGTTCCGAGTGCGGTCGGGTTGGCCTGCGCCAGCTGTGCGGCCTCCTCGACCGGGACGCCGGCCATCATGCAGCCCAGCTGGTCCCACGGCGTGTCGGGGCCGACGATGCCGACCAGCCTGCCGCGGTACATCACCGCGATCCGGTCCGCGAGCGCCACGATCTCCTCCAACTCCGTGGACACGATCACCACCGCCGTGCCCTGGTCGCGTTCGGCCACGATGCGGCGGTGGACGAACTCGATCGACCCCACGTCCAGGCCGCGGGTGGGCTGCGCGGCGATCAGCAGCTCCAGCGGGCGGGACAGCTCCCGGGCCAGGACGACCTTCTGCTGGTTGCCGCCGGACAGGGCGCTCACCGGCGTGTCCACCGACTGGGTGCGGACGTCGAACTCCTCGACCCGGTGGTCGGCGTTGTCGCGTACGGCGGCCTGGGACAGCGCGCCCCTGCGCGCGAACGGCGCGCCGCGGAAGAGGTCCAGGATGAGGTTCTCCGCCACCGAGAACGAGCCGACGAACCCGTCGTGGGAGCGGTCCTCGGGGATGTAACCGATCCCGGCGGCGAGGTGCCGGCGCGGTGACGTGCCGACCAGCTCCCGGCCGCCCAGGCGGACCGAGCCGGCGGCCACGTCGACCAGCCCGACCAGTGCCTGGACGAGCTCGGTCTGGCCGTTGCCCTGGACGCCGGCGATGCCGAGGATCTCCCCGCCGCGCACGTCGAACGACACGTCGTCGACGGCGACCAGGCCCTGGCCGTCCACGACGCTCAGGTCCTGCACCGTCAGCTTGGGCTCGGCGGGAGCGGCCGGCACCTTGTCAACCTGGAGTTGCACCGGGCGTCCGACCATCAGCTCGGCGAGCTCGGCCTCGGAGGCGTCCGGGTCGACCGTGCCGACCACGGCGCCGCGGCGGATCACCGTGATGGTGTCGGCGATCGCCCGCACCTCCTTGAGCTTGTGGGTGATGAAGACGACCGTGGTGCCGTTCTCCCGCAGGGCACGCATCACCTCGATCAGCTCGTCGATCTCCTGCGGGGTGAGCACCGCGGTGGGTTCGTCGAGGATCAGCACCCTGGCCTCGTTGGCCAGCGCCTTGAGGATCTCCACCCGCTGCTGGACTCCGACCGGCAGGTCCTCCACCCGGGCGTCGGGGTCCACCGCCAGGCCGTACCGCTCGGACAGGTCGCGCACCAGGGAGCGGGCCGCCCGCTGGTCGAGCAGGCCCAAACCCCGGGTGCGTTCGCGGCCCAGGACGACGTTCTCGGCGACGGTGAAGACGGGCACCAGCATGAAGTGCTGGTGGACCATCCCGATGCCGGCCGCGATCGCCTCACCCGGTGAGCCGAACGCCACCGGGGCGTCGTCCACGAGCACCTGGCCCTCGTCGGGACGCAGCAACCCGAAGAGCATGTTCATCAACGTGCTCTTCCCGGCGCCGTTCTCGCCGAGCAGACAGTGGATCCGCCCGGACTCGAACGTCAGGTCGATGTGGTCGTTGGCGACGAGGGACCCGAACCGTTTGGTGAGCCCGCGGAGTTCGAGCTTCATGCACTGCTCCAGCCTGAAGATGCGCATCCGTGCGGCGGGAGGGCCGGTGCGGTGCACCGGCCCTCCCCCACGGCTGACAGGAGTCGCGCCGCGGTCACTTCGACTGCGGCTGCGCCTTCGACTTGATCGTGATCTTGCCGTCGATGATGTCCTGCTTCAGCTGCGTGACCTCGTCCTTGAGCTCGGACGGGATCTTGCTGTCCCACTGGTGGTACGGCGACAGGCCGGTGCCGTCGTTCTTCAGCGTCCCGACGTAGGCGGTGCTGTCGAACTTGTCGTCGGCGGCGGTCGTCACGACATCCTTCACCGCGACGTCCATGCCCTTGTAGACACTGGTGAGCAGCACGTCGCAGTACTCCGCGGCGCTCTTGCAGCCGTCGGTGTCCACCCAGATCGCGTTCACCTTGCCACCGGAGGCCTTCGCGGCCTGCAGGCCACCCAGACCGGCGGGGCCGGCGACCGGGAAGATGATGTCGGCACCCTGGCTGATCAGGTTGCTGGCGGTGTTCTTGCCCTGCGCCTTGTTCTCGAAGTCGTTGGTGAACAGGCCCTTCTGGGACTGCTCGCTCCAGCCGAGAACCTGGACGTTCTTCTTCTTGACCTTGTTGTAGTACTGCACGCCCTCCCAGTAACCGTCCATGAAGATCGTGACGGTCGGGATGGGCAGGCCGCCGAACGTGCCGACCTTGCCGGTCTTCGTCATGCCGGCGGCGAGGTAGCCCGCGAGGAAGCTGGACTGGGCGGTGTCGAAGAGCAGCGACTTGACGTTCTTCGGCACCTCCTTCAGGCCGGTCTTCTTCAGGTCGGTGGCGGCGATGTCGTAGTCGACGATGCCCCACTTGATGTTCGGGTTGGCCGCGGCCGACTTCGCCGTCTGGTCACCGAGCTTGAAGCCCACGGTCACGATCGCGTTGCACTTCGCGTCGACCATGCCGCCGACGTTCTTGGAGTAGTCGCTGTCGGACTTCGACTCGGCGGTCGAGGTCTTGATGTTCAGTTCCTTCGCGGCGTCCGTGAAGCCCTGGTAGGACGTCTGGTTGAACGACTTGTCGTCGAAACCGCCGGAGTCGGAAACCATGCAGGCGCGGAAGTCCTTCGCCGCCGTGTTGGACTTCGAGCCGTTCCCGCCCGAACCCGAGTTGCTCTCGGTCGGCTTGCTTCCACAGCCGGTGACCACCAGGGCCACCGCGCCAAGGACCGCGAGGCCCTTCAGGTACTTCGTCACTACGCCTCCTCAGCGTGCCCGATCGGGTGGGGTACCCGCGCACGCGAACGGGCGTCGACGAAGGACGCCGCGCGATGCGCATGGGTGACTATAAGGCGCGCCGACAGAAGGTGAAGAACCGCGGCTTCGGATCCCGACCATGTGATCCTCCCGTGACCTTGGCCGAAGGCCGCAGCATCTTCCGCCCCATGGGCGATACGGGCGAATCCGTCTCGTCCGGCACAGCTCGTCCGGGTCGGCGCGTTTGCCGGAGTTCATTCGCCGGTTATGAGGCTGTTACACCGGTCGTGAACCGCCAACCGGGCCGCGGGTTCTGTGAGTTGAGGCGTCGATCGCCGGCTCGGTCGCCGGCTCAGTCGTCGTCGTTGGCCAGCAGCGCTGCGCCGACGAGAGTGCGTACGCCGACCGAGATGGCGTGCTCGTCGATGTCGAACGTTCCCTGGTGGATGTCGAACGGCCGGGTGCTGCCGGTCGGCCGAACTCCCAGGCGGGCAAGGGCTCCCCGGGTCCTGGTGAGGTACCACGCGAAGTCCTCACCGCCCAGGCTCTGCTCGGTCGTGCCCACGGCGTCGCGGCCCATCGTCGCCTCCACCGCCCGCTGGAGAAGGCCGATCGCGAACGGGTCGTTGACCACAGGTGGTACGCCGCGGTGCACCTCGGCCTGCACGCTCACGCCGTAGGGCGCCACGATCTGGTGCGCGAGCACCGGAACGAGTTCGGCGGCGGACTCCCAGACGCTGACGTCCAGGCAGCGCAGGGTGCCCTCGGCCTCGCCCTCCATGGGGATCGCGTTCGCCGCGGCGCCGGCCTGGATGCGTCCCCAGACCAGGGTCAGCCCACCGCGCGGGTCGACCCGCCGGCTCAGCGCCAGCGGAAGCTGGCTCACCAACGTGGACAGGGCGTGTACGAGATCGGCGGACAGGTGGGGCCGGGCGGTGTGCCCGCCGGGGCCGGTCAGGCGTACGTGCACCCGGTCGGCGGCGGAGGTGATCGGCCCGGCCCGCAGGCCGACGGTGCCCACCTCCAGCCGCGGGTCGCAGTGCACGGCGAAGATCTGCTCCACCCCGGCCAGGGCGCCGTCGGTGGCGAGCACGTCCAGCGCGCCGCCGGGGATGATCTCCTCCGCGGGCTGGAAGACCAGGCGCACGCGGTTGCCGAGCAGCCCGGCCGTGGCGAGTTCGCCGAGCACCAGCCCGGCGCCGAGAACGATCGCGGTGTGTGCGTCGTGGCCGCAGGCGTGGCACACGCCCGGACGGCTGGAACGATAGGGAACGGTCTTCTCGTCCACCACCCGCAACGCGTCCAGGTCGGCGCGCAAGGCGGCCTTGACCGGCCCGAGGCCGGGGCCGCCGACGTCGCACAGCAGCCCGGTGCCCACGGGCAGGCGGACAGGAGCGAAGCCGGCCGTTTCCAGGCGGTCGCTGACCACCCGGGTGGTCCGGAACTCTTCCCGGCCGGGTTCGGGATGGGTGTGAAGATCACGTCGGAAGGCGATCAGCTCGTCGGTGTAGGTCTTGGCGAGCCGGTCCACCTCGGCAACGACAGCTGAGTCGAGGGGCACCTTGCGATTGTCCACCCCGCCCGATTTGTCCCGCACGCCCACCCTGCTTTCACCGTAGGGTTCCCGGCTCCTCACCCTCAGTCTCGCCCCGCCGCCGCCCGGGCGGGCAGCGAAAACCCAACTGGCGACGGGGGTTTCGCGGCCTCAGATCGCGTCGGCCGGGGTGTAGACGCCCCACACCTCCCGCAGCGCGTCACACACCTCGCCGACGGTCGCCCGGGCGGCCAGCGCCCGCTTCATCGGGTAGAGCACGTTGTCCGGCCCCTCGGCCGCCGACCGAAGCTCCGCAAGGCGGGCTTGCACCTCGGCGGCGTCGCGGTTCGCGCGCAGGGCGGCCAGCCGGTCGCGCTGGCCCTCCTCGATGGCGGGATCGACCCGCAGCGGCTCGTAGCGCTCGTCGTCGGGAACGACGAACTTGTTGACGCCCACCACGACGCGTTCGCCGCCGTCGATGTCGCGGGTGATCTGGTACGCCGCCTGCTCGATCTCGGCTTTCTGGTAACCCTTCTCGATCGCGGCCACCGCGCCACCGAGGTCCTCGACCGTCTCCATCAGCGACCGCGCGGCCTGCTCCACCTCGTCGGTCATCGCCTCAACGGCGTAGGAGCCGGCGAACGGGTCGACGGTCGCGGTCACGTCGGTCTCGTACGCCAGCACCTGCTGGGTGCGCAACGCGAGTCGGGCGGCCTTCTCACTGGGCAGCGCGATCGCCTCGTCGTAGGCGTTGGTGTGCAGCGACTGCGTACCCCCCAGCACCGCCGCGAGGCCCTGCACGGCGACCCTGACCAGGTTGACCTCCGGCTGCTGCGCGGTCAGCTGCACTCCCGCGGTCTGGGTGTGGAACCGCAGCATCTGCGACTTCGGGTTGCGCGCGCCGAACCGGTCGCGCATCACCTGCGCCCAGATCCTGCGGGCGGCGCGGAACTTCGCCACCTCCTCCAGCAGGGTGGTGCGGGCGACGAAGAAGAACGACAGCCGCGGCGCGAACTCGTCCACGTCCAGGCCCGCGTCGATCGCGGCCTGGACGTACTCGATCCCGTCCGCCAGCGTGAACGCGATCTCCTGCGCGGGCGTGGCACCCGCCTCGGCCATGTGGTAGCCGGAGATGGAGATCGTGTTGAACCGCGCAAGCTCGGCTTGACAGTAGGCGAAGATGTCCGACACCAACCGCAGCGAGGCCTTGGGCGGATAGATGTAGGTGCCGCGGGCGATGTACTCCTTCAGCACGTCGTTCTGGATGGTCCCGCTCAGCCGTCCGGGGTCGACTCCGTGTTCCTCGCCGACGAGTTGGTAGAGCAGCAGGAGCACCGCGGCCGGCGCGTTGATCGTCATCGACGTGGACACCTGGTCCAGCGGGATGCCGTCGAAGAGCAGCCGCATGTCCTCGATGGAGTCGATCGCCACCCCGACCTTGCCGACCTCGCCGTGCGCGATCGGCGCGTCGGAGTCGTACCCCATCTGGGTGGGCAGGTCGAAGGCCACCGACAGGCCGGCGGTGCCCGCCTCGATCAGCTGGTGGTAACGGCGGTTGGACTCCGCCGCGGTGCCGAAGCCGGCGTACTGCCGCATCGTCCACGGGCGGCCGGTGTACATCGTCGGGTAGACACCCCGGGTGTACGGATAGGAGCCCGGCTCGCCCAACCGGCTCGCGGGCGTCCACCCGGCGAGGTCGTCGGGTCCGTAGACGGGCTTGATCGGCAGGCCGGACTCCCCCACCCGCGCCGGGCGCGAGGGGGAAGCTTTCGACGCAGCGGGATCTGTCATGGGTTCTCGCCTCCGCGACGAGGATATCCACGAGCGGGGTCCTCCCATGCCGACGCGTCGCGGTGGAGCACCTCGACGTGCTCGCGCAGGTCGGTGGGCAGCCAGGCCATGGCGTCGGCGGCGTAGTAGAACCCCTGCCGGCCTTCCGCCGGGCGCGCACGGGTGAGGACGGCCAGGGCACGTGCCTCGCTCGCGTGCAGCCAGACCTCGGTCCCGTCGGTGGTGGCGTAGTCGGCACCCGCCTGGGCGTAGCGGATCGCGTCCTGCGGGCGGCCGATCCAGTACGACACCACCGACTGCAGCCCACGTGCCCAGGCCCGCAGGCCGTTGTGGTCGGCGAGGTCGGCGCACACGAACGCGGCGTACGCGTGCGCCATCGCGTTCGGCGCGTCCACCCGGTCGTGGGCGAGCTTGGCCAGCATCCCGGACACCAGGGCGGCGGCGAAGTGCAGCCGGCGTACGTGCGCGGGATGCTGCGGACCCTCCAGCAGGGTGAACAGCAGGTCCTGGGTGGTGGCGAGAGTGCCCAGGAGCCGCGGCAGCGGCCGCTGTTGGTAGGCGTAGGTGAGCTGGCGCACCTCGGCGTAGACCTGCCCCAGGCTCTCCTCGCCGAGGGAGGTGCGGGCGACCAGCAGCCCGAACCCGCGCGCCCGCCGGGCGGACCGCTCCAGGATGTCCAGGTCGCCGGGGTCCTGCGCGAAGGCGTCGGCGCGGCCGGGCCCGGCGCCGAGCCCTGTCGCCGGTTCGGCCGTCCCGGTCGCCGTCCCGGTCGTCGGCCAGGCTGCCGCGGTGGGCCCGGTCCCGAGCGCCGGGCCGGTCGTGGCGTACGGCGCGACCAGCTCCGCGGCGGACCGGCCGAACATCGCCTGCAGCACCCGCCGGGTGACCGGCGTCATGCCGGTGCGCTGACCGGACGCGAGCCGGCGCAGGTGACGCGCGGACATGCTCGCCCCGCGTTCACCGGTCTGCCGGGCCAGCGTCTCGAACGCCCCGGCCACCTCGTCGTAGGTCTGGTCCCGCTGGCGGATCAGGTGTTCCAGCATGGTGCGAGGGGCGGTGTCTCGTCTCCCCGTCATCCACTCCTCCTGGTGGGCAGGCACCCTCGGTCGGAACGCTCGCCCCCGAACGCTTCCCGAAGTTGTACCGGCAGGCACCGACCTACGGCCACGCCGAGCGCGCGGATCCCGAACGAGGTCCGGCACAGGTCCACCAGGTGCCATCCGGGTCCGGCACAGGTCCGCCACAGGTCCGGCGTAGGACCTCGCCTGGTCACGCCCTCCCACCGAATGCTTGAGCAGCGCCCCACCCGCGATCACAAGGAGGCAAGCAGCCCATGACAACAGAGGCCCCGCCGTCGGACGACCGGCAACGCGAGGAGCTGATCGAGTCCGCGCGGATCGCCCTCAGGTCCGCCGGCTACCGCGCTCATCCCCGCGTCGGCATGGCCGGCAGGCAGTACGGCATCGAGATTCCCTACCCCTCGCTGCCGGAGATCTCGGTCGTCCTGCGCTGTGACCGCTGGGACGGCCGGTGGGTCTTCCGCCGGACCGGATGCCGTCCGGTCGCCGACGCCGACGACCTGGAGAACCTCATCGCCTGGGTGAAGGAGCTCGTCGAACCGCCGTTCGGCATCCAGCAGTGAGCCCGGCACCTGTGAGCCCGGCGGCAGCGTGTCCGGCAGGCGCGGGCCTGCCCGTCCAGGTTGGCTGGTCATACTGGGCTGGTGCGTATCACCAGGAAGATCTCCGCCCTGCTGCTCGGCGTGGCGGGCTGGAACGTCGTCACCTACGCCACGTTCATCCGCAACCTGGCCAAGACCGAGGGGCGCCCGACGGGCTACTACGTCGCCCACACGGTGCTGATCGTCGTCAACCTCGCGATAGCGGTCGTCCTGGGCCGGATCGGCTGGCAGGCTCTCAAAGCGGAGAAGGCGGAGCGGGCCGGCGAGGCGGGGCCCGGTCAGGGCCGCGACGAGGTGTCCGCCGGCCGCTGAGCCCCGACCGGTCGAACTCCAACCGGTCGAACTCCAACCGGCCGAGCTCCGACCGGTTGATTTCAGGTCGGCACGTCGGTGGTGTTGCCGCCGGACACCACCACGACCACGGTCTGCCCGGCCGCCGGCGTGAAGACGCCGGACGTCAGGGCCGCCAGCGCCGTCGCCCCACCGGGCTCGGCGAGGACCCTGCAGCGTTCCCAGAGGAAGGCCCGGGCGGCGGCGATCGCCTCGTCGGACACCAGCAGCGGCGAGGTGTGGGTGCGCGCGGCGACGGCATACCCGTGCCGGCCGACCATCCCGGCTCCCATGCTGTCCGCGGCCACGCCGCCGACCTCGACCGGCACCGGTCCCCCGGCCGCCACCGCAGCCGACAGCGACGGGCAGCGCTCCGGCTCCACCGGCACCACCACCGCCCGGCCGGCCAGCGCCAGCGCGGTTCCGGCGTACAACCCTCCGCCGCCGCAGGACACCAGCACGGTGGACACGTCCGGCACCTGCTCGGCGGCCTCCAGGCCGAGCGTGCCCTGACCCGCCGCCACCTCCGGTGCGTCGTACGCGTGCACCCGCACCACCGAACGCCCGGCCGACCACCGCTCGGCGGCGGCGAACGCCTCGGGGTAGTAGCCGTCGACGACGACCACCTCCGCGCCGTACGACCTGACACGTTCGGCCTTCACCGGCGGCGACGTGGCCGGGACGAAGATCCGCGCGGGTGCACCCACCCGGGCGGCCGCCCAGGCGACCGCGGCGCCGTGGTTCCCGCCGGAGGCCGCCACCACACCGTCGTCGGCGTGCGGACGGACGAGGAGGGTGTTGAGTGCGCCACGGGCCTTGAACGAACCGGTGTGCTGAAGCAACTCCAGCTTGACAAGGACCCGGGCGCGCACGCCGAGCTGGGCGCCGCCGATCTCCAGCACGGGAGTACGCCGGACCTGTCCGCGCAACCGCTCCGCGGCGGCGGTGAGTTCGCGTTCGCCCGGCAGCCGGAAGGCGTCGGCTCCGCGCCCGTCGTCCGCCACGCCGTTCACCGTGTCGTCGTCCACGTCGTCGTCCACGTCGTCGTCCGTGCCGTTCACCGTGTCGTCGTTCGGGTTCGCTCGCTCCGCTGACATCCCCACCGGTGAACGCTCCCTTCCCCAGCGTCAGGTACTACCCTGTCCGAACCATGCCCCCAGCCGATCATCCCAGCCCCCGTGAACGGGCCGGCCTGACCGTGGGACCAGTGCGCCCAGAGCGCCGGGTGCGTGCCATCGGCCGGGCCGGTTCGGCCGCCCGGATCGCCCGCCTGGTCTGCGTCCTCGTTCTCGGTGTGGCGACCACCCTCGGCCTGACCGTCGTCCCCGCTGGTGCGGCCGGCAACGCGCCCGGCAGCGCGCCCGGGGCCAAGCCGACGCCCACGGAGCCACCGCCCGTGCCGGGCCCCACCGCGACGCCCGTTCCCACCACCAACCCGTTCACCGGGCCGGTCGGCGGCGCAGCACTCGGGCACCGTGGCGTGGTGGTGGACCGCAACACCACGCCCGCGCCACCGAAGGTCGACGTCGCGTCCTACGTCGTGGCCGACCTCGACACCGGTCAGGTCCTCGCGTCCAAGAACGCCCATCTCCGCCTTCCCCCGGCGAGCACCCTCAAGACCCTCACCGCGGTCACTCTGCTGCCCCGGCTGGACAAGCGCGCCCGCTACACCGCGGTGCCCGCCGACACCCGGGTCGAGGGCAGCCGGGTCGGGATCGAGAACGGCCGCGCGTACACCATCGACCAGTTGTTCTACGGCATGTTCCTGCCGTCCGGCAACGACGCCGCCAGTGCGCTGGGCAACGCCGCCGGGGGCACCCGCACAGCTGTCGAGATGATGAACACCGAGGCCCGCCGGCTCGGTGCGTTCGACACCCACGCGGTCAACACCAGCGGGCTGGACGCACCCGGCCAGGTGTCGTCCGCGTACGACCTGGCGCTGGTCGCGCGCGCGGGCATGGCCCGCGCCGACTTCCGCCGCTACGTCACGACCCTGCGCTACAACTTCCCGGGCAAGGGCAGGAAGAGCTTCCAGATCCAGAACCTCAACAAGCTCCTCGGCCACTATCCCGGCGCGATCGGGGTGAAGAACGGCTACACCACCCAGGCGCACAGCACGCTGGTCGGCGCGGCGGAGCAGGACGGCCGCCGGCTGGTGGTGGTGATCATGCGCTCCAAGGCGCCGTACTGGACCCGCGCTGCCACCCTGCTGGACTGGGGCTTCACCGCCGGCGCCAAGGCGAAGCCCGTCGGCAACCTGGTCAGCAGCGACGACGTGGCCCGGGCCGCGGCCGCCCGAGCACCCGGTGCGGCGACCCCGAAGCCCGGTGCCACCCGGCCGGCCGGCCCGGCGGCCAGTCCCAGCACGAGGCCCACCCTCGCCCCCGGCGCGGGCGGGCCGGACGACCCGGGCGTGACCATCGCCACGGCGGAGTCCGCGTGGCCGCGGCTGCCGGTCTGGCTGTGGCTGATGCTGCTGGTGTTCCTCGGGCTCGCGGGCCTGCGCGTCTTCAGCTACGTACGCTCCCGGCGCTGAGGTTCGGCCTCGCGGCGCCGCCGCCGGCTGGCCAGCCAGCCGACCGTGAGGCCGCCCGCGAACGCACCGAACGCCGCCGACAGCCCGCGGCGGATTCGCCGGGCCCGTCCCCCTGCCGGGGCGAGCCCCGCGCCCCCATCGGCACCGTCACCCGGCCGCTCACCCTGCGGGCGTACGCGCCGCACCCCTCCGGCCTTCTCCGGATGGGTCATCTTCTCCACCGGCACACCGGTGACCGCCCACGCGGCGCCGAGCACGGTCAGCCGGTCGAAGTAGTTGATCCACACCAGCAGCGCGACCAGGACCGCGAACGCGCCGTAGAGCGGGTTGCCGGTCACCGTGCCGAGCACCAGACCCGCGATCTGCTTGAGGACCTCGAACCCGAGGGCGGCCAGCAGCGCGCCGCGCCACAGCTTCGCAGCGGGTACGTCGTGCCGGGGCAGCAGCCGGTAGAGCGTGAAGAACAGCACCGAGCTCGCCGCCACGCCGACCGCCGCCGCCACCGCCCACAACAAGACGCCGACTCCGGGAACCCTGGTCAGGTGGGCGAGGGTGAAGATGAAGTCGGCGAACGCCGTGACGGCCGTGCTCACCCCGACCGAGACCAGCAGGACGGCGCCGGCCGCGACCAGCACGACCAGGTCGAACACCTTGTTGAGCACGAAGTTGCGGCCGTCCTCGGCGACGGCCGCGAACACCGCCTGCAGGGACGTGCGCAGCGCGGAGATCCAGTTCAGCCCGGAGTAGAGCAGCACCGCCAGGCCGATGATGCCCACCCCCGTCTTGTTGCGCGCGATGGCCTCGACGTCGAGCTGGTTCTTACCGGTGCCGATCATCCCGGGCAGCACCGACGACATCGCCGAGGTGACCGCGTCCCTCGCGCCGGGGACGTACTCCACCACGTAGCCGACCGCGGCGAACACCAGCGCGACCAGCGGAAAGAAGGACAGGAAGGCGAAGTACGTCGCCGACGCGGCGAGCTGGCTCCCGAGCACCTTGTTGTAGTGGGCCAGCGCCCGGGCCAGGTGGTCGACCAGCCTCGAGCGCACCCGCAGCCGGGCCACCTTGTAGTCCAGCCGTTGCCGCACCCGCGAAACGTTCATGCCGACGTCCCTTCCCCGTGCGGCCTGCCGGCACCGTGAGCGGGCTGACCGAAAGCTGCCCGCTCCGGACGGCAAGATCAGTGTGCCCCGCCGGGGACGATCAGACGGGACCTTCGCCTACGCCGCGCCGAATCGCCTCACGCAGGCGGACGGGCCACCTCAGGACTCGTCGGGTGGCACCGGCCCGGGCAGCGGCCCGCCCAGGGCGAAGTCCCGCTGTGGCCGCCACACCAGGTCGGTGCCGTGCTCGAACAGGCTGAACGTCTGCACGGTGAAGGCACAGGTGTAGGTGTCCAGCGCCTCGTACGCCTTGTCGAGCACGTGGTGGGGCAGGTCGTGGGCGACGGTGACGTGCGGGTGGTACGGGAACGCGAGGTCGCGCCGCAGCGGCCCGCTGCGCACGCCCTCGGCCAGCAGCTCGCAGGACGAGATGCCCTCCGCGACCGCCACGAACACCACCGGCGACACCGGCCGGAACGTCGCGGTCCCCCGCAGCCGCATCGTGAACGGCTGCGCGGACTCCGCCACCGTCAGCAGGTGGCGTTCGATCGCGTCCATCGTGTCCATGGCGTCGTTGTCGACCTGGGTGGGCGGCAGCAACGTCACGTGGGTGGGGATGGCGTCGGCGAGCGGGTCGCCGAACGCGGCCCGCCAGCGTTGCAGCTCTCCGCCGTAGGGTTCGGGGATCGCGACCGCGACACCGATCGTGCGCACGGGAGTCGCCGCCTATCGTTTCGCCACGACGAAACCGAGCCGGTCCTCGACTTCGCGCAGCGTCTCCGCGGCGACCGTCCGGGCACGCTCGGCCCCACGGGCCAGGATGTTGTCCAGGCTCTCGGGGTCCTCCAGCAGGGCCAGCGTGCGCTCGCGGAAGGGCGTCACGAACTCCACCACGGCGTCGGCCACGTCGCGCTTGAGGTCGCCGTACCCCTTGCCGGCGTAGGCGTCCACCAGCTCGGGCACGGGCCGTCCGGTGAGCGCGGACAGGATCGTGAGCAGGTTGGACACCCCGGGCTTGTTCTCCCGGTCGAAGGTGATCTCCCGGCCGGAGTCGGTGACCGCGCTGCGGATCCGCTTGGCGGAGGTCTTCGGGTCGTCCAGCAGGTCGATGATGCCGTTGGGCGACGAGGACGACTTGCTCATCTTGGCGGTGGGGTCCTGCAGGTCGTAGATCTTGGCGGTGTCTGCCAGGATGAACGGCTCGGGCACCCGGAAGGTCTTGCCGAACCTTGCGTTGAAGCGCTGCGCGAGGTCGCGGCTGAGCTCGAGGTGCTGGCGCTGGTCCTCACCGACCGGCACGGCGTCGGTCTGGTAGAGCAGGATGTCGGCGGCCATCAGCACGGGGTAGGTGAACAACCCGACCGTGGCGCCCTCGACGCCCTGCTTCTGCGTCTTGTCCTTGAACTGCGTCATCCGGCCGGCCTCACCGAACCCCGTCAGGCAGCCGAGGATCCAGGCCAGCTGGGTGTGCTCGGCGACGTGGCTCTGCACGAACAGCGTGCAGCGCTCCGGGTCCAGGCCCGCGGCCAGCAGCTGGGCCGCCGAGCGCAGGCTGCGCTCCCTCAGCTTGGCCGGGTCGTGGCCCATCGTGATCGCGTGCAGGTCGACGACGCAGTAGAAGGCGTCGTGCTCGTCCTGCATGCCCACCCACTGCCGGACCGCCCCGAGGTAGTTGCCCAGGTGGAAGGAGTCGGCGGTGGGCTGGATGCCCGAGAACACGCGCGGTCGCGACATGCTCTGAATTGTGCCAGCCCTGTCGCCGGGCCCCGACCCGCCGTCCACACCTGGACCCGGGCGGGGGTACGGCATACTGATTGATCACCGCGATCGGCGGGTACGCCCGATCGCCCCGGTTCAGGCCCGTTCGGCCGGCCGGGAGGGTGCGGCCCGCCCCGACTGCTCGGACCGCTCGCCGGAGCCGTTCGCACCGGAGCGGTGATCGGCGCCCACAACGGTGCCCGAGCCGCCCGAGCCGCCCGAGCCGTTGGAACCACCCGACCCCTCGGATTCGTCCGTACCGTCGACGCTGCCCGTGCTGTGGGCGCCGCCGGTGCCACCGGAGGACGCCTGGTCGCCGGCCGCCTCGACCGCGGGGCGTTCCGGCGGCCGGGGAGTGAACCTCAGCCGCGCCACCCGCCGCCCGTCCATCTCGATCACCGTGAACCCGTGGCCGTCGAACTCCGCCGACTCACCCTCCGACGGCACGTGCCCGAGCAGTGACACCACGAAGCCGGCCACCGTCTCGTACGGCCCGTCCGGCACGGTCACCCCGGTCTCGTCGGCCACGTCGTCCAGCCCGATCCGGCCGTCCAGCTCGACCTCACCGGAGACCAGCCGGCGCGACGCCGCCTCCGCGGCGGTGTCGTACTCGTCACGGATGTCCCCGATGAGCTCCTCGACCAGGTCCTCGAGGGTGACGATGCCCGCGGTGCCGCCGTACTCGTCCAGCACGATCGCCAGGTGGTGGCTGGTCGACCGCATCTCCGACAGGGCGGGGAGGACCCGCTTGGTGCCGGGCAGGAAGAGAACGTCCCGGGCCAGGTCGCCGACCCGGACCGAGCGGTTGGCCACCTCGGGGTTGAGCAGATCGCGGACGTGCACGAAGCCCACCACGTCGTCGGTCGACCCGCGCACCACGGGATAGCGCGAGTGCGGGCTCGCGGTGACCTCCTTCACCGTCTTGTAGACCGGCGTGGACGCGTCCAGGAAGTCGGTTTCCGTACGCGGCAACATGACCTCACGCAGCTGCCGGGTGCCCGCGTCGAACACCTCGTCGACGATCGCCCGCTCCTCCTCGCCGAGCGTCTGGTGTCCCGACACCAGCTCGCGCAGCTCCTCGTCGCTCATCTGTTCCCTGCCGACGCTGGGATCGCCGCCGAGCAGGCGGACCACCACGTTGGTCGACTTGGACAGGAACCAGATGACCGGCCGGGCGAGGGTCGCGATGGAGGCGATCATCGGCGCCAGCGCGGACGCGATCCCCTCGGCCCGCTGCAGCGCGAGCCGCTTGGCCGCCAGCTCGCCCAGCACGATCGAGACGTACGACACCGCGATCGTGATCAGCACCAGGGCGATCGGCTCGGACGCGCCGGGAGGCACGCCGAGGTTCACCAGCACCGGTGCGAGGTACTTGGACAGGTTGGCGCCGGCGAACGCCGAGGCCAGGAAGCCGGAGAGGGTCACGCCGATCTGCACGGCGGACAGGAACTGGTTGGGGTCGGCGGTGAGCCGGGCGATCACCTCGCCGCGCCGGCCGCGCTGGGCGAGGGACTTGACCTGTCCCTCGCGCAACGACACCAGCGCCATCTCGGCCGCGGCGAAGACGCCGCCGATGAGGACGAAGATCAGGGCCAGCCCGATGTTGGCCAGAACGGCGTTCATGGAAGCGTCACCGGGTGGTCAGGAGGGGCCCGGCTGCCGGTTTTCGCGTCGTACGCCGGATTTGGCTGGTACGAGCGCTATGGCCAGCCGGACCGCTGGTTGTCGCCATGCGCCCAAGAGTAACGACTTCCTTCCCCGACATTCGCCGGCCGCTCCGGGCACCCCGCGGCGGTCGGCTCGGTCGATCACGGCGCGGTGGTTCCCGCTAGGGTTCCTCTGACGTGCGCGCCACCCGCTCGGTTGCGCGTACGCCGGACGAAACTCACCGCGGGCGCTGTGGTCGAGACGCCGGTCGGCGACGGCCGCGCGGAGTCGGCGCGGCCCGGAGACGGACGTGACATGAAGAAAACCGCGACCCGGTTGGCCGACGGGCGAGAGCTGATCTACTTCGACGAGTCCGACAGCGCCGTCCGCGACGCCGTGGACAGCCGGGACCTCCCGGCGCGCCCGCCCGCGTCGGAGCTGCGCTACGACCCGCTGGTCGACGAGTGGGTGGCGGTCGCCGCGCACCGGCAGTCCCGCACCTTCCTGCCGCCGGCCGACGAGTGCCCGCTGTGCCCGTCCCGGCCGGGGCATCCCTCGGAGATTCCGGCCGAGAGCTACGACGTGGCGGTCTTCGAGAACCGCTTCCCATCGTTCTCGGGAGGTCCCGGCGCGGCCGGGGCGGCCGGTGTCGGTGAGCTCGGGGCCGACGCGGCCGACGGAGCCGACCTGTTCGCCCGCCGGCCGGGCGTGGGGCGCTGTGAGGTGGTGTGCTTCACCTCCGAGCACGGCGGCGCGTTCGGGGCGCTGTCGCCCTCCCGGGTCCGCACCGTCATGGAGGCCTGGGCCGACCGGACCGCCGAGCTTTCCACCCTGCCCGGCGTGGAGCAGGTGTTCTGCTTCGAGAACCGCGGCGAGGAGATCGGCGTCACCCTGCACCACCCGCACGGGCAGATCTACGGCTACCCGTTCGTGCCGCCGCGCACCCGGCGGATGCTGGAGGCTGCCCGCTCCTACGCCGAGCGCACCGGCGGCAACCTGTTCGCCGACGTGCTGGCCGCCGAGCGCTCCGCACAGGTCCGGGTGGTCGCGCAGACCAGGCACTGGACCGCCTTCGTGCCGGCGGCCGCCCGCTGGCCGGTCGAGGTGCACCTCCACCCGCACCGCCGGGTGCCCGACCTGGCCGCGCTGGACGAGGACGAGCGCGCCGAGTTCGGCCCGCTCTACCTCCGGGTGCTGCGGGCGCTGGACCGCTACTTCGCGCCCGAGGGCGGGCCCGACCTGCCCCTTCCGTACATCGCCGCGTGGCACCAGGCGCCGGTGCACGCGGACCGCGACCTGGCCGCCCTGCACCTGCAGGTGTTCTCGGTCCGCCGGGCCGCCAACAAGCTGAAGTACCTGGCGGGCTCGGAGTCCGCGATGGGCGTCTGGATCAACGACGGACGCCCCGAGGACGTCGCCGCCCGGCTGCGCGCCCTCGTCGACGAGGGAGGACGTGGATGAAGCTCCTGGTCACCGGCGGCGCCGGCTACATCGGCGGGATCGTCGCGACGCTGCTCCTGGAGGCCGGGCACGAGGTGACGGTCCTGGACGACCTGTCCACCGGACACCGCGACGGTGTGCCGGAGGGCGCGGCCTTCCACCAGGGCGCGATCACCGACGCCGCCGACGTGCTGGACCCGTCCTTCGACGGGGTGCTGCACTTCGCCGCGAAGTCGCTGGTGTCGGAGTCGGTGCGCCGGCCCGAGCTGTACTGGCGTACGAACGTCTGCGGCACCCTCGCCCTGCTGGACGCGATGCGGGCGGCAGACGTACGCCGGATCGTCTTCTCCTCCACCGCCGCCACCTACGGCGCGCCGGAGACGACGCCGATCACCGAGGACGTCCCGCCGCAGCCGACCAACCCCTACGGCGCGTCCAAGCTGGCCGTGGACGCGATGCTGACCAGCGAGGCGCAGGCGTACGACCTCGCGGCGGTCAGCCTGCGCTACTTCAACGTCGCCGGTGCGTACGCCGGCCACGGTGAGCGGCACGACCCGGAGACCCACCTGATCCCCAACCTGCTCGCGGTGGCCGCGGGCGAGCGCCCGGCCGCGCAGGTGTTCGGCACCGACTACCCGACCCGCGACGGCACCGCCGTCCGCGACTACCTCCACGTCGTCGACCTGGCCGACGCGCACCTGCGCGCGCTGACCGCGGCCACCCCCGGGCGGCACCTGATCTGCAACCTCGGCACCGGCACCGGCTCGACGGTGCACGAGGTGCTGACCGCGGTCCGGGAGGTCACCGGGCACGAGGTGCCGGTCGAGGAGTCGCCGCGCCGCGCGGGCGACCCGCCGTCCCTGGTCGCCTCGCACGACCGGGCCACCGCCGAGCTGGGCTGGAAGCCCCGGCGCGACCTGCACTCGATGGTCGCGGACGCGTGGAGCTACCGGCAGCGGCACGCGAGCAGCTGAACCACCCGGACCGCGCCCTGACCACGACGGAGCAGACGGAGGACGTACGCGATGAACGCGCGCACCACACTGGACGCCGAGTTCGAGTCGGTGTTCGACGGCTCGGCGGCCGGCATCTGGGCAGCACCCGGGCGAGTCAACCTGATCGGGGAGCACACCGACTACAACGACGGGTACGTCCTCCCGCTGGCGTTGCCCCAAGGCGTGGCGGCCGCCGCCGCGACCCGCTCCGACGGCCTGGTCCGGATGGCGTCCCGGCAGGCCGACGGGCGGGTGGAGGTCCGCCTGGACGCGCTGAAGCCCGGCGCGGTGGACGGCTGGGCCGCCTACGTCGCCGGGATGGTGTGGTCGCTGCGCGAGGCCGGGCACGACGTCGGCGGGCTGGACATCCTGGTCGACGGTGACGTACCCCTCGGCGCCGGCCTGTCCTCCTCTGCCGCCCTGGAGTGCGCGACCGCGCTCGCGGTGACCGACCTGTTCGGCGTGAAGATCGACCGGACCGCCCTGGCCGGGCTGGCCCAGCGGGCCGAGAACGACTTCGTGGGCATGCCCTGCGGGATCATGGACCAGTCCGCGTCGCTGCTGTGCACCCGCGAGCACCTGCTGTTCCTGGACACCCGCACCTCCGCCACCGAGCAGGTGCCGTTCGACCTCGGCGGGCACGGGCTGGCGCTGCTGGTCGTGGACACCCGCGCGCCGCACCGCCTGGTCGACGGGGAGTACGCCGCCCGCCGGCGTACCTGCGAGGAGGCCGCGGCGAAGCTCGGCGTCCGCGCCCTGCGCGACGTCGAGGGCCTGCAGGCCGCGATGGACTCCCTCGGCGACACCGTGATGGCGCGGCGGGTACGCCACGTCGTCACCGAGAACGCCCGCGTCCTCGCCACCGTGGAGCGACTGCGTACCGGCAGCCCCCGCGACATCGGCCCGCTGCTCACCGCCTCGCACGAGTCGCTGCGCGACGACTACGAGGTGACCGTGCCCGAGCTGGACAAGGCCGTCGACGCGGCACTGGACGCCGGAGCGCTGGGGGCGCGGATGACCGGCGGCGGGTTCGGCGGCTGCGTGATCGCGATGGTCGAGGCCGACGCCGCGGACACGGTCGCGGGCCGGGTGGCGGAGGCGTTCGCGGCCGCGGGGTTCGGCGCGCCGTCGTCGTTCGTGGCCGAGCCCAGCCAGGGTGCCCGGCGGATCCGCTGAGCGAGGCGCCGATGCCGAACTGCTGCAGCCCCGCCGCCGGCCACTCCTCCCCCGGCCACCGTCCGTCCTCCGACCAGGGCCCGTCCCCCGCCGCGCCGTACGACCTGCCCTTCGAGGTGCCCGACCGGGACCCGCGCGAGGTGGCCCGCGGGATGATCTCCCTGCCGGCGGGTGAGTTCGCGATGGGCGGCGCCGACGAGGACGCCTTCCCCGACGACGGCGAGGGCCCGGTCCGCCAGGTGCGGGTGTCGGCGTTCGGTCTGGACGAGACCGCGGTCACCAACCGTCAGTTCGGCGCGTTCGTCAGGGCCACCGGCTACGTCACCGAGGCCGAACGCTACGGCTGGTCGTTCGTCTTCCACCTGTTCGTCGGGCCGGGTCAGCGCGCCCACGTCAAGGACGCCGGCGTGCCGGGCGCCCCGTGGTGGCTGGCGGTGGAGGGGGCGACCTGGCGTACGCCCGAAGGTCCCGGCAGCGACGTCCGGACCCGTCCGCAGCACCCGGTGGTGCACGTGTCCTGGCAGGACGCGAACGCCTACGCCCGCTGGGCCGGCAAGCGGCTGCCGACCGAGGCCGAGTGGGAGTACGCCGCCCGTGGCGGGCTCGCCCGCGCGCGCTACGCCTGGGGCGACGAGCTCACCCCGCGGGGCCGCTGGCGATGCAACATCTGGCAGGGCCGCTTCCCGCGGGTGGACACCGCCGACGACGGCCACACCGGGACCGCGCCGGTGAAGTCGTACGCCCCGAACGGTTTCGGGCTGTACGAGGTGGCCGGCAACGTCTGGGAGTGGTGCGCGGACTGGTGGAGCACCAGTTGGCACGCGCAGGAGCGGCCGGAGACGCGGGTCGACCCGGCCGGGCCACCCGCGGGTGACACCCGGGTGATGCGCGGCGGCAGCTACCTGTGCCACGCGTCCTACTGCAACCGCTACCGCGTCGCCGCGCGCACCAGCAACACCCCCGACAGCTCCAGCGGCAACCTCGGCTTCCGCTGCGCGGCGGATCTACCCTGATCAAGGCCCGACCCGGGCTCTTGCCCTCAGCAGTTCGCCGAGTTCCAGGAGCAGACCATGCCGGACACGCCGGGCACGCCGGACACAACGGGTTCCTTCGCCGGCTCTCCCACCACCCGCCGCGCCGTCGTCTTCGGGATGGACGGCGTACGTTTCGATGTTCTGCGCCGCGCCCGCACACCACACCTGGACGCCATCGCGGCCGACGTTTCCTCGCCCCGATCCAGGTGGATCCCAGCGGGCCGACCATCTCCGGCCCCGTCTGGGCGACGGTGGCCACCGGAGTCCTCCCGCCGGTGCACCGCATCTTCGACAACGACCTGCACGGCAACCAGCTGGCGGCCCATCCGACCTTCCTGGCCCGGGTCGAACACGCCCGGCCCGGAGCGCGCACCTTCGCGCTGGCCGACTGGCCGCCGCTGGTGACCACCGACCACGGCGGCCCGATCTTCCCCGGCGGCCGGCTGATCCCGCCCGGCGGCACCGAACACCACGGCCTGGCGACCTGGGAGCAGTGTGAGGACCAGCTCGCCGACGACGCGGTCGAGGTGCTGGGCCGCCAGGACGTGCACGCGGCGTTCGTGTACTTCGTCGGGCCGGACGCGGTCGCGCACGAACTCGGCACCGGCCCGGAGTACGTCCACGCCATCGAGGCCACCGACGCGCGGATGGGCCGGATCCTGGCCGCGATCCGGGCCCGGGCCACAGCTGCCACCGAGGAGTGGACGGTCGTCGTGGTGACCGACCACGGGCACCGCGACGAGGGCGGTCACGGTGGCGACTCCCCCGAGGAACGCACGGCCTGGATCGCGGCATCCGGCCCCACGGTGCCGGCCACACCGCCGGAGGGACTCGCCCACGCCGACATCCACCCGCACGTCCTGACCGCCCTGGGCATCGACCTCGACCCGTCGTGGGGCCTGACCGGCCGCCCGTTCGACGTCGACGTCCAACCTGCCTGAAGCGCGGCCGGCGGCGCGCGGGCCGGCGTCGCGCGGGCGGCGCGGGCGGCTCGGGCGGCGCGGGATTCTTCCGCGGAAGAATCCCGTACTGAATCGGCTCGGCTCGGTCCGCGAGCAAGAGCGTGAAAGTTCCTGGTGGTCAGGGCCACCCGCACTCTTCACACTGCCGAGCCGGCCGACCCGTCCGAGGCAAGCGTGAACGCTCCGGGTGGCCGGAGCCACCCGCACTCTTCACGCTCCACCGGTCGATTCCGCCGACGCCCCTGCGCGACGTGCAACCACGAACTGGGAAGACGTGTGGGGCCCAGAGCACCCACACGTCTTCCCGGCTCGTACTCGCGGCGATTCTTCCGCGGAAGAATCGCCGGCCGCGGGGGCCAGGCGCCGAGGCGTCGCCGGGGTCGGCCGACCGGACCGGGACGAGTGCCTTCCGTACGACCGTCCGCGTCGGCTCGAATGGTCCGATGAGGATCGAGACCATCGAGACGTTCCTGGCCGACCAGATCGCGATCGTCCGCATCCGCACCGACGACGGGGCGGAGGGGATCGGGCAGACGTCGCCGTTCCGGCCCGGCCTGTCCGTACGGCTGCTGCACGAGATGGCCGCACCGCACTTCCTCGGCCAGGACCCGTGGGACCTCGAGGCGCTGGTGGAACGCTGCCTGCGCAAGGAGTACAAGTTTCCCTCGACCTTCCTCTACCGCGCGCTGTGCGGCATCGACACCGCACTGTGGGACCTTCTCGGCAAGGTGACCGGCCAGCCGGTCCACAAGCTGCTCGGTGGTCAGGTGCGCGACTTCGTACCCATGTACGCCTCCAGCATGAGCCGGTCGATCACCCCCGAGGCCGAGGCCGAGCGGCTAGCCGCGCTGCGCGAGGAGTACGGCTTCCGCGCCGCCAAGGTCCGGATCGGCGACGTGATGGGCGCGGACCGGGACGCCTCCCCCGGCCGGACCGAGAAGCTGATCCCGCACATCCGCGAGGTCATGGGCGACGACTTCACCATCCACGCCGACGCCAACAGCGGCTTCTCGGTGTCCCGCGCGATCCGGGTGGGACGGATCCTGGAGGACCACGGCTACGGCCACTTCGAGGAGCCCTGCCCGTATCCCCTGCTGGAGAACACCGCGCAGGTCGCGGCGGCCCTCGACATCCCGGTGGCCGGCGGCGAGCAGGACAACTCGCTGGTGCAGTTCCGCCGGATGATCGAGTCGCACGCGGTGGACATCGTGCAGCCCGACATCGGCTACATCGGCGGCGTCGCCCGGGCCCGTCGCGTGGCCAGAATGGCCGAGGACGCGGGAATCCCGTGTACGCCGCACTGCTCGAACACCTCGATGCTACAGGTGTTCACGCTGCACCTCGCCGCGTCAATGCCGGCTTGTCACCAGTTCCACGAGTGGGGCATCGAGGACACGCCGTGGACGCGCGGTGTCTACGAACCCGAACTCCGCTTGGAGAACGGCGGAGTCAAGGTGTCGACGGCGCCCGGCTGGGGCGTGGAGATCACACCGGAATTCCTGCGCGACGCCCACCACGAAGTGTCCAGCCGATAGGGGCCCACCCACCGCCGGCGGCTGCACACTGCGCGACCCGGGCCGAGTCCAGGACACGTAGGCGAGCGCCATCGCGTCACTGCTCGTCGATCAGCTCACGCAGCTTCAGGGCGGCGGACTCGATGTCGTCGTAGTCGTTCTGGCCGGCCCGGGACTCCGCGCTGATCACCCCGCAGCGGTGCACCTTCGCAAAGTCGCCGTACGGGAACTTGTAGTGCGACTTCGTCTCGGGGTTCTGCTCGTCGTCGACGCCGAGGTACCAGAGGCCGTACTCCTCGTAGCCGTGCTTGTCCAGATAGGCGTTCTCGTCCGCCGCGGACGGCTGGTGCTCGCTCCAGTCGTCCCGCTCGTCGGTGGTGAACTTCCCGTCCCGAACAAGCCGCCTGGCGTGCTCGAACGCGCTCTTGTTGAGTGTGGTGGCCACGGATCCATCCTTCCGCGCACGGCGATCACGAAACGCGGCCGGGACGACGTCGCCCACCCGACCGGCCTGAGCCGACCTGGGTGGGCGACGATCACGACGTACGTCGTGGCCGAACGAAAGAACGACCTACTGCTTGGCCACCTTCGCCTTCAGCGTCTCGGCCAGCGCGGCCAGGAAGTCGTCGGTGCTCAGCCACTCGGTGTCGTCACCGACCAGCAGGGCGAGGTCCTTGGTCATCTTGCCGGCCTCGACGGTCTCCACACAGGCCTGCTCCAGCGTCTGCGCGAACGCCGACACCTCCGGCGTGCCGTCCAGCTTGCCGCGGTGGGCCAGGCCCCGCGTCCAGGCGAAGATCGACGCGATCGGGTTCGTCGACGTCTTCTGGCCCTTCTGCCACTGCCGGAAGTGCCGCGTCACCGTGCCGTGTGCCGCCTCGGCCTCGACCGTACGGCCGTCCGGGGTCATCAGCACGCTGGTCATCAGGCCGAGCGAACCGAAGCCCTGCGCGACGGTGTCGGACTGCACGTCACCGTCGTAGTTCTTGGCCGCCCAGACGAAGCCGCCCTCCCACTTCAGGGCCTGCGCCACCATGTCGTCGATGAGCCGGTGCTCGTAGGTGATGCCGGCCTCTTCGAACTTGCCCTTGAACTCCGTCTCGAAGACCTCGGCGAACAGGTCCTTGAAGCGGCCGTCGTAGGCCTTGAGGATGGTGTTCTTCGTCGACAGGTAGACCGGGTAGCCGCGCTGCAGGCCGTAGTTCAGCGAGGCCCGGGCGAAGTCGCGGATCGAGTCGTCGTAGTTGTACATCGCCATCGCGACGCCGCCACCGGGGTAGTCCGCGACCTCGAACTCCATCGGCTGGCTGCCGTCGGCCGGGGTGTAGGTCACGGTGAGCTTGCCCGGACCCGGCACCACGAAGTCGGTGGCCTTGTACTGGTCGCCGTGGGCGTGCCGGCCGATGATGATCGGCTTGGTCCAGCCCGGCACCAGGCGGGGAACGTTGTCGATGATGATCGGCTCGCGGAACACGACGCCGCCGAGGATGTTGCGGATCGTGCCGTTCGGCGAACGCCACATCTTCTTCAGGCCGAACTCCTCGACCCGCGCCTCGTCGGGGGTGATCGTGGCGCACTTCACGCCCACGCCGTGCTGCTTGATCGCGTTCGCGGCGTCGACCGTCACCTGGTCGTCGGTGGCGTCGCGGTGTTCGATGCCGAGGTCGTAGTAGTCGAGCTGGAGGTCGACGTAGGGCAGCAGCAGCTGCTCCTTGATGTCCTTCCAGATGACCCGGGTCATCTCGTCGCCGTCAAGCTCGACGATCGGGTTCTTCACGCTGATCTTTGACAAGGGGGCTCCTCCGGCCAGGACGTGGATCGGGGTGGGGGCAACCCCGCCGGCCACCCACGTCGAGGGTGGGGTTAGAGGTTCTGGACGTCGGACTGCTTGCTGCGGACGGCTTCCGCCGCCTCCTTCAGCGCGGCCAGCTCGCTGTCGGTGAGGTCGGTCTCGACGACCTTGCGTACGCCGGACCTGCCGAGCTCACCGAGGACGCCGAGGTAGACGCCGTCGATGCCGTACTCACCGTCGACCCATGCGCACACGGGCATGACAGCACCGGAGTCCTCCGCGATCGCCTTGGCCATCCGGGCCGCCGCGGCCGAGGGTGCGAAGTACGCCGAGCCGGTCTTGAGCAGGGCGACGACCTCCGCCCCGCCGTTGCGGGTGCGATCCACCAGCGCCTCGATGTCCTCGGCGGACAGCAGCTCGGTCAGCGGCTTGGTGGCGCCGTCGACCTCGACGGTGCACTTGCTGGGGACCGGCACCATCGTGTCGCCGTGGGAGCCGAGGGTCAGCGTGGTCACGGCGCCCACCGGGACGCCGAGCTTCTCCGCCACGCTGTTGGTGAACCGCGCCGTGTCGAGCATGCCGGCCTGGCCGAGCACGCGGTTGCGCGGGAACTGCGTGGCCAGCTGGGCCAGCGCGGTCATCTCGTCCAGCGGGTTGGACACCACGATGACCACCGCGTTGGGCGCGTGCTTGGCGACGTTCTCCGCGACCTGCCGGACGATCTTGGCGTTGGTCTCGATCAGGTCCATCCGGCTCATGCCGGGCTTGCGCGGCAGGCCGGCGGTGATGATCACGATGTCGGAGCCGGCGATCGCCTCGTAGCCTCCGCCGTCGCGACCGGTCGTCTGGCCGGTGACCTTGGTCTCGAAGCCCTCGACCGCGCGGGACTGGTTGATGTCGAGCGCCAGCCCCTCAGGCCGGCCCTCGAGAATGTCGGTGAGGACGACCTCGTCGAAGATGTCGTACTCGGCGAGTCGCTGCGCGGTCGTCGACCCGTAGAAACCCGCACCGACGACAGCAACCTTGCCGTTACGCGCCATGTGTGCTCGCCTCCTGGAAGTGCCGCCCGGATGTGCGGCGTCGGACTCAGCGTTCTCGGCGTTCTCGGGATATGTCTTGGCGTCGAGATAGTTGTCGAAGCCTAACCGAGCAGCCGTCCCCACGGCTGTTCGGGGTCATTCGGGACTCATCGGATGTCCGGCACGGCCAGCGCCAGCACCAGAGCCGCACCTCCCATGATCGCGAGCGTCACCACGTCGGTCATCCGGCTCCGCAGCACCAGCAGGCCGGCTCGCCTGGTGGTCAGCACCAACCGGAACACCGCCGCCAACAGGACCGAGCAGGCGAACAGTGCCGTACCGGGCCGGAAGTCGACCACCACCACGACCACCAGGGAGGCGACCACCCCGGCGAGAACCACCAGCAGCGGCCACTGCCGGCGCGGCCAGGGACGAATCGGTGGAAGTGGGCGGCCCCGTGGACGACCCCAACGTTTCCAGAACGCCTGCCTGTCGGCGGGCGTTCCCCCGGCGGCCTCGACAGGGGGTGCCGAGGTCGGCCGGGCTGCCTCGCCGCCTGGCTGGTCGACCATGACCACCCTCCTGGGACTCTCCTGGGACTCCGTGGGTTCCTCGCAGAACGGCAGGCTACTCGCCCCGGGTGCGGCGGCTGCCCGCAACCGCCCGGGTGGCCCCGGTGCGTCGCGGACGCCAGGTCCGCCCGGCGGGCTGCCGGCGCACCCCGGAGACCGGGTCAGAGCGCCTCGGAGGCGAAGGAGGTGACGCTGGCGAGGAACGAGCCGAGGTACGGCCGGAAGTCCCGGCGTACCGGTTCCGGCGTCCCCGGCAGCTCCGACGGGTGCGGCAGGAGGGAGCACAGGGCAAGGGACGTACGGCGCCGGTGGACGGGGTTCTCCGGTGCCGAAGGGAGCACCCCGACCGGCAGCTTCATCCCGGTGAGCTCACTCTCGGCGACCCCGCGCAGGACCTCGCCCGAGAGCAGGTCGCCGATGATCCGCGGCGACGCGCCGAGCTCGGTCAGGCCGCGGCGGGTGCGTACGTCCACCACGGGCTCGCCGACCGTCGCGGGCCATGCCAGGACCAGCCGGTCCACCCGCTCCGGACAGGTCAGCGCCAACCGGACGGCCACCGAGCAACCGTTCGACCCGGCCACCACACAGACCGGGCCCGGCGGCAGCAGCGGGACCAGGTGCTCGACCTCGGCCGGCCAGGAGCGCGCCCGCGGGAGCCGGTCCGGCGCGAGCACGGTGAAGCCGCGCTCCTCCAGACCGGCGACGATCCCGGGCTCGTGCCAGAACCGCTCGGCGTCCATGTCCTCCCAGAGGCCGCCATGGACCAGCAGCAGTGTCGTCACGTTCCCACTCTGCCGACCTCGCCGCGCAGCCGGCAACGCGGCGGGAAGGATGCGCGGGATACCCCTGGATGGGAGGGCTGGACGGGCACCTTGGTCACGTGTGTGAGCTACGCGGCGCCGGGGACGTCACCGGGGCTGCCGGACCGGTGACCGGCCGCGTGTACGGGCCCGGCGACGGTGAGCAGCAGGAGGACGAGGATCACCAGCCCGGCGAGTGCACCGAGGTGGTTCTGCAGGGCCTGCACGGCGGGTAACTCCGGAGCGGAGTACGCCGACGGCACCGCGAACACGAACGTCGCGCGCCACGATCCCCACGCGAACAGCGCGCCCGACGCCACCCAGGTGAACAGCAGCGCTCCCCGGGAAGGCGGGCCGCTCCGGCGACGCCCGAGCCGGCCGGCGCCCCAGGCGGCGACGAGTGCCCAGCAGGCGTTGCTGCCGGTGAGCAGGAACCAGCGCAGGTCACGGGCGGCAAGCGCGTGCGGGTCGAGTGCGAGCGTTCCACCGAACGCCCAGTACGCCTGGGCGGCGGCGAGCACCGCGCAGACACCCGCCGCGATCCTCGCCAGCGACACCCGCAGCTCACCGGTGTGGTCGGGCGTCCCGGGCCCGGCGGCGTCCGCGGAGCGGGCTTCCGGCCCGTCCCCGCGCCGGAACAACGCCGGCCAGCGTTCCCGCACGTAGAGCGGCATTGCCACGGCCAGGCCGAGCCCGAACCCGGCGAAGGACACCGAGATCATCTCGACCTCCCAGGACGCCAGCGGAAGCTTCGGCCCGGCCGGGTCCGCGCCCACGTCCGGGAGCATGGCGAAGACGGGAATCAACGGGAGCATCGAGCACAGGAACCCCATCCCCACCCACGCGGGGAGCAGCAGCAGCCACGCCGGGATCCGCAGACCCCACCGCTGCCCGAGCGCCAGCCCGAGCAGGATCGCGGCGCCGGCCATCGCCACCGTCATCGCGTTGATCGCCGCCCAGTCCAGCGCCTTCCACACTCCCGTGTGCAGACCGCCACCGCGCAGGCCGTCGCGTACCCAGAAGATCTTGAGCAGGAAGTACGGAAGCATCGCCAGCGCGGCGAAGTAGGCAGCGGCCTTACGGGCCACCGTCAGCCTCGGCGTACTCCCGGGAAGCACCGGAGTCGTCATGGCACCGACGCTAGGGGGCCTGAGGCCCCGACCCCTCCCCCGCGAAGGGCCACGGTGTCACCCGCGCGGGGGAGAACGCCTCGGTCGTACGCGCTCAGTGGAAGAAGTGCCGGGTTCCGGTGAAGTACAACGGCACCCCGGCCGCCTGGGCCGCCGCGATCACCTCGTCGTCGCGGACCGAACCACCCGGCTCCACGACCGCGCGCACGCCGGCGTCCAGCAGCACCTGCAGCCCGTCGGCGAACGGGAAGAACGCGTCCGAGGCGGCCACCGATCCGGCTGCCCGCTCACCGGCCCGCGCCACCGCGAGCCGGGCGGAGTCGACCCGGTTGACCTGGCCCATGCCGACGCCGACGGTCGCCTCGCCACTGGCGAGCAGGATGGCGTTGGACTTGACCGCCCGCACCGCCCGCCAGGCGAACACCAGGTCGGCGAGCACCGAGTCGTCGACCGGGTCGCCGGCCACCAGGCGCCAGCCGAGCAGGTCGTCGCCGGGGGCGTCCACCGCGTCGACCGTCTGCACCAGCGCACCGCCGGAGACCTGCCTGATCTCCACCCCGGCGCCCGTGGGCGCCGGGCAGCGCAGCAGCCGGATGTTCTTCTTCCGGGTGAGGATCTCCAGCGCCGCCGGCTCGAACTCCGGCGCCACCACCACCTCGGTGAACACCTCCGCGACCTGCCGGGCCATCGCCTCGGTCACCGGGCGGTTGGTCGCGATCACCCCGCCGAACGCCGACACCGGGTCACAGGCGTGTGCCTTCGCGTGCGCCTCGGCCAGGTCGGCGGCCACCGCGATGCCGCACGGGTTGGCGTGCTTGATGATCGCCACCGCGGGGACCGCGAAGTCGTACGCCGCCCGCCGGGCCGCGTCGGCGTCGACGTAGTTGTTGTACGACATCTCCTTGCCGTGCAGCTGCTCGGCCTGGGCGAGGCCGGGCGCGGTCGAGGCGGAGGAGTAGAGCGCGGCGCGCTGGTGGGGGTTCTCGCCGTACCGCAGCACCGCCTGGCGGTTCCAGGTGGCGCCGAACCACGCCGGGAAGCCGGTGCCCTCGTCGGTGGGGGCCACGATGTTGCCGAGCCAGGACGCGACCTGCACGTCGTAGGTGGCGGTGTGCACGAACGCCTCGACGGCGAGCCGCTGCCGCTGGTCCAGGGTGAAACCGCCGGCGGCGACCGCGGCCAGCACGTCGGCGTACCGCTGCGGAGAGGTGACCACCGCGACACTGGCGTGGTTCTTGGCGGCCGCACGGGTCATGGCCGGGCCACCGATGTCGATCTGCTCGACCACCTCGTCCGGACCGGCGCCGGAGGCGACCGTCTCCGCGAACGGATAGAGGTTCGACACCAGCAGGTCGAACGCCTCGACGTTCAGGTCGGCGAGCTGGCGCACGTGGTCGGGGTTACGGGTGTCGGCCAGCAGGCCGGCGTGCACCCGCGGGTGCAGCGTCTTGACGCGGCCGTCCAGGCACTCGGGGAAGCCGGTCAGCTCCTCCACCCGGGTCACCGCGATCCCGGCCGCCTCGATGGTCGCGGCGGTGGAGCCGGTGGACACGATCGACACTCCGGCGTCGGCCAGCCCGCGAGCCAGCTCTGTCAACCCGGACTTGTCATAGACGCTGACCAGCGCGCGGCGGATGGGACGCCGGCCCTCGTCGGCGGCGGCCGGCCCGGTGGTGGTGCTGGTGGTGTCGTTCACGGGATGGTGACCTTTCTGCCCGAGACGGTGTAGCCCTCGCGCACCATCGAGCCGACGATGTCGACGAGCTGGCGGCGCTCTGCGACCTTGATGCGTTCGGTCAGCGTTTCCTCGGTGTCGTCGTCGCGCACGGGCACGGCGACCTGGGCGATGATCGGACCGGCGTCGACACCCTCGTCGACGACGAACAACGTGGCGCCGGCCAGCCGGACGCCGTAGGCGAGGGCGTCGCGCGGCCCGTGCATTCCGGGGAACGCCGGCAGCAGCGAGTTGTGGCTGTTGACGTACTTCCCGCCGAACTCCGTCAGGAACGACGTGCCGACCAGCTTGAGGAAACCGGCCGACACCACCAGGTCGGGTTCGAAGGCGGCCACCTTCGCGGTGAGTGCCGCGTCCCAGTCGGCACGGTCGGGGAAGTCGCGCACCCGCAACGTGAACGTCGGAACGCCCGCGCGCTCGGCGCGGGCCAGCCCCTCGATCCCGTCGCGGTCGGCGCCGACGGCGACGATCGTGGCGCCGTACGCCGGATCGCGGGTGGCGTCGAGCAGAGCCTGCAGGAGGGTTCCCGAGCCGGAGAGCAGGACGACGAGGCGGGCGGACAGGATGAGCTCCTCGCTGGTCGGTCGGCCGCGGACGCACGAACTGGACGACGCCGCCGACCTACCCGGGGCACGTTCGCTTCGAGTCCGACGTTCCGTCACGATAGCGGTAGACGCGCGAACGACGGGAGAAGCCCCTGTGAGCAGTACCGACAATCCCCCCGAGGGCCGTCGCGAGGACGAATCGACCGGCACGCCCCTGGAGGGTGCCCGGGCGGGTACGGCGACGGGCAGGAGCGGCGGCCCGGGCGCCGGGACAGGTACGACCACCGGTGCGGACGAATCCGGCGACTCCGGACTTGCCCCGATCCCGCCCGAGGGCACCGTCGCTCCCGCGGACACCGAGCGGGTCTTCGGCCGGCCGCGCAGCGGTACGCCGTACGCGCGGATCATGCCGACCGGCGACAACCCGGGCGAGTCCGGTAGCGGCTCGGGGCACGGCGGCGGGAGCGGTAGTGGTCGCGGCGGAGGTGAGGGCGGGAACGGCCCGGCGGGCGCCCGTCCCGGCGGCGCTCAGCAGGGTGGCTCCCCGTCAGGGGGCGGTTGGGGCGGCCCGACCGGCGGCTGGAGCGGCGGTCCCGGTCGTCCCGGCGGTCCCGGCGGACAACCGGGCGGCACGCACGGACCGGCCGAGTCCGAGGACCAGCGCCGTCAGGTGAACGTCTACGGTCGCTTCGCCCTGATGCTCGGCATCTTCGGCCTGCTGGCGAGCATCTTCGTTCCCCCGCTCGGCATCTTCGCCGGCGGTGTGGCGATCGGGCTCGGGGTGGCCGGACGACGCAAGGGGCGCCGGGCCGGCCGGGCGGTCCCCGGCGCCGGACCTGGGCTGGTTCTCGGCGTGGTGGCGGTGGCGATCGGCCTCGTGCTGTCGGTGGTGTGGGCCGTCTTCTGGAGCGAGATCGTGGACTACCAGGAGTGCGTGTCCGGCGCCAACACCCAGACCGCGCGACAGAACTGCCAGACGACGTTCGAGAAGAGCATCTTCGACCGGCTCTCGCCGCCGTCCCGGTCCTAACTCAGTCCTAACTCAGTCCTGACACTCAGTCCTCCCCGGCCGCGGCCGAGCCGTCCGCGTCACCGCGCGACCGGCCGGGGAGCCGCGGGTTCCACCGAGCCACCGCCCTGCTCGCCAGTACCGCGACCGCCCCGGCGATCCCGAGCGTGCTGACGGCTATCAGCGCCGTCTGGGCCGCCGGCACCCCGACGTCGGCCAGCCGCCCGGGCCCGACCGAGCCGCCGGCCAGCAGGGCGACCAGCGTGTACATCACCCCGCCGGCCACCCCGGCCAGTCCGGCCCGGGCCGCCGCGGTCTCCACGCCGTACTCCGGATACCGCCGTACGGCCGCCAGTCCCGCCACCGCGCCGGCCGCGATCGGCAGCACGAGCACCGCCGCCAGCCAGCCGGGTGGCGTCGTGGTCACCGGGAGAGCGCCGAGCAGGGGGAACGCCGGCAGCGTGCCGAGCAGGACTCCCGACGGTGCGACGACCGTGCCGGTGCCGACCGCGAAACCCGGGCCGAGGGCGTACGCCGCACCGAACACCGCGGCGTTCGGGAGGTAGGCCAGGCATGCCACGAGCAGGAGCACCAGACCGACCGGACCGGGTGCCAGCGACCCGGTGAGGTCGGCGACCCGGCCGGCGTGCACGGCCAGCGACACCGCGACCAGCGCTGTGCCACAGGTCAGCAGTGCGACCAGGCCGGCAGTCCCGCCGTAGAGCACGGCCCGCACCCCCTCGGGCAGTCGCCCCCAGAACGACTTCGCGTGACCGGTCTCCCGGATCGTCCCGGCGCCACCCACCACCGCGGCGAGCACAGTGGCGTAGCCGAACGCCCGAACGAGGTCGGGTGCCGCCTCGTCGGCGCGGGTGGCCAGGGCTACGAGCGTCACCAGCGCGCCGTAGCCGACCGCCAGGGAGCCCACCCCCAGGCAGGTGTCGCGCGCGCCGCGCAGCTCGGCCGTGCGGGCGACCCAGCCGCCCGCCCGCCACAGCAACAGGACGGGCAACGCGGTCAGGCCCCACGGCGCGAGGTCGTACCGGCCGTCGGACAAGGCGATCGGCACCCAGTGGGCCGCCAGCCAGGCGTCCACACCGATCCGGAAGGCCCACGACGCGGTGCCCCCGGTCGTGGCGAACCAGCCCACGACGGCGAGCGCCGCACACGGCAACGCCCCCGCGAGCACCGCCCAGCCGGCCGCCAGGAGCGCCCCCACGGGCGCCGGCCTGGGGTGCCCACCACCGGGTGGGCGTCCTGGTACGCGCGCGACTGAACGCGCCAGCAGGTCGGTCATCGCAGACATCGTCCCAGCCGAGCCGGGTTCGTGCCGCCTCGGACACGCCGCACGGGCACACCACCGGCAAAAGATCCGAAACGGCGTGGGAGGATTCGCACCGGAAAAGTCACAGATGTTTCTCGATCGGCCGGTATGCGGAGCCGTACCCGGACCGGTTTGACTATGTTCGTCCTGACACCCGTGGGTCGCGGCCGAAGTTTGCCCAATCCGAGGGCACCAACGCTGCAACCACCGGCCGGGGTGCGGTGTCATCTGGAGAGAGTCGGCGGGGGTGGCGGAGGGCGCATGGCGGAAGCCGACGACTTCGACGCCTTCTACCACGCCACCCGGCAACGACTCCTCCACCAGATGTACGCGATGACCGGAAACCTCGCAGATGCTCAAGACTGTGTCCAAGAGGCGTACGCCCGAGCCTGGCAACACTGGACGGACGTGGCCTCCCACGCCAACCCCGAGGCCTGGCTGCGCACCGTCGCCTGGCGGATCGCCGCCAGCAGATGGCGCAAGATCAAGAACGGCGTCGCCGCGATGGCCCGGCACGGCCCGCCGTCGCACGCACCCGAGCCCAGTCCGGACAACGTCGCACTCGTCGCCGCGCTCAAGGAGATCCCCGAGGCGCAGCGGCGCACCATCGTGCTCCACCATCTGGTCGGGATGTCGGTCGAGGAGGTCGCACGGGAGATGAGCGTTCCGAGCGGCACCGTCAAGGCCAGACTGTCCCGGGGCCGCGCCGCACTCGCCGCACTTCTGCGCGAGAGCGATCCCCGGGCCGAGAGTGCGACGGAGGAGACCGAGCATGCCCGCTGACGCAGACCACCGGGTCGACGACCAGCTGACCCGGTTGCGCTCCGACCTCGGCATCGTCGACTGGGCGGACCCCGGCCAGCTGCGCCGGCGCGGCGTCCGGCGGCACGTCCAGCGCGCCGCGAGCACCGGCATCGCCGTCGTCGCGGGGGTCGGGCTGCTCGGCTACAGCGTGATCGCCGGCATCCCCAGCGAGCACCTCACCCCGGTCAGCGACCCGCCCGCCACGCTGCCCGGGATGCCGCGGCCGACGCCCACCGGCATCCTCGGCACCGCCCTGCGGATCGACCCCGAACCCCCGCGCGCCCGGCTCACCGCCGGCGGCGCGGCGTCCCGCTACGCCCGGCCGAAGCCCACCCACGCACCACCCGAGCACCGGCAGCACGGGCCGGTGACCAGGTCGTCCACGCCCCCTCCGTCCGTCCCCACGGCCTCCTCCACCGGCACCGCCCCTCCGCCGGTGATTCCCGAACCCACTCCGACCACCGCTCCTCCGGCCCCGTCGGCCCCGCCGCTGACCGCCGACGCGCTGCTGAGCGCGGCGGAGATGCCGACGGTGAACGACTCCGGGTCCAGCTGGGCCGACGCCGGCACCAGCGCGGCCGAGGGGTCGGCGGCGGCGCACTGCCAGTCCGGCGACCTCGCCGGGCTCGGCGCGGTGCAGGCCGTGCGCCGCGACTTCACCTGGGGTGCCGAGGGCACCGTCACCGGCACCAACGTGGTCGGCCGGTTCGGGACCGACGCGGACGCGGTCTCGGCGTACGACACGTTCCGCGGCTGGCTGACCGCCTGCGGCTGGGGGCAGCCACACGGCCCGACCAGCTCCGATGCCGGCGACCAGGCCGGCTGGTGGTGGGTCGGCCACGACAACGGCGACGGCACCGGCCAGATCGAGGTGGTCGGGCTGGTGCGCACCGGTGCTCAGCTGTCGGTGGTCGTCTGGCACGAGGACGGCCAGGACTTCAGCTACGGCGCCGACCCGATGGCCGCCACGTTGATGGCGACGGCCGACCGGCTGGCGACCAGCGGCGGCAGCTGAGCGACGACGACGAGAGGTCGGGCTGAGCGCCGGCAAGCCGGACCCTGCCGACAGCCGACGAGGCGGGTCCCGGCCGGGACCCGCCTCGTCGTTGTTCCTGGCCTGTCTTGTTTCTCGCCCTCGCGTACCCGACCTGTCAGGCCGGGATTGGGCGGGACTGCGCGGGACTGGGCTATCCGCGGCCCTCGACGACCTCGCGTACCAGCCGGGCGGTCTCGCTGGGGGTGCGGCCGACCCGCACACCGCAGGCCTCGAGCGCTTCCTGCTTGGCCTGCGCGGTGCCGGACGAGCCGGACACGATCGCGCCGGCGTGGCCCATCGTCTTGCCCTCGGGCGCGGTGAAGCCGGCGACGTAGCCGACCACCGGCTTGGTGACGTTGGCCTTGATGAACTCCGCGGCCCGCTCCTCCGCGTCCCCGCCGATCTCACCGATCATCACGATGACCTCGGTCTCCGGGTCGGCCTCGAATGCCGCCAGGGCGTCGATGTGGGTCGTCCCGATGATCGGGTCACCGCCGATGCCGACCGCGGTGGAGAAGCCGAGGTCGCGCAGCTCGTACATCATCTGGTAGGTCAGCGTGCCCGACTTGGACACCAGCCCGATCCGTCCCGGGCCGGTGATGTCGGCCGGGATGATGCCGGCGTAGGACTTGCCCGGCGAGGCGACGCCCGGGCAGTTCGGCCCGACGATGCGGGTACGCCCACCCTTGGCCTGCGCCCGGGTGAAGAAGTCCGCGGTGTCGTGGACCGGCACGCCCTCGGTGATCACCACGACCAGCGGGATCTCCGCGTCGACGGCCTCGTTGACGGCGGCCTTGGTGAACGCCGGCGGGACGAACACCACGCTGACGTCGGCACCGGTCTGCTCCATCGCCTCGCCGACGGTGGCGAAGATCGGGAGCGATCGGCCCTCGACCTCGACCTTCTGGCCGGCCTTGCGCGGGTTGGTGCCCCCGACGACGTTGGTGCCGGCCCGCAGCATCTTCGTCGTGTGCTTCATGCCCTCCGAGCCGGTCATCCCCTGCACGATGACCCTGCTGTTCTCGGTGAGGAAGATCGCCATGTGTGAAGTCTCCTTACCGCGCCGCGGCCAGTTCGGCCGCGCGACGCGCGGCGCCATCCATCGTGTCGACCTGCTCGACGCCGTCCAGCGCGGCGTCGGCGAGGATCTGCCGGCCGAGCTCGGCGTTGTTGCCGTCGAGACGGACGACGAGCGGCTTGGAGACCGCCTCACCCCGGTCGGCGAGCAGCTTGAACGCCGCGACGATGCCGTTGGCCACGGCGTCACAGGCGGTGATCCCGCCGAAGACGTTGACGAAGACGGCGTTGACGTCGGGGTCGGACAGGACGATCTCCAGCCCGTTGGCCATCACCTCGGCGGACGCGCCGCCACCGATGTCGAGGAAGTTGGCCGGCTGCACGCCGCCGAACTCCTCACCGGCGTAGGCCACCACGTCGAGCGTGCTCATCACCAGGCCAGCGCCGTTGCCGATGATGCCGACCTGACCCTGCAGCTTGACGTAGTTGAGGTGCTTGTCCTTGGCCCGCTGCTCCAGCGGGTCGGTGGCCGCCTTGTCCTCGAACGCGGCGTGGTCCTCGTGCCGGAACGACGCGTTGGCGTCCAGGGTGACCTTGCCGTCGAGCGCCTCGATGGTGCCGTCGGCCAGCTTCACCAGGGGGTTGACCTCGACGAGCGTGGCGTCCTCGGCGACGAACGCCTTCCACAGCGCGAGGATCGCGGGCACGGCGGCCTCGGCGACGTCGGCGGGGAAGTTGGCCGCGGCGACGATCTCGCGGGCCTTCGCCTCGTCCACGCCGGCCACCGGGTCGATCGCGACCTTGGCCACGGCGTCGGGGTTGGTGTGGGCGACCTCCTCGATCTCCACCCCACCCTCGGCGCTGGCGATGCAGAGGTAGGAACGGTTGGACCGGTCGACGAGGAACGAGAAGTAGTACTCCTCGGCGATCGACGCCGCCGGTGCCACCAGAACGCGGCGGACCACGTGGCCCTTGATGTCCATACCGAGGATCGCCTCGGCCTTGGTCACCGCGTCGTCGGGGTCGGTGGCGAGCTTGACCCCGCCGGCCTTGCCCCGGCCGCCGGTCAGCACCTGGGCCTTGACGACGACCTTCCCACCGAGTTCCTCGGCGGCCGGCCGGGCGTCGCCCGCTGTCTCGACGACCCGCCCGAGTGTGACGGGTACGCCATGCTTGGCGAAGAGTTCCTTCGCCTGGAATTCCATCAGGTCCACTAGCGCGCTCTTCCTGGTCGGTTCGCAGACGCCTTGGCTGGCGGGCCGTACGAAGGCCCGGCCGCGAGCCTAACGCCGCCGGGTCGGCGCGCCGCGAGCGGGGCACGCGGCGCAGGAGCCGTCACCCGTCACCCGCGCACGGGCGCTGACCTGCGAACCAGGCCGCCGGCGAGACGCCGGTCCAGGCAGCGGACAAGGCAGCGGACAAGGGCGGGAGCCGGGAGGACGCTCAGGCCGGCGACGCCTCCGTACCCTCCACGCTCTCGCCGGTGTGGGCGCTCTCTCCGGTGTGCGCGGCCTGTGCGGTCTGTGCCACCGACGCCTCCGCGCCCTCGGCCTGGTCGCCGAGGTGGGTGCTGACCCAGCCCACGATCTCCTGGGTCGACGCGCCGGGAGTGAAGACGCGGGCAACTCCCATCCGCGCCAGCGTCACGATGTCGGCCTCGGGGATGATCCCCCCGCCGAACACCACGATGTCGTCGGCATCCCGCTCCCGCAGCAGATCCGTCAGCCGCCGGAACAGCGTCAGGTGCGCACCGGAGAGTACGGACAGGCCGATCCCGTCGGCGTCCTCCTGGATCGCGGTCTCCACGATCTGCTCCGGAGTCTGGTGCAGGCCAGTGTAGATGACCTCCATGCCGGCGTCGCGCAGCGCACGGGCAACGACCTTCGCTCCCCGGTCGTGGCCGTCCAGCCCGGGCTTGGCGACGACCACCCGGATCGGCGAACGCACCTGTTCTGCCTGCACGTCACCCACGCACCTCTCGACTCAGCCGGCACCACACCGGCGCCGCGCCGACATTCTCGCCAACTTCCCGCGAGATCTCGCGGGAAGACCGGGGCGAGGCCTCGGGAACCGGCTCGGCGACCGCCTCGAACTTCTGCCCCGAACTTATGGCATCGGACCCGGATTCCGGTGACCCGCGGTGTTTCTCGTCCGGCAGACAGGTGACGCCGGGTGTCCTGCCGCGCCGGACCGGTCACGCCGCGTGTCCCGGGGCTGTCTGGAATGCCCGACTTGTAGTATCCGGGGGTCCGTTTCCGGCCTGGTCGGTACGAGTTGTTTGGCCCGTTGACACCAATCCGTTATCGTCTGGCGCGTTTGCTGCCGAAAGAACGATGAACTCGAGATCGGCAGACCCCGCTTCAGGAAGGTTGCTCACTAGTGGCCGAGACCGCGAAGCACCGCCGTGACCGATCGGCGGGCCGCACTCGACCGTCGCGAGACACGTCGGCTTCCCGGACCTCCCGTCCGGTGACCCCGGCGAGGTCACGTGGCGCCGCTCCGGTCCTCCAGACCCCCTCGACTCTCCGGCTTCCCTCGTCCGGGACTCAGGCCGAGACCCAGCCGGGGACACGACAGGTCGGGCACCGCCGGGCCGAGACCGGGCGAAGTTTCCCCACCGTCCCGGTCCTCGCCGGCGTCGCCACCTTCGCCGTCGCGTCCGGCGCCGTGTTCGTGGGTTCGAACGCGCTGGCGCGGGGCGAGACCACGGTCCAACGCGCGCTGCCGGCAAGCATCGCCCGGAGCGTGAGCCAGGTCGAGCAGGCCCGTGAGGACGCGGCCAGGCGATCCGACCGGTCCAAGCGCACCGCCAAGCCCACCGCGGACGCCGCCGACCTGGCCGCTGCGCACCGCGCCCGAGCGGCCGCCGACCAGGAGCGAGCGGCCTGGGCCGCGGAGCACAGCCAGGAGATCCGGTCGATCGAACGCACCGCGGCGGGAGCCTCGGGGCGGCAGACGATGGAACGCTCCATCGAGTGGACCCTGCCGGTACGCAAGTTCCGCCTGTCGGCGGGCTATGGCCGGGCCGGCTCCATGTGGAGCCACCTGCACACAGGCTTGGACTTCGCGTCGCCGCTCGGCACGCCCGTCTACGCCGTCGGCGACGGCGAGATCATCGGCGCGGGCTGGGAGAGCGCGTACAGCGCGTTCGGCAACCGGATCCAGGTGCGGCACGAGGACGGCACCGTGACGTGGTACTGCCACCTGTCGCGGATCGCCCTCCGGAGCGGCCCGGTGCGTGCCGGCACGCTGATCGGCTACGTCGGGAGCACCGGCAACTCCAGCGGACCACACCTGCACTTCGAGGTGCACCCCGCCGGGGGTACGGCAATCGACCCGATGCCCTGGCTGCGCCAGAAGGGTCTTCTCTGACCCGGCGGCCGGCTCGACGTCGGTAGGCCCCAGAAGCCACAGTCGGCCCCTGCTTCGACCTCACGTCGGAGCGGGGGCCTTCTGCTGGTCCGACGTCAGAGCTTCTGCAGTGGCGCGTAGCGGAGCAGGAACCGCTTGACACCCTCCGACCCGAAGTCGACCGTGGCCTCGGCGTTGTCGCCCTGGCCGGCGGTGGCCACCACCGATCCCATGCCGAAGGTGTCGTGCACCACCCGGTCGCCGGCCGACAACGCGACGATCGGCCGCTGGGCGGTCCGGCCGGCCTGCCGGTCGGTACGTCGGCTGCTGACCGACTGCGAGCTCCACGAGATCTGGTCGGCCTCCGTACGCCGCCAGTCCACCAGCTCGGCCGGAATCTCGTCGAGGAAGCGGGACGCGGGGTTGTGCTGCGGCGCTCCCCACGCACTGCGGACCACGGCCCGGGAGACGTAGAGACGCTTGCGCGCCCGGGTGATGCCGACGTAGGCGAGCCGGCGTTCCTCCTCCAGCTCCTTGGCGTCGCTGTGTGAGCGCTGGTGCGGGAAGACCCCGTCCTCCAGGCCGGTGAGGAAGACGACCGGGAACTCCAGCCCCTTCGCGGTGTGCAGGGTCATCAGCGTGACCACGCCGCCGTTGTCCTCGCCGTCGGGAATCTGGTCGGAGTCGGCGACCAAGGCGACGCGTTCGAGGAAGTCGGCGAGGGTGGCCGGCACTCCCTCCGCCACCGCTCCCTCGGTGAACTCCCGGGCCACGGCCACCAGCTCGGAGAGGTTCTCCACCCGGGTCTCGTCCTGGGGGTCGGGAGAGTTCTCCAGCTCCTTCAGGTAGCCGCTGCGGTGGAGCACCTGCTCCAGCAGGTCGGCGGGGGGCATCCCCTCCGCCACCGCGGCCACCAGCTCGTCGATCATCGTCACGAACCCGCGGATGGCGTTGGCCGACCGGGTGGCCAGGCCCAGCACCTCGTCGGTGCGGCGCAGTGCCTGCCAGAAGGTGGTCCGCTCGCGCTGGGCGAACGCCTCGACGCAGGCCTCGGCGCGGTCGCCGATCCCCCGCTTCGGGACGTTGAGGATCCGGCGCAACGACACGGTGTCCTCGGGGTTGGCGAGCAGCCGGAGGTAGGCGAGCGCGTCCCGCACCTCCCGGCGTTCGTAGAAGCGGACCCCGCCGACGACCTTGTAGGGCAGGCCGACGCGGATGAAGATCTCCTCGAACACCCGGCTCTGTGCGTTGGTGCGGTAGAACACCGCGACGTCCTTGGGCTGGGCCGCGCCCAGGTCGCCCAGCCGGTCGATCTCCTCGGCGACGAACTGCGCCTCGTCGTGCTCGTCCTCGGCGACGTAGCCCACCACGGACTCACCGGAGCCGGCGTCGGACCAGAGGTTCTTGGCCTTGCGGCCGGCGTTGCGGCTGATCACCGCGTTGGCGGCGGTCAGGATCGTCTGGGTGGAGCGGTAGTTCTGCTCCAGCAGGATCACCTGGGCGTCGGGGAAGTCCTCCTCGAACTGCAGGATGTTACGGATCGTCGCGCCGCGGAAGCCGTAGATCGACTGGTCGGCGTCGCCCACGACCATCAGCTCGCCGTGCGGCTCGTCGCCGTCGGCGCTGGTCAGCTCGCGGACCAGGACGTACTGCGCGTGGTTGGTGTCCTGGTACTCGTCGACCAGGACGTGCGCGAACCGGCGGCGGTAGTGCTCGCGGACGTCGGGGAACGCCTGCAGCAGGTGCACAGTGGTCATGATGATGTCGTCGAAGTCGAGGGCGCTGGACTCGCGCAGTCGCTGTTGGTAGAGCCCGTAGCACTCGGCGAAGGTGCGCTCGAGGTGGTTCTCGGCGCGCCGCGCCGCCTCCTCGTGGTCGATCAGCTCGTTCTTGCAGTTGGACACCCAGTTGAGCACCGAGCGCGGGTTGTAGCGCTTGGAGTCCAGGTCGAGGTCGCGGCACACCAGCGTCATCAGCCGGCGCGAGTCGGCGTCGTCGTAGATCGAGAACGACGAGGACATCCCGAACCGCTTGATCTCCCGCCGCAGGATGCGCACGCAGGAGGCGTGGAACGTGGAGACCCACATCGCCCCCGCCGCCCGCGGCCCCACCAGCTCGGCGACGCGTTCGCGCATCTCCCCCGCCGCCTTGTTGGTGAAGGTGATCGCCAGCACCGAACTCGGCCGCGCGCCCCGCTCGGCCAGCAGCCACCCGATCCGGCGAGTGAGCACCCGGGTCTTGCCCGACCCCGCGCCGGCCACCACGAGCAGCGGGTGTCCCTCGTGCACGACCGCCGCCCGCTGGGACGGGTTGAGCCCCTCCAGCAGGGTCTCCGGGTCGTGGCCGGGACGGCGGGTCGACGCGTCGTCGCCGGGCGCGGTCGAGCCGGGCCCGCCTCGGCGGCCTTCGGCTCGGCCGAGGTCGGCGGCGGATCTCTCGCCGGTGGACTTCGCGTCGGAAGCCTCGTTGGAATCGGTCATCGGGTGGGTGTGCGAAGACAGGGCGCTCATCGTGTGGCCCAGCCTACGAGTGCCCGCCGACACCGCCACCCGACAGGCCGGACATGTCCGGTGTCGACGGCTCGTCGTCGAGGTGGGCGGCGAACTCCGCCGAGCGTGCCTCGGCGGCCGCTTCGTACCGTCGTACCCGGTCCTCCCATTCGGCGCTCACCCCGAACGCCGCGGCGGCGAAGTCGGCGTCGCGCACCGCGGCCGCGGCCTCGTCCCGCTGGTCGGGCGTGATCACCCGGGCGGGGTCGCCGGCCGCTAGGGTGTGCGGTGGTACGAAGAACCCGTCGGGTACGACCGTCCGCGCGTGCACGAGGGCGCCGACCGCGATGCTCGCTCCCGGACCCAGCCGGGCCCCGTGCAGGACCGTGACGTTGGCGGCGAGATAGCAGCAGCGTTCCACCGTGCAGCCCAGCACGGTCGCGTGCGGAGCGACGAACACGTGGTCGGCCAGCCGGACCGGGCGTTCCTCGTCGCCGATCGCGCTGGCCCGCAGGACAGCATGCTCGGCGACGACGCAGGACTCCCCCACCTCGACCGAGGAACCCTCGGCATCCAGCACGGCGCCGTACATGATCCTGGCCCGCGGGCCGACGACGACCCGGCCGACCAGGGTGGCGTTGGGGGCGACGTAGGCGGACTCGTGAACGATCGGCCCGGCCCCTCTGTGGCGGATCAGCATGCCGCCATCCTCGGGCACCCCACCGACACAGGACAGCCCGCCACGCCCGGGCCGGTGGCGTCACCGGCCGTGGGAGTGGCGGGCTGTCCCGCGCGTCAGCGTCGTCGCGTCACACCTTGTGCTCCTCCGGCTTGTCCCAGAAGTACAGCTCCGGGTCGTAGACCGCCGGGGACGGCAGGATCCACGGGTTCACCCATCCGCCGAGGGCGAGGTTCTCCTTCTTCGGAACGTTGTGCAGGCCCTTGCGGGTCAGCACGATGCGGGGGTAGTTGGCGACGATGCCGAAGAAGAACGGTCCCTCGTCGATGTGGATCTTCTGCACCTCCCACATGATCTGGATCCGCTTCATGTTGTCCGGCTCGACCCGGGCCTGCGCGTACAGCTTCCACAGCCGGTCGATCGGGTCGCCCTTCTCCGCCAGCATCCACGGCGGCGTCCGCTTCCACGGGGAGAGGTTGGCCTGTTCCTTCATCTTCTTCGGGTCGCCGGTCTGCATGATGAACGCCTGTCCGTGCAGCGGTGCCCAGTGACCGGTCTCGACCGGGATCACCCAGCCCGGGTAGATCAGCGGGGAACAGTCGCCCACCTCCCAGGCGGTGGTGGTCATCAGCTCACCGCGGCCCCAGCGGTCGCCGAACGCCTCCGGCGGCACGGGGTTGATGACCGTCTTGATGCCGACGGCCTCCCAGTCCCGCTTGAGGTGGTTGTTCTTCTGGACGTGCTCGGCGCTGGCGTCGGCCGGGTAGTCCAGGGAGATCTGCAGCTTGGAGCCGTCCGGCAACTCCCGCTTGCCATCGCCGTTCTTGTCCTTCAGGCCAAGCTTGTCCAGCATCGACTTGGCCTTGTCCGGGTCGTACTTCACGTACGCGTCCCGCCATTGCGTGTAATGCTGCTTCGCCTCGTCGTTGATGGTGAACATCTGCCCCTTGGGGCTGAGCGTTCCGGTGGTCACCTCACCGGTGTCGAAGTAGATCGCCTTGCGGGCGTCCGGCCGGTTGATGGCGTGGGAGAGCGCCTGCCGGAACTCCGGCTTGCGGATCGTCTCGCGCATCTTGTCGTCGGGGTAGTCGTAGTTGAGGAAGCAGATGGAACCGGTGCCTGATCCGCTGTCCCAGAAGGTGACCTGGACACCCGTGCGCTTCTCGGCCTGCTTGAGCCCGGAGATGTCACCGAGCACGAGAGCCGTGTGGCCGCCGTGCACGTAGTCGTACCTGCCGTTGCTCATCTGCAGCTTCTGGACCTGCGGGTCCTTCACCACGGTGAACCGGACCTGGTCGAGGTAGGGCAGCTGCTTGCCCTCCTTGTCGACCACCCAGTAGTAGGGGTTGCGTTCGAGGACGACGCTGCGGCCCTCGTCGTAGGTCTTGGTGTACCAGCCGGTCATCACCGGCGAGCCCGGGTTGATCTGCCAGTCCAGGTGCAAGTCGTGCTTGACGTACCAGTCCTTGCCCTTGATCTTCTTGTTGTACGTGGGGTGGTACTGCTTCAGCACGTGCTTGGGCGCCATCCACTGCGGGCCGATACCGCGGTTGACCCAGGCCGCGAGGCGTTCCGGAGTGATCGGTGCGGGTGCGTCGAACTTCATCCGCAACGTGTAGTCGTCGGAGGCGGTCAACGTGGCGATGGTGTTGCGGCCGGACCGCACGTCGTCCGGCGGCACCTCCGGGTGCTCGGTGTTGAGCACCATGTCGTTCCACCAGTACATGATGTCGGCGGTCGTCCACGGCTGACCGTCGGACCACTTCAGGCCCTTGCGGAAGTGGAACGTCCAGTCCGAGGCGTCGGCGTTGGACTCCCAGCTCTCCACCAGGCCGGGGCCGATGTCCAGGCCGTCGTTGAGGAACCGCAGCAACGAGTGGCCGTACATGTACTCCTTGATGGCACCGGAGTTGCTCGCGTCGATGACCATCTGCATCTGGCCGCCGTAGTTGCCCGGCTCGGCCCAGCGGTGAGGAATGACGTACGGCGAGGAGGGCAGCCGCTTGTCGATCTGCGGGAGCTTGCCCGCCTTCACCTGTTCGGCCAGCATCGGCGCCTCGGAGAACTTCTTCGGCGGGGCGAGCGGCTTCTTCACCGACCCCTTGGCAGTCGAGCCGGTACCCCCTCCGCCGCCCGCGGCCTTCTTGCCCGACCCACCGTTCCCGCCGGTGGAGTCGTTGCCAGAGCAGGCGGCCAGCATGAGCGACCCGGCGGCCACCGCCGAACCGTACAGAAAACCGCGCCTGCTGACGCCGTTGCCATGCACCATCGGTCACACCTTCCTTGCGAACGAAGCCGCGCTCCGCTTCGGCACGGCCAGGGAACCCGGCGAGTGAAGGCGCGCGGACACACCCTCGCCACTGCCAGGTCCGGAAGGCCCATCATGGACAGCGTCGGAGCCGGATGGCGGACAGTCGACAACCCCTGGGCGACCAGGATCGGTCACGGCCGGGATCGGACATCCATCCGTTCAGATCATGAACCCAAAACCCAACGGGGCAAGGCGTCCCACGACGCGCGGCGATCCGGCGTCAGCAGTCGAGCGCGCGGAACACGTACCCCTGCTTGGCCAGCGTGCTCAGGGCACCGTCCAGCGCGTCGACGGTCTCCTGGCGGTCGCCGCCGCCGTCGTGCATGAGCACGATCGCGCCCGGACGCGCACCCTTCACGACCCGCCGTTCGATCGCCGCCGAGCCGGGCCGGGTCCAGTCGAGGGTGTCGACGTCCCACAGCACGACCCGAAGGTTCAGCTCGTCGCTGACCGAGCGGACGCCGGAGTTCACCGCGCCGTACGGCGGCCGCAGGCACTTCGAGGCCGGACCGCCCTCGATCTCCTCCCGCATCCCCGACCACGACTTCGCCGGCAGGGACGCGTGGTCGAAGGTGTGGTTGCCGATCGTGTTCCCGGCCTTGCGCACCTGATCGGCGAACCCCGGAAACTCCTTCTGCTGCTGGCCCAGTTGGAAGAACGTCGCCTTCGCGTTGTGCCGGGCAAGCACCTGCAGGACCTTCGGCGTCCACTCACTGGGACCGTCGTCGAACGTGAGATACAGAACCTTCGGGCCCACCGTCGCACCCGGATCTCCCGAACTTCCCGGAACGCCCGGCTCCACGGTGTGTCCCGGAGTCGACGGCGAGTCCGGGGTGCCGACGGTGGAGTCACCGGGCAGGGTCGGCCGGGTGGTCCCCGTGCTCGAGGTGGGCACCGGGGAGGCGGCCTCACCGGCCGATGCACCCGGTGAGGCGGCACCGGACGGTGACGACGTCTGCTGGGGCAGTCCGCTCGGCGGCGTGCCCCGGGCAACCGAACTCGCGGACGGAAGGCGCGGGTCGGACGAAACGTCCTCCGGCGCAGACGGCGCGCATCTGACCAGCGAGAGCCCGACGACGATGACTCCCGCCGCGGTCGCCGTTCGCCGGAACCGGATGGTGGGGGCCCGGCCGGTCAGGGAGCCGGCGATGGCTCGCCTGCCGGAGAGGCCGGTCACGAGTGCGGAAATCCGTCCGGCGAAACCGCGCCGGCGCACGGCAGCTCGCGTTCCAGCCATCGCCCATCACTCCCCCGAGTCACTGCCAGCGTGAAGGAGGAGGCGAGGCGTTCACAGTCCCGGCGGGTCCCGTGAGCAGGGGACCACCGACCGGTCAGATCCCCTACAGGATTGGGAATCGGGCGGCCCGTTACTCGGTGCCGCCCCGATCAGTGTCGGACGTTGTTCGGTTCTGTACGACAGGAACCTGGCTACAGGTCCGGCCGCTGCACCACCCGGAGGGCGTTGACGATCGGCGGCCGATACGAGCGCCGGGCGTGGAAGTGCACCTGCAACGTGCCGCCCCGCGGAAGGTCGACCACGAAGCTGTGACTGTCGGCGCGCCGGCCGCCGACCCTGGCCGCGATGTCGTACTCGAACAGCACCAGCTCACCGTCGACGTCCACGTCGAACATCCGCGTGTTCGGCCGCGGCGACCGGCCGAGCTCGGCGAAGTCCAGCGTCACCTGGTACTTCCCGGCCGGTAGATCGTCGAAGCGGTAGTCGGTCATCCCCTGGCGGTAGTTCCGGTACATCGGGTCGTCCCCGGTGCCCGCGATGTCCACCCGATGACTGGTCCGGTGCACCGTCGACGCACCGATCCAGCCGAACCCGCCGGGGGTGTAGGGCTGATCAGCCACCCACGGCAGGCCCCGGGTGTCGCTGTAGGCACCATCGGCGGCATTGACGCCCTTCCAGTAGCCCGGCACCACCACCTGCACCGGCACCGGCACGAGCCGCTGCCGGCCGCTGTTGGTGTCGAGCATGAGCGTTGCCCGGTAGACCCCCGGCGCCAGGCCCGTGGTGTCCACCGTGACGGTGACGTCCTGGGACTCACCGACCGCGATCGTGCCGCCGGCCGGGGTCTCGGACAGCCACGGCACGTCGGTGGCCTCCGGAACCCCGGTCTCGAGCAGGTACGCAGTGTTGGACGTCTGCGAGGTGACCCACAGATTGCCCTCCGCGTCGAGGTCGGCACCAGCGCCGTTGAACTCGCCCCTCTCGGGGAATCCGAGCGTGGTGATGACACCGCAGTCGTCCGGGTCGACCTCGTAGATGTCGTCGGTGGGCGAGTTCGTGGTCACCCACAACACCTCGGCCGTGGAGTTCCACGCCAGGCCGGCGATCCCCGAGTCGGGCAGGGAACAGCGACCGAGCAGCCGGCCCGGCCTGGAGTCGGACTCACCGGCGACGTGATAGATGACGTTCTCGTTCCATCCACCGATGTAGAAGCTGTCGTCGTCGGCCCGGTAGGCCAACCCACGCTGGGGGATGTCACCCCACGGTGAACCGGTGAGTGAGTGGTCCACCTCACCGGAGGCCCGGTCCCAGCAGTGGATGCCGTTGTCGCCGCCGACGTCTGCCTGGCACATCCGGCCCCGCCGCGAGTCGTAGGCCATGTCGGCGTTCCAGTCACCTGCCCAGGGGGCCGGCAGGGTCCTGACCGGCGTACCGGCGGTGGTGAACTCGTGGTTGGTGATGTGCGCCGGGTCCGAGATCCACACGTCACCGTCGTAGCCCACGCCCCAGGGGAGGTCGACGTCCCGGACCGGCCAGGACGCGAGCACGTCACCGGCGGCGCTGGGCCGGGCCCGTTTCCGCTCGGCCCTGGTGTAGCGGCCGATCGCCGTCCTGGCCGCGGCGTTCCTGTCGCTCGCGCTCACCTTGGCCCTGGCGGCCTTCGCCGGCCTCGCGGCCGAGCGCCCGCCACTGCCCTCCAGCGCCGCCCACTCAAGCGGCGCCGAACCGGTGTTGGTGATCGTGAAGGTGGCGTGCTGCGACACGCCTTCGGGCAACACCCACGACAGGTCCGGAGACTCCACCTCCGCGCGCGCGGAGGCGAGGGAGAAGTTCCTGGTCTCGGTCGCGCCGTCGCTGATCGAGACGGTGTCCTCGGCGGACTCGTAGTTCTCCGCGGTCGCCCGCAGGGTGTACTCGCCCGCGAAGAGCTGGCCGAAGTACACGCCGTCGGGATCGGTGGTGAGCTGCTTGACGACGGTGCCGGCCCGCAGCACGTCGACCGTCGCGTTCGCGATCGGGTTGCCGTCGTTCCTGTCGGTCACCGTCCCGGTGACCGTCCCCGCCGGCGGCAGGACGAACCGCACCGCCTGGGTGTCGGACAGCACCGGCCGGTCGAAGCTGTACTGGAACGCGTCGGTGCCGTCGGCGTTCTCGATCCCGGTGGTCGCGGAGTTTCCGCGTTCCTGCGCGTCGGTGGGGTCGATGTTGCGCCAGGCCAACTCGATGTCGCCGTTCTCGTGCAGGACGATCTCCGCGTCGATCCGCAGGTCCGTGAGCCAGAAGTTGGCGTTGCGCCATTCGATGACGAACGACCGGTTCGGCGCCGTTCCGCTGACCCCGGTGTAGACACCGGACAGGTCGTCGAGAGTGAGGTCGTCCCAGAACGCGTAGATCGCCGCGTTCGGCTGGTCCGGGTTGGGGACGGCGACGTTGGCGTAGTTGTTGACGGGATCGGTGAAGTTGACGAAGCCGTTGACCGTCACGTTCACCTGCTGGTAGGCGGTTCCGTACAGCAGCGCCCGGAAGGGCAGGTCGATCGTGGTGTACCCCTCGTCGCCGGTCAGCCCGATGTCGGTGTCGCCCTCGACGTAGTCCGCGGGCTCCACCTCGCACCGGTAGCCGAAGCTGTCCGTCCGGCCCTCCAGTTCGAAGTCGACCACCTTGTCGGAGTCGAGCACCACGTCCTTGGACTGTTCGGCCAGACAGCCGTTGGGGGACACGGTCACGGTGTAGGAGTCCGCCGGCACCGCGTCGAAGGCGAAGCGCCCCCGGGCGTCGGTGGTGACCGCGGGCAACGGCGTGCCGTCCACGGCGACGAGCGCGCCGGTCACCGGCCGGCCACGGTCGTCGGTGACCGTGCCGGACAAGGAGTGCGGCGAACCTTCGATGAGCGCGAAGTTCCGCGTGGTCGTCTCGTTCCGGCTCACGGTCACCGGCGCGCTCCGGCCGACGTAGCCGAACGCGTGTGCCGAGACGGTGTAGTCCCCCACCGAGAGGGTCAGCTGGTAGTTGCCGTCCTGGTCGGTGGTGACCGTCCGGCTCAGTGGGCCCTCGACCTGGATCGTGGCGCCGGCGATCGGCGTACCGTCGCCGGCGGAGGTGACCGTACCGCGCAGCACACCGGTGTCGCCGCGCGGCGCGGCGGTGACCGCGGCCAGGGCGTCGACCTTCCCCTCGCCCCACACGTTGTTGTTCCCGGGCGTCCCGCCACAGCTCTCGTCGTCGACGTCGGTGGCGGACTCGTTCAGCACCGCCCGGGTGGCAGCCACGTCACCGACCAGTGCGGGTGCCGCCGACAGCACCAGTGCTGCCGTTCCCGCGACGTGCGGGGCCGCCATCGAGGTGCCGCTGAGGTTCTCGTAGGAGTTCGTCGGGTACGAGGACCGGATGCCCTCCCCCGGCGCCGCGAGGTTCGGCCGGATCGCGTCGCCGGCGGGTCCACGGCTGGAGAAGACCGAGATGGCGCCCGCCTGGTTGAACGATCCGACCCCGTAGGCGTACGGAGAGTCCGCCGGGGAACCGGTGGTGTCGCACTCCGGTCCCGCGTTGCCGTTGGCGAACGTGGAGAAGATTCCGGACGCTGTCCACGCCTGCAGGACCTCGTCGTACCCCGGGTCGATCTCGGGACCGTTGTCGGTGCTCCAGGAGTTGTTCACGACGTTCGGGCGCAGCTCCGGACGCGGGTCCTGGCCGTCGAGGTCGGTGGGAGCGAGCATCCACTGGCCGGAGGCGATCAGGGCGAAGTCGGAGCAGTAGTCGCTCTCGCACCCCTTGGCGGTGATCCAGGTGGCACCCGGCGCGACACCGATCTGGTTGCCGGCGCCGTCGTCGCCGACCATGGTGCCCATCACGTGGGTCCCGTGGCCCACGTTGTCGCACGGAGCGGACGGGGTTCCGCAGATGTTCGACGGGTCGTACCAGTTGTAGTTGTGGTCGAACCTGCCGTTGCCGAGGTTGCCGCGGTACTGGTTCACCAGCGCCGGGTGGTCGTACTGCACACCGCTGTCGATGCTCGCGACCGTGATCCCCTCACCACGGTCCCCGAAGTCGCGCCACACCCGGTCGGCGTGAATGGCGGCGATGTTCCACTCCGAGGTGGAGATCCGGCCGCGGGCCGGGCGCTTCTTCGCCGGCGCCGGCACCTTGAACGCCCGCGTTCCGGCGATCCGCCTCACCTCCGGCAGCGCCGCCAGCTTCCGGGTCAGCTCCGGCGTGGCTCCCCGCACCATGATGCGGTTAGTCGCCCAGAACGCCGTGTAGTCCGCGTGCGCGGACCGCAGAGTCGCCCTGGCGTGCGCCTGGCTCCGGTTCGCCGTTGCCTTCAGCGCCCTGACCACCGCGGCACCGCGGGCGTTCCAGTCCTTGATCCTCGCCGCGCCGTCGAGGTCGGCACGCTGGCCGAACACCACCCAGACATCGGCCGAGCCCTTGGACTTCAGCCGATCCTGCACCGACTTGACGATCGGCGCCGAACCGTCTGAGCCACCGGTGGCACCCGAGCTGCCTGGGCCACCCGGGCCGGGCTTCGCCGGCTGACCCGCGACCGCCGCCGCCGTCGAGGGGGCCAGTAGTCCCGCAACGACGGCCAGCGTCGCGCCGGCGACCAGCACCAGCGAGCGCCGCCGCCCTCTACTCCCACCCGTGAACACTCAGCCCTCCAGGGGATCCGGACCAACGACCCGAAACGAGCCGGTCGGAACGAACCCGTTCCCTCAGGGAGCGAACACGCAAACCTCCGCAGCGGTACACGGTGCCGAGAAAGGGGGCAGAACGGGCAGTGACAAGCTGTGGTTGACGACCGGCGCGCACTCACCCACGACCAGGGGCGGCCCGGTAACGAAACCCGGAGCCGCCCCCGCCTTCTGTCAGGCAGTTTTCAGTTGTGCCGTGCAGGTCGACGGATCGTCGGCCTACAGGTCGGGCCGCTGGACCACGCGCAGCGCGTTGATCACCGGCGGCTTGTACGAACGCCGCGGGTGGAACGTCACCTGCAGCGTTCCGCCGTCGGGCACGTCCACCACGATCGAGTGGCTGTCGGCCCGGCGGCCGCCCACCTCGTCGGCGATGTCGTAGCCCACCAGCGCCCACTGGCCGTCGACGTCCACGTCGAACATCCGCCAGTCCACCCGCGGCGAGCGGGTGAGTTCGGCGAAGTCCATCGTGACCTCGTACTTGCCGGCCGGCAGCCGGTCGAACCGATAGGCCTCCATCCCCTGCCGCTGGTCGCGGTAGAGCGGGTCGTCATCGGTTCCCCGGATGTCCACCTGTGGGCCGACGGCGTTCACCGTCGACGTACCGACCCAGCCGAACCGGCCGGAGCGATACTGCTGGTCGGCCACCCACGGCAGGCCCTGGGTGTCGGTGTAGGCGGCGCCACCCGCGTTCACGCCCTTCCAGTAGCCCGACACCACCACCTGCACCGGCAGCTGCACGATCCGCTGCCGTCCGCTGTTGGTGTCCAGGATGACGTTCGCCCGGTAGACACCCGGCTCCAGTCCGGTGGTGTCGACGGTGACGGTGACGTCCTGCTCGCCGCCGACCGGGATGGTGCCCTTCGACGGCTCCTCCGACAGCCACGCCACGTCGGAGGCCTGCGGCACCCCGGTCTCGACCAGGAACGCCTTGTTGGACGCCTGCGAGGTGACCCACAGGTTTCCGGCGAAGTCGAGCTCGGCGCCGGCGCCGACGAACCCGTCACCGTCGGGGAACCCGAGCGTGGTGACGATGCTGCAGTCGTTCGGGTCGACCTCGAGGATGTCGTCGGTGGGCGAGTTGGTGGTCACCCACAACACCCCGGCGGTGGAGTTCCACGCCAGGCCGGCCATCGAGCTGTCCGGCAGGGCGCACTGGTCGAGCACCTCGCCCGGGTTGGCCGACGACGCCCCGGCGACGTGGTAGAGGACGTCCTCGTTCCATCCGCCGATGTAGAAGCTGTCGTCGTCGGCCCGGTAGGCCAACCCACGCTGGGAGATGCCACTCCACGGCGAACCGGTGAGTGAGTACTCCACCTCACCGGAGGCCCGGTCCCAGCAGTAGATGCCGTTGTCGCCACCGACGTCGACCTGGCACATCCGGCCCCGCCGGGTGTCGTAGGCCATGTCGCCGTTCCACTCGCCGGCCCAGTCGGCGGTGAGCGTCTTGACGGGGTCACCGGCGGTGGTGAACTCGTTGTTGGTCTTGTTCGGCGGGTCGGAGATCCAGACGTCACCGTCGAATCCCACGCCCCAGGCGACGTCCGCGCCCTGGACTGGCCACGACGCGAGCACGTCGCCCGCGGCGGTGGGCCGGGCCCGTTCACGCTCGGCCTTGGTGTAGCGCCCGACCGCGGTCCTCGCGTTGGCGTTCCTGTCCGCAGCGCTCAGCTTCGCCTTGCCCTTGGCGACCTTCGCCGCCTTGGCCGCCGTCCGCTGGCCGCCGCTCTCCAGCGCCTCCCACGCAAGCGGAGCCGAACCGGTGTTGGAGATGGTGAAGGTGGCCTGCTGCGTGACCCCCTCGGGCAGGACCCACGAAAGGTCGGGTGAGTCGACCTCGGCCCGGGCCGTTCGCAGGACGAATTCCGTCTTCACGGTCCGGCCCTCGGCGACCGACACCTGGGCTGTCTGCGAGACGTAGTTGGTGGCACTCACCCGCAGGGTGTAGTCACCGACCCAGACCTGGCCGAAGTACGTCCCGTCGGCGTCGGTCTTCAGCCGACGTACGACGGTGTCTCCGTCCAGGACCTCGACGGTCGCGTTCGCGACCGGGTTGCCGTCGTTCCTGTCGGTCACCTTGCCGGTGACGAATCCGTTCGGCGGCAGGGTGTACCGCACGGACTTGCCGTTCGCCAGCACAGGTGAGTTGTAGCTGTACTGCAGCCCGTCGGTGCCGTCGGCGTCCTCGATGCCGGTCGTCGCCGACGCGCCCCGCTCCAGCGGGTCGTTCTCGTCGATGTTGCGCCAGTTGAGGACGATCTCGCCGTTCTCGTGCAGGACGATCTCGGCGTCCACCCGGGCCCCGGTGTCGCTGCCGTAGATGAGCGCGTTGCGCCACTCCACGACGAAGGTACGGTTCGGCGCCGAGCCGGAGGTGCCCGTGTACAGACCCGCCTCGTCGTCGAGCACCAGGTCGTCCCAGAACGCGTAGATCGCCGCGTTCGGCTCGGCCCGGTTGGGGATCTGGGTGTTCTCCAGAGAGTCACTCGGCGAGGTGAAGGTCAGGTGACCGTTCGTCGAGGCGTAGGCCTCGGTGTAGCCCGCGCCGTAGAGCACGCCGCGGAACGGCAGCTCGATCGGGATGGAGGCGTCGTCGTCGACCAGCCCGACGTTGGTGTCGCCCTCGATGTAGTCGGCGGACTCGACCACGCACCGGTAGCCGTAGTCGTCGGTCCGGTCGGCCAACCGGAAGTCGACCACCTTGTCCCCGTCGACCGTGACGTCCTCGGACTCCTTCGCCATACAGCCCGAACCCGCGACCGTGACCGTGTAGCTGCCTTCCGGCACCGCGTCGAAGGAGTAGCGCCCCTGCTCGTCGGTGGTGGCCGGCGGCAACGGCGTGCCCTCCACGGTGACCTCGACGCCCACGACCGGCTGGCCGCGCGCGTCCGTCACCGTGCCGCTGAGCGAGTGCGACGGCGCGGCGACGAGGGCGAAGTCCTTCGTGGTCGTGTCGTCCTTGCCGACCGTCACCTGCGCGGTCTGGTCGACGTAGCCGAACGCGTGCACCGAGACGGTGTAGTCACCGACCGACAGGGTGAGCCGGTAGGTGCCGTCCTCGCCGGTGGTGGTCGTCCGCGACAGCGGCCCCTCCACCTTCACGGTGGCACCGGCGATCGGCGCTCCGCCGTCGGCGGCGGTGACGGTGCCGGTGAGCACTCCGGTGTCGCCGCGCGGTGCGGCGTCGACCGCGGCCAGGGCGTCGACCTTGCCCTCGCCCCAGACGTTGTTGTTCCCGGCCGTGCCGCCACAGGTCTGGTCGTCGACGTCGACCGCGGTTTCGTTCAGCAGCGCGCGGGTGGCGTCGATGTCGCCGGCGAGTGCCGGTGCGGCCGACCAGAGCAGGGCGACGGTCCCGGCCACGTGCGGCGCCGCCATCGACGTACCACTGTAGTAGTCGTAGCCGTTGCCGGGGACCGACGACCGGACGTTCTCACCGGGCGCGGACACGTTGGGGCGGATCTCTCCGTTCGCGCCCGGGCCGCGGCTGGAGAAGTCGGCGATCTGGCCGGCCTCGTTGAACGCGCCGACCCCGAAGGCGTACGGCGAGTCCGCCGGCGAGCCGGTGGTGTCACAGCCGGGTCCGTCGTTGCCGTTGGAGAACACCGCGAACTGGCCGCCCGCGGTCCACGCCTGGACGATCTCGTCGAACCACGGGTCCACGCCGGATCCGTTCGACCCGCCCCAGGAGTTGTTCACGACGTTGGGGCGCAGGTCCGGACGCGGGTTCGCACCGGACAGGTCCGTGGGCGCGAGCGTCCACTGACCCGCGCCGAGCAACGAGGTGTCGGAGCAGGAGTCGCTCTCGCACCCCTTGGCGGCGATCCAGTTCGCACCGGGCGCGACGCCGACCTCGTTGCCGTTGCCGTCGTCGCCGACCATCGTGCCCATCGTGTGGGTGCCGTGACCGACGTTGTCGCACGGCGCGGTCGACGGGCTGCCGCACACGTTGGCCGGGTCGAACCAGTTGTAGTTGTGGTCGAAGGTGCCGTCTCCCCGGTTGCCGCGGTACTTCCCGACCAGCGCCGGGTGGTCGTACTGCACACCGGTGTCGACGTTGGCGACCGTGATGCCCTCACCACGTACGCCGTAGTCGCTCCACACCCTGTCGGCCTTGATCGCCGCCACACCCCACTCGACGGCGTCCACCTTCTTGCCGTTCACCTTCTTGGCCGGCGGCAGCTTCCAGGTCCGGGGTTCGGTGATCTTCTGTACGCCGGGCAGCGCGGCGAGGGTGCGGGTCAGGCTCGACGTCGCACCGCGCACCAGGATCCGGTTGGCGGCCCAGTAGGCCGTGTAGTCGGCGCGCCTGGCCTTCAGCGTGCTCTTCGCCCGCGCCTGGCTCTTCGTCGCCGTTGCCTGCAACGCCTTCACGACCGCGGCGCCACGGGCGTCCCAGTCCTTGACCTTGGCGGCCTGCTTCAGGTCCGCGCGCTGGGAGAAGACCAGCCACACGTCCGCCGAGCCCTTGGCCGCAAGCGTGCTCTGGACCGCCTTGCTGATCGGCGCGGGTTTCGCCGCCTTCGCCGTGGGTGGCTGTCCGGCCACCGCGGCGGCCGGCGCCAACAGCCCGGCCAGTACGGCGAGTACGGCACCGGTGGCGAACACCAGCGACCGTCGCGCGGCCGAGCGACGGCCCGGCGGGCGGCTCACCGGATGAGGTGAGCCTGCTCGATCCCTACGTCTGAACACGTACCCCTCCTTGGTGGGGACTCGGGAGCGTCCGGCCCGAAAGTGGGACGGGTCAGGGAGGACATGGCGGACGGGGTTGACCGCCATGGGCACCTGCGTTCCTGCGCAGAGAACTCGGGAACGGTCGGGCGGGACAGGGCGCGTTGGGGTCGCTCGGGGGGCATTTCCGGGTCGCCGACCAGTTCCCGGCCGTTTCCGGCCGGGACCGCGTGATACCGCGTACTCACGTTCCGCGCCGTACGGCAGGCCGGGGAGTCACTGACCGCGTTCCCTCCCTTACGCAGGCAGACCCGTACATGCCAGACTTCTGCGGACGGGGGTGTGATCCGAAGATTCTTCGGCTGCGCCTGCCGGTCGGTGGCACCCGACACCCGGGGGGGTGCAGCAACGTGCAGAACCTCTTTCTCGACGCCTCGGACCCGACCGGTCAGGCGACCGGACCGGTCGACGTGAGCTACGTCGGTGACGTGCGCGACCCGAGTGACCTGAGCGACCTGAGTGGTACGGACGGTGGCGGGCGCCCACCCGCGTCGGCGTCACCGGACCACGCGATCTCCGAGCAGGCGCGGGCCGCCTCGGCGCCGGGCACCGGCCTCGTCCTGTGCGTCGGCCTCGACCCCGACCAGTGGTCGTCGATCATCCGCAGCGTGGACGCCGGCACCGCAGTCCTGGTCGTCGCCGACACCGAGAGCGCGCTGCGGGTGCTCGCATCGGGCGGCGTGCTCCCCGAACAGTTTTCGGGCCGCCGGCCATCCGACGGACTTGCCGAACACGACAGGCACGGCAGGCACGACAGGCACGGCGACCACGGCGAGCACCCCGCCCGGCGACCGTTCACCTTCGGAGCCGCGCGCGGCCGGGGGTTACCACCGGAAACGGGCGGCGAGCCGGGATCGAAGGCTCAGCCAGTGGTCGAGTTCGGCCCGCTGCGGCTGGACCACGACGTCCGCGAGGCGTTCTGGCACACCCGGCCGATCGAGCTGTCGGCCCGGCAGTTCGACCTGCTCGCCACCCTGGCCGGGGCCGGCAACCGCGTCTGGACGTTCGCCGAACTCACCGAGACGGTGTGGCGGCGCCCCTACGTCGGGGACGTCGACGCGGTCGCCTCCGCGGTGAAACGGCTGCGCAGGCGACTGCAGGACGTCACCTCGGAGCTGGCCGTCGCGTCGGTCCGGGGTGTGGGCTACCGGATCGCGCTGGTGCCGACCACGCTCCCGGTGCGGTCGGACGTTCCGGCGCGGGCTTGGTAGGTTCTCGCAGGTGACCCTCGTCCTCCCCGACTCCCAGATCAGCCGCGTACTCGTCATCACGGCCCACCCCGATGACGTCGACTTCGGCGCGGCCGGCACGATCGCCCGTTTCACCGCCGCCGGGCTGGAGGTCGTCTACTGCATCTGCACCGACGGCCAGGCCGGCGGGTTCGAGGACGACGTGCCGCGTTCGGAGATCCCTTCGATCCGGCGAGCCGAGCAGGTCGAGGCCGCCCGGCGCGTCGGCGTGCACGACGTACGGTTCCTGGGTCTGGTCGACGGCGAACTCGAGGTGAACGCCGACCTCGTTCGCGCGCTCACCCGGGTCATTCGCGAGGTACGCCCGGACCGCGTACTCACCCAGAGCCCCGAACGCGACTGGTCGTTCATCGCCCGTAGCCACCCCGACCACCTGGCGGCCGGCGAGGCGGCGGTGCGCGCGGTCTACCCCGCGGCCCGCAACCCCTACGCCTTCCCCGAGCTCGCCGAGGAGGGTCTGGCGGACTGGACGGTCCGGGAGGTGTGGCTGTCGGGCCACCCGGCCACCAACCACGTCGTCGACATCACCGAGACGTTCGACCAGAAGATGGCGGCGCTGTACGCCCACCGGAGCCAGCACCCCGAGCCGGACAAGCTCGAGCCGCGGCTGCGGGAGGGGTTCGGCCGGGTTGCCGCCGCGGCGGGACTGCCGCAGGGCCACCTCGCCGAGGGCTACTTCGTGGTGGAGACCGGCTGACGACCGGCGGCGGCCGGCCGACGCGAGGTCGGCGCGGTCACCAGGGCCGGCGCGGTCAGCGCCAGAAGACCGCGACCGCGACGTTGAGCAGTGTCAGCGCGGTGAGCCCGAAGAACAACCCGGCGGCGATCGTCGGCTTCTTGCGGTTGACCCAGGCGAGCACGGTGATCACCAGGACGACGACCAGCTTCACGCCGATCTTCGGGTTGTTGACGTGCTCGCCGAGGCCGCCCTGGATGACGCCGACCAGGAGGATGCCGGTCACCAGCTGGGTCAGCGCTCCGTGCAGGATCGCGGGCAGGATCCGGCGTTCGGGCCCCTTCATCTGCACCAGCAGCCCGCCGAGCAGGCTCGCCAGTCCGACGAAGTGGAGGAACAGGAGCAGATGACGAAGGAACTCCACGGTGGCGGTGCCTGCCTTTCCTGCGCTGACGGCGACGTGCGTGCGCGATACTACAGCAGGTAGTAATAGCGGCCCGTCGGCGCGGGGTCACACCAGGCGGCGGTCGGTCGCCCAGCGGGTCAGCTCGTAGCGGTTCGACAACTGCAGCTTGCGCAGCACCGAGGACACGTGGGTCTCCACCGTCTTCACCGAGATGAAGAGCTCCTTCGCCACTTCCTTGTACGCATAGCCGCGGGCGATCAGCCGGAGCACCTCGCGCTCCCGCTGGGTCAGCCGGTCGAGCTCCTCGTCGATGCTGCCGGGGTCGACGGCGCCGGCGAACGCGTCCAGCACGAAGCCCGCCAGCCGCGGCGAGAAGACCGCGTCCCCGTCGGCGATCCGGCGTACCCCGTCGACGATCTCCTCGCCGGTGATCGTCTTGGTGACGTAGCCACGCGCGCCGGCCCGGATCACCCCGATGACGTCCTCGGGGGCGTCGGACACGCTCAGCGCGAGGAAGCGCACGTCCGGCTCGGTGGCCAGCACCCGGCGGGCCACCTCGGCGCCACCGCCGCCGGGAAGGTGCACGTCGAGGAGGACGACCTCGGGCTTGGTCTCGAGGATCACCTTGACCGCCTGGTCGACGTCACCGGCCTCCCCCACGATGTCCACGGCGGCACCGATCTCGGTGCGTACGCCGGTACGGAACATCGCGTGGTCGTCGACCAGGACGATACGGCGCCTGCTGTCGGGGCTCGTGCTCACGGTTCTTCCTCTCACCTCGACCGGTCTGGTCGATTCGGGCTCTCGGGGCGGGCTGTCGGGCGGGCTCTTTCTCAGGTACGGACCCGGCCGCGGGCGCGTCCCTCACCGGGGGACGGACCGTGGACGTCGCGGTCGTCCACGACGAGGCGCACCTCGGTGCCCTCGCCCGGGCCGCTGCGCACCTGCGCCCGGCCGCCGTGGCGTTCCATGCGTTCGTAGATGCTCCGGCGGACACCGAGCCGGTCCTCGCCCACCCGGTCGGGGTCGAACCCCACCCCGCGGTCGCGGACGTAGACCTCCACGCGGTCGTCCTCCACCTCGGCGTAGACGTCGATCCTAGGTGCGCCGGAGTGCTTGGCGGCGTTCACCATCGCCTCCCCCGCGGCGCGGACGACCGCGGTGAGCGCCGGGTCGAGGGGCGCGTCGCCCACCATCACCACCTCGACCGGGACGCCGTGGTTGTCCTCCACCTCCGCCGCGGCCCGCCGCAACTCGCTGCGCAGGGTGGCGTCGGCGTCCTCCTGGTCGCCGTACAGCCACTGGCGCAGGTCGCGTTCCTGGGACCGCGCGAGCCGGACCACGGCCCGCTGGTCGTGCGCCTGCTTCTGGATCAGTGCGAGCGTCTGGAGCACCGAGTCGTGCAGGTGCGCGGCCATGTCGGCGCGTTCCTGTGAACGGATCCGTTCCCGGCGTTCCTCGGACAGGTCGCCGACCATCCGCCACATCCACGGACCGGCGATGAGGACGAGCCCGATCACGGCGCCGAGGAGGACCGGGAGCCCGGCGTTGACGGCGTCCATCCCGGCGGCGGAGGACACACCCCAGGTCAGCGCCACCACGACGAGGAGGAGACCCACGCCGGTACGCAGCACGGTGACCCAGCCGCCGGTCATGAACAACGGCCACAGCCAGCGCAGCTTCGTCGGCGCCGAGGAGGTCCAGCGCACCCGCTGCGACTCGTCCGCCTGCCGCCACAGCAACGCAAGGCCGCCGCCGCCGACCAGCAGCGGCCAGAACACCTTCGTGGAGACCCCGCCCAGGTGCGGGAAGAGCGCGATCACGCCGATCGCCAGCACGGCGATCGAGACCAGTTGCCCGGCGTCCTGCACGCGGTGGCGGCGTGGTCCCTCGGTGCGCTTGCCCTGCCGGGTGGCCGCCTCGACCCCGGCCGGCTGCTCACCCGTGCGTACGGCGGTGTCCTGGGGAAGGACCACCCACAGCGCGGCGTACAGGAGGAGGCCGAAGCCACCCATCATGGCCAGCCCGATGAAGCCCAGTCGTACGTGGATGGGCAGCAGCCCCAGATGGTCGGCCAGCCCGCCGGCGACCCCGCCCATGACCTTTCCGTCGGTACGCCGCACACAGCGAGGTGGCGCGTCGGGCACGCCCGCCATGGTGGGGGTACCGAGCGTTCCGGCACTCGGGTCGGTGAAGATGGGGTCCTCCTCGGGCAGTCCTCCCGACGATGGTCACACGAGTCGGGCCCGCGGAGCCACCGGGACGCCCCCTGTCGGCTCCGGAGGTCCGAGGGGGCAAGCCCAGGGACATCCCGGATGCGGCTGCGACGGTCACGGCGAAGGATCTAAGGATGGCTGACACGACTCCGCCCGCGGAAGGCGGAGACCCCGCGCCCGGTGACGGCGTTGCCGGCGCGTCCGGCGCGGCCGGCGCTTCCGGCGGGGCCGGAGCATCCGGTCAGCGTGGTGGGCCCACCGAGCCGGGCGAATCGGGAACGGCGGGCGCATCGGACGCTTCGTACGCCTCGGACGCCTCGGGCGGGTCCGGCATTTCCGGCGGGACGGCGCCGAACGACGAGGGCGGCGGCCAGGATCGCGACGAGAGCGAGTCGCTCGGACGTGACGACCGGGACGCGCGGCGCACCGACGGCATGGTGCGCGACCTGCGCCGGCTGCACCGCAGCGACGAGGGCCGCGTGGTCGGCGGCGTGTGCGCCGGGCTCGGGCGCGAACTCCAGGTCGACCCGGTGCTGCTGCGGGTGGTGCTCGCGGTGCTGGCGCCGTTCGGTGGGGTCGGCCTGCTGCTGTACGCCGCGGGCTGGGTGCTGATCCCCCGGGTGGGCGAGGAACGCTCGATCCTGGAGCAGCAGCTCGGCCGGCGCCGCGACGGCAAGCCCGACGGTCCGGTGTTCGTGGCCGGTCTGGTCGTGATCGGCCTGGTCGTGGTGAGCATTCCCTGGTGGGGGCTCCCCTGGCACGTACCCGCGCTGCTGGTGCTCAGCGTGCTCGGGCTGGTCGCGCTGCTGCGCCGGCAGTCCGACCGCGCCCAGGCCCCCGACGCCACCGCTGAGGCCGCCGCACCGGGCACGGCAGCGCCGCCGAGCGGACCCGTCCCGCCGGGTGGCGGCGTACCTGCCGACGCGACCGCGACGGCGACGGCGAGCCTGCCCGTCACGGAGGCTTCTCGTCCCGTGGTGGCCGCGGACGCGCCCACCACGGCGATGACCCGGCCCCTCTCGGAGGTCGCCGACAACCTCGACGCCGCCCACGCCGAGCAGACTGCCGACGCCGCCGACGACTCTGACTCGCACGTCACCCGGCCGCTGGCCACCACGCCATCGCCGTCGGCCGGCGAGCCCGCATCGAAGGCCTCCCCCGGTCACCCGGCGGAGGCACCGGGCCCGCAGGACCACGACCCGCACACCCGTCCGCTCCAGGTCGGCTCGTGGCGGGCCGCGCAGCCGACGCCACCCGGATTCTGGGACCAGCCCGACCCGCTCGGCCTCGGCGGAACGACCGAGGCCGACGGCCGCCCGGGCGGGGGTCCGGCGACCCGGCCGGAGTCCGGCACCCCCGCCGTACCACCCCCTGCTCCCCCGCGGCGGCGGCGCTTCGTCCTGTTCCTCGTGACGATGCTGACCGCGCTGCTGGTCTGCGCGGCACTGGCCGGACTGCAGGAGAACAGCCGGCTGCCCGACGGCGGGTACGCCGTCACCGTCCCGGCCGGCGCGTACGTCGCCGCGATGCTGGCGGTGGTCGGTCTCGGGCTGATCGTCGGCACGTGGTTCGGGCGGTCACGCGGCCTGATCGCGGTCGGTACGGTCCTCGCCGTCGCGCTGGTACCCGTGACCGCTGCCGACTTCGACGACATCGCCACCGCGCACGAACACCGGGTGCGGCCCACTTCGCTGGAACAGGTCCGGCGCAGCTACGACTACCCGACCGGTCAGGTCCGGCTGGACCTGACCCGGTTGCCCCTGCGGGACGGTCAGGAAGTCCACACGAGTGTCGACCTCGGCTCCGGTGAGCTCGTGGTCAGGGTGCCGCCCCGGGTCGACGTACACCTCGACGCGGACGTGGGGCTCGGCAGGCTGAGGGCATTCGACCGGATCCTCGGGGGTGCGGGCAACACCCTGAAGGCGACCGACCTGGGCACCGACGGCAAGGGCGGCGGCGACCTGTGGCTCGAGGTCGATCTCGGAGCGGGAGACCTGAAGGTGAACCGTGGCTGACCCTCGACGGCGCAGTACCAACGTCGTTTCCCTCGTGGCCGGCCTGGTGTGCTGTGGGATCGCACTCAGCTGGCTGCTGGTCTCGGCCGGCAGGATCGGGCTGCGGGACCTCGGCTGGCTGATGCCGATCATCTTCATCGGCGCCGGGCTGTTCGGCGTCCTCCTCTCCATCCGGCGCAGCCGGCGGCAGCGCCGTCCCCAGCGCACGCACTGAGCGCGCGGGCCGACCCCGACGGCGGCCCGGCAGCGCACCCGGAACGAGGTCGGGGTCGGCTCAGGGGGCGGTCGGGACCGTTCCGGATCGTCCCGCCCGCTCCGGTCCGCGAGGGTTGACCCATGAACGAGATCTCGACTCAGAAGAAGTTGGTCCGGACCAAGGACGAGCGGATGATCGCCGGTGTCTGCGGCGGCATCGCGCGCTACGCCGGACTGGACCCGGTCATCATCCGGCTCGCGCTGGCGGCCTCGATCCTGCTCGGCGGCGCGGGCGTCGTGCTCTACATCGCGGCCTGGATCATCGTCCCCGAGGAGGACCCGGCGACGGCGTGACCGCCACACCGGCTACCTGCCGAGCAAGCGGACCACCGGCGGTCCCCACCGCCGGTACCCCACCAGCTTCCCCATCATCCCCGGCGGCTTCCCCAGCAGCACGACGACAACGCGGGCTCTTCGCCGAGGAGCCCGCGTTGTCGCGTTCCGACGTGGTGCCGTCAGCCTCGCCCGGACGGCTCCGCCCAGCCGGACGGGTCCGGCCCCTTGGGCACGACTCCGGTCGGGTTGATCTTGTGGTGGGTGGCGTAGTAGTGCCGCTTGATCTGGTCGAAGTCGACGGTCTCCCCGAAGCCCGGGGTCTGGAACAGGTCGCGGGCGTACGCCCACAGCACCGGCATCTCGGTGAGCTTGTTCCGGTTGCACTTGAAGTGGCCGTGGTAGACGGCGTCGAAACGCACCAGCGTGGTGAACAGTCGTACGTCCGCCTCGGTCAGCCGGTCACCGCACAGGTAACGCTGGCCGCGCAGGCGGTCCTCCAGCCAGTCCAGCCTGGCGAACAGCCGGTCGTACGCCGCCTCGTACGCCTCCTGCGACGTGGCGAAGCCGCACTTGTAGACGCCGTTGTTGACGTCGTGGAAGACCAGGTCGGCCACCTCGTCGATCTCGGCCCGCAGGTCCTGCGGATAGAGGTCGGGCGCGTCCGGCCGGTGGAAGGCCTTCCACTGTGTGGAGAAGTCGAGGGTGATCTGCGGATAGTCGTTGGTCACCACCTGCCCGGAACGCTCGTCGACCAGGCAGGGCACCGTCACCCGGCCCTGGAATCCGGGGTCGGTGGCGTGGTAGGCCTCGGCGAGGAACTCGATGCCGAGCACCGGGTCACGTCCGTCCGGATCGAGGGTGAACCTCCAGCCGCGTTCGTCGCGGATTGGGTCGACGGTCGCCAGCGAGATGGCGTCCTCGAGACCGAGCAGCCGGCGGACGATCACCGACCGGTGCGCCCACGGGCAGGCCTTCGACCACACCAGGCGGTAGCGTCCGGGCTCCGCGGGCAGTCCGGAGGACCCGTCGGCGGTGATCCGCCCGGTGAACCGGTTGGCCTGCCGGACGAACTCACCGCGGGCTCCGGCCTCCCGGCCGAACTGCGCGGCGCCGGCCTGGCTCGAGGTCCCCTGTCCCCCGTCCCGGCTCGTCCCGCTCTGGCTCTGGGTGCTGCTGGCGTCTTCGGGCATGCCCCCAGTGTTCCCCGCGCGGCATCAGCCCGCCATCGCTCCCCCGGCGTCCGACGCCGGGACGCATTCTTCCGCGGAAGAATCGATGCGGAGACTCCCACCGTGGCCCGGCCGCCTGGCGCCGTTCCGAAGCATGAAGACCGCGGGCGGCTCAAGCCACCGCGCGTTTTCACGCTCCGGCCGGCCCCACCGACCGCGCGCGGAAGCGTGAAGACCGCGGGCGGCCCTGACCACCGCGGGTTTTCACGCTCCGGCCGGCTCGGAGGTCGAGCGCGTGAGCCGCGCGGGCGCGAGGAGATTCTTCCGCGGAAGAATCCGCGGCACCGAGCCGGACGCAGCCCGGGCACTCAGTGGAGTACGGCCACCGTCATTCCCGCACCGGAGACGCCGGGGACACCGGGGAGGTCGCCGGGCACGCCGCCCGGACTCATCGCCGCCAGCGCATGGGGCACGTCCGCGAGGTCGATCAGCGTGCCCACCAGCCGGTCCGGCCGCAGGCGGCCCGCCGCCACCAGGTCGAGCATGGCGGGATACTCGTGGGCGGCCAGGCCGTGGCTGCCCACGACGTCGAGTTCGTACGCCACCACCCGGTCCATCGGCACCGGGGTCGGGCCACCGGGCAGCAACCCCACCTGGACGTGCCGGCCGCCCCGGGCCAGGCCGAGCACCGACGCCTCGCACGTGCGCGGTGAGCCCAGGCAGTCCAGCGACACCCGTGCTCCTCCACCGGTCAGGTCGTGCACCACCGAGGCGACCGCGGCGGGTTCGGGGTCGACGGAGGCGTCCACCACCTCCGCGGCACCGAGGGCACGGGCGAGGTCGAGCGCCGCGGCCGAGACGTCCACCGCGACCACCCTGGCGCCCGCCGCCACCGCGACCTCGACCGCGGACAGCCCGGCGCCTCCGCACCCGTGCACGGCCACCCAGTCGCCCGCGCCAACCCGGCCTTGACGCAGCACCGCCCGGTAGGCCGTACCGAACCGGCAGCCCAGCCCGGCCGCGGTGGTGAACTCCAGCGCGTCCGGAAGCAACACGAGGTTGACATCGGCGTGGTCGACGACGGCGTACTCGGCGAACGAACCCCACCCGGTGAATCCGGGCTGGGTCTGCCGCGCGCAGATCTGGTGGTCGCCGCGGGCACACTGCGCGCAGGTGCCGCAGGCGTGCACGAACGGCGCGGTCACCCGCTGACCCGGCCGCCAGCCACGGACGTCCGCCCCGACCTCGACCACCACGCCCGCGAACTCGTGCCCGCCCACGTGCGGCAGGCGTACGTCGGAGTCGTGTCCCTGCCAGGCGTGCCAGTCGCTGCGGCACACCCCGGTCGCGGCCACCTCGACCACGGCGGCGTGGGGCGCGGGTCGCGGCGAAGACACCTCGCGTACGGAAACCGGCCCGCCGAAGGTGTCGTACCAGACCGCGCGCACCTAGCCGTTCACTCCCACTCGATGGTGCCGGGCGGCTTGCTGGTCACGTCGATCACGACCCGGTTGACCTCGAGGACCTCGTTGGTGATCCGGGTCGAGACGCGCTCGACCAGGTCCCACGGCAGCCGCGCCCAGTCGGCGGTCATCGCGTCCTCGCTGGTGACCGGGCGCAGCACGATCGGGTGGCCGTAGGTGCGCTGGTCGCCCTGCACGCCGACCGAGCGCACGTCGGCCAGCAGCACGACCGGGAACTGCCAGATGTCGCGGTCCAGCCCCGCAGCCGTGAGCTCCTCGCGGGCGATCGCGTCCGCCCGGCGAAGGATGTCCAGGCGCTCGCGGGTGACCTCGCCGATGATGCGGATGCCGAGGCCCGGGCCGGGGAACGGCTGGCGCCACACCATCGACGGGGGCAGGCCGAGCTGCTCGCCGACCGCGCGTACCTCGTCCTTGAACAGCGTGCGCAGCGGCTCGATCAGCTCGAAGCGCAGGTCGTCGGGAAGCCCGCCGACGTTGTGGTGGGACTTGATGTTGGACGTGCCCGCTCCGCCGCCGGACTCTACGACGTCGGGGTAGAGCGTGCCCTGCACGAGGAAGGCCACCGCGGCCTCGCCCTCGGACAGGTCGCCGAACACCCGCACCTCGGCGGCCTCGAACGTACGGATGAACTCCCGGCCGATGATCTTGCGTTTCTGCTCCGGGTCGGCCACGCCGTCGAGCGCGCCGAGGAACTGGTCGGAGGCGTCGACCACGTCCAGGTCGCTGAACACCGCCTCGAAGTCCCGCTTGACCTGTTCGGTCTCGCCGAGCCGCATCATCCCGTGGTCGACGTACACGCAGGTGAGCCGGTCGCCGATGGCGCGCTCCACGATCGCGGCGGCGACCGCCGAGTCGACGCCTCCGGACAGCGCGCACAGTGCGCGTCCCTCGCCCACCTGCCGGCGGATCAGCTCGACCTGCTCGTCGATGATGTTGAGCATCGTCCAGGTCGGCTGGCAGCCGGCGATCTCCAGCAGGAAGTGCTCGAGCACCTTCTGACCGTGTTCGGTGTGCAGCACCTCCGGGTGCCACTGCACGCCGGCCTGGCCGCGGCGGAGGTTCTCGAACGCCGCCACCGGCGTGGTCGCGGTCGCGGCGAGTACGTCGAAGCCCGCGGGCGCCGCGGTCACCGAGTCGCCGTGCGACATCCAGACCGTGTGCTCGGCCGGCAGGTCCGCGAGCAGCGTGCCGGGCTCGGTGACGTCGACGCGGGTACGGCCGTACTCGCGGGCACCGGTGTGCGCCACCTCCCCGCCGAGGCTGCGGGCCATCGCCTGGAAGCCGTAGCAGATGCCGAACGCCGGCACCCCAGCCTCGAACAGCGCCGGATCGACCTGCGGCGCGCCGGGTGCGTAGACCGACGCCGGGCCACCGGACAGGATGATCGCCTTCGGCTTGCGGGCGAGGATGTCCGCCACCGGCGTGGAGTGCGGAACGATCTCGGAGTAGACCCGCGCCTCGCGCACCCGGCGGGCGATGAGCTGGGCGTACTGCGCGCCGTAGTCGACGACGAGAACGAGGTCGTGATCGGTCACGATGGCCTTTCGTACGGGCGTGCACCAACTGCATCGACTGCGCCGGCTGCACCGGCTGTACTGACCTCCGCGAGTCTAGTGGGGCACTCGGGCGATCACGGGTGCGAGGTGATCGGCGGCCCGGTGTGGCTCCGGTGCGGCTCCGGCGTGGTCCGGGGCGGAGCGCGATCCCGTACGCCGGAGGTATGACGACCGGGGCGACCGTACGCGCATCCGGCGCTACCCAGACGCACCTTGCCGACGACGCGGCGGGGTACGCGCCGCCGAAAGACTTGCCGGCATGCAGATGAACCAGTCCTCCGGCCCCGGCGAAATCCCCGGCGGCACCGGCGGCACCGGCCGGCAGAGGCCGCCACACCCGCCGTTCGTACCGGCGCTGTCCGGCCACGGCCTGGAGAAGCGATTCGGTACGACCGTCGCCCTGGCCGACGTGAGCCTCACCGTGGGCCGGGCCGAGTCGGTGGCGATCATGGGCCCGAGCGGCTCGGGCAAGTCCACCCTGTTGCACTGCCTGGCCGGGATCATCCGGCCCGACGCCGGGGAGGTGGTCCTGCACGACGCCGGCCGGACCGGGAGAAGCGGCGGCGAGAGCGGGGCCGGCGAGCGGCGGGTGGACAGCATGAGCGAACGCGAACGAAGCCGACTGCGGCGGACGCGGTTCGGGTTCGTCTTCCAGTTCGCCCAGTTGCTGCCCGAACTGCCGGCCGAGGAGAACATCGCCCTGCCGCTGATGCTCGGCGGAACGCCCCGGCGGGCGGCGGTCGCCACCGCGCACGCCTGGCTGGAGCCGCTCGGCCTGGCCGGCATGGAGAAACGCCGTCCGGGAGAGCTCTCCGGAGGTCAGGCACAACGCGTCGCCCTCGCCCGCGCCCTGGTCATCGAACCCGCCGTCGTGTTCGCCGACGAGCCCACCGGCGCCCTGGACCAGGCGACCGGCGAGGAGACCATGCGGCTGCTGGTGTCGACCAGCCGGGCCAACGGCGCCGCCCTGGTGGTCGTGACGCACGACCCGAACGTCGCCGCCGCCTGCGACCGGGTCGTGGAAGTACGCGACGGCCGGCTGCTGACGCCGGTCGGCTCGGCGGCGGGCGCCCGCTCCGGGACGGGGGCGTACCGATGACCAGTGTCAACCTCAGCTTGCGCCTGCTGCGGGCCGGCGGCCGGCGCGGGTTGCTCGCCGTCGGCCTGACGGCCGGCGCGGTCGCGGTGTGCACGGCGTTGCTGCTCGCCGCCGTCGCCGCCAACGTCGCGTTCGCCGGCCGCGCGGACCGGGACGCCTGGCGCCATCCCGGCGACGCCGCCGCGCCGGCGAGAGCCGTGGCCCTGGAGGGCACCAGCCTGGACTACGTACGCGGGCAGGTGATGACCGTGGTCGACCTGGCCGCCCTCCGCGGCGCCGACACCTCCGCGGGCACCGGCGCGCTGCCCGCACCGCCCGGCATGCCCCGCTTCCCGGCACCGGGCGAGGTCTGGATGTCACCCGCGCTCGCCCGGCTGGCCGCCTCGTTGCCGCCCGGCCGGCTCGCCGACCGGTTCCCCACACGTACTCCCACCGGCCTGCTGGGTGACGACGCACTCGTCCACGGCGACGAACTCGTCGCGGTCGTCGGCCGGCACGCGGACGACCCGGCCATGCACGGCGACCGCACCGACCTTGCGGACGCCTCCAGCCCGACTCCGATCGCGTCCTTCGACGACGGGCGGCCCAACCACGCCGCCGGCTTCTACCGCATCCTCACCGGGCTGGCCACCGTGCTGCTCGGCGTACCTCTGCTGGTCTTCGGTGGCGCCGCCGCCCGGCTCACCGTGGCCCGTCGTGACCAGCGGCTCGCGGCCCTGCGGCTCGTCGGTGCCACGCCGGGCCAGGTGGTGGCGATGACGGTGGCCGAGTCGATGGTGACGGCGTTCGCCGGCGCCCTCGCCGGAGCACTGCTGTACGTCGCGATGATCCCGGGACTGACCCGGATCTCGATCTCCGGCGGGACCTGGGCGGCCGGCGACCTCTGGGTCGGTGTGCCGCTGATCCTCGCCGTCGTGGCGGCGGTGGTCGTGCTGGTCGGGGTGAGCGCGGTGGCGGGCCTGCGCCGGGTCGTCGTCAGTCCGCTGGGTGTCGCCCGGCGGCAGACGCCTCCGGCCCTGCGCGCCGTCCGGGTCCTCGCGTTCGTGGCGGCGGTGCTGGGATTCCTGTTTGCCAGCAAGCTGCTGCAGGGCTCGATGGCCACCGTCTTCACGGTGATCGTGGTGATGCTCGCCGTCGGGTTCTGGACCCTCAACCTGGTCGGGCCCTGGGTGGTCGGGCTGATCGGCCGGATCGCGGCCGCTGGTGCTCGCCGGCCGGCCCGGCTGCTCGCGGGACGCCGGCTCGTGGACGACCCCCGCGCGGCCTGGCGAACGGTGAACGGCATCGCGCTGACCGGGTTCGTCGCCGGGTTCACCGTGCTGCTGAACCCCGGACCGGGCGGGCTCGGCCACGACGATGACCTGCGGGCCCGGGTCCCGGCCCAGCACGCGTCCGCCGTGGTCGCCGGCGCCCGGGAGCGGCTGGCCGGCATTCCGGGCGTTCGGGTGCGGCTCGCCGATCCGGTGAAGTCCGGGAGCGGCGCACCTGCCTACCGTTCGGTGGTCGTCAGGGTGCCCGGTGGGCAGGACCGAACCGACCAGGTGCGTACGTCGCTCGCCGGGCTGGTGCCCGGCCGGCCGTTCGCCAGCCCGGCGGACGCCGACCTCGGCGGTGAGCAGCTGCTGGCCGACATCCAGACCGGCGCGCGCACCGTCCTGATCGCGTCGTTCCTGCTGGGTACGGTCAGCGCGGGCATCACCGGCGTCTCCTCGATCCTGGACCGGCGGCAGACGTTCGCACTGTTGCGGTTGGCGGGTACGCCGCTGAAGGTGCTGGACGCCGCCAGGCGCCGCGAGACGCTCATCCCGCTGGTGGTGATGGGCGGCGGCGCACTGGTGACCGGGATGGTGATGGCCGCGCCGTTCGCGCTGGCCAACCCGGTACGGCCCGAGGGGCTGACGACGCTCGCTCTCACCGTGCTCGGCGGCCTGGTCGCGGTGATCGGCGCCAGCGAGCTGAGCCGGCCGTTCCTGCGCGCGGTCACGGCCGACCCCGCACCCCGTCCGGACTGACCGCTTCGCCCGGCAACTCCCGCGTTCCAGGCCGTAACCGGATGTGAACTCGGTCGTTCATCCACACAGAACGGTGCGACTCCGGGCAACCGGACAACGCCGTCAGTGCGACGGGCACCGCTCGCGGCCTCGCGGACCGTCGCACCGGAGGACCCGGCTCCCCGCCTGCTGGAGCCGGGTCCTTCGACCTGTCCGCAACATGTCCGGGCAGATGATCAGCGCCGCCGAAACGGAACCCGTACCAGAAACGAGACGTCTGAACCGGCATGATGCTTTCCGTACTTCGACGCGGTGCGCCGCTGGCCGCACTCATGGGGGTTCTCGTTCTCGGCATGGCAGCATGCGGGACCGAGCGAGCGCCGACCACGGAGGCACAGGCAACGTCCACGCCCACCAACAGTGCGCACCCGACCCCGGGACCCACCATGAACTCCTCGCTTTCCCTGCACCGCACGGGAGGCGTCGCCGGCTTCAACGACAAGCTCGTCGTCGAAGCCGACGGCAGCGCCACCCTCACCAGCCGGGGCAAGGAGCCCTTCACGTGCAGCGTGAAGTCGGCGACGATGACCCGGATCGCCGCGACCGCCGACCGGGCCGAGAAGGCCCCCCGGCCCAAGGCGGCGCAGGAGAACAAGAAGAAGCTGCACACGCCCACGCCGGACGCGATCCACCTCTACCTCACCGTGGGCGAGGAGCAGATCTCCTACGAGGACATCAAGGGTGCCGACCAGTCCTACCGCGACCTGTTCGACCTGATGAACGACGTGATGAGCTCGGCGTCCACCCTGCGCAAGGGCGGCGACGGCGCGGCGCAGTCCGGATCCGTCTGCACGTAAGGCATCTCGACGTCGTACGCCTGTAAGACATCTCGGCGTCGCGGGCAGGTGTCAACCTCGCCTTGCCCGCGGCGAGGTGAGGCGCAGGGCACCGGGCGCGCTCGCCGGTACGACCGGGCGCCGCGGTGCCACCGGCTCGATCCGCTGGTAGCCCCCACCGAGCTCCGGTCGCGGGTCGGCCTCGCCGCGGTTGGGCCAGTACGCCACCGCCCGCTCCGCCTGCGCGGTGATTGTCAAGGACGGGTTGACACCGAGGTTGGCCGACACCGCGGCTCCGTCGAGCACGTGCAGCCCGGGGTGCCCGTACACCCGTTGGTAACCGTCCACGACACCACGGCCGGCGTCCGCGCCGATCACACACCCGCCGATGATGTGCGCGGTGATCGGCATGTCGACCACCTCACCGAGCGTCCCGCCCGGCGTACCCCCCACCAGCTCCGCCAGCCGGCGGACCACCTGGTTGGCCACCGGGATCCAGGTCGGGTTGGGCTCGCCGTGTCCCTGCCGGGAGGTGAGCCGCCAGCCGAGGACACCGCGCCGCAGCCGTACGGTCAGGGAGTTGTCCAGCGACTGCATGACCAGCGCGATGACCGTGCGTTCGGACCAGTGCCGCAGGTTGGCCAGCCGGGCCAGGTCACCCGGGTGGCGGGCCGCCTGGCGCAGCCACGTCACCCAGCGGCGACTGCCGGCACTGCCGTCTCCGCCGTCGGTGAGTACCGTCTGCAGCAGCCCCATCGCGTTGCTGCCCTTGCCGTACCGCACCGGCTCGATGTGCGTGTGGGGATCGGGGTGGAACGACGAGGAGATCGCGACGCCGCGCGAGTAGTCGGTCTCGCGTCCCTTGGCGATCGCACCCAGGATCGACTCGGAGTTGGTCCGCGTGAGTACGCCCAACCTGTCGGAGAGGTGGGGCAGCCGGCCCTCGGCCTTCATCCGGTGCAGGAGCCGCTGGGTGCCGAGCGCGCCCGCGGCGAACACCACCTGGTCGGCGTGGAAGGTCTGCCGCGCCCGGTCGCCGCGCAGCCGGTCGCGGCGGGGCCGCCCGCCGCGCGTCGGCTCGGTGTCCACGGCGTACCCGCCGCCCGCCAACGGGCGTACCGCCGTCACGGTGGTGAGCGGATGCACCTTCGCGCCGGCCTCCTCGGCGAGGTAGAGGTAGTTGGTGGTCAGGGTGTTCTTGGCGTTGTGCCGGCAGCCGGTCATGCACTCACCGCACTCGATGCAGGAACGCCGGCGGGGCCCCGCGCCACCGAAGTAGGGGTCGTCGACCTCGGTGCCCGGCGGCGTGCCCGGCCGGCCGAAGAAGACCCCGACCGGCGTCTGCCGGAAGGTGTCCCCTACGCCCATCTCCTCGGCGATCTTGCGCATCACCACGTCGGAGGGCGTCATGGTGGGGTTGACGGTGACGCCGAGCATCCGCTTGGCCTGGTCGTAGTGGGGAGCGAGCTCGGCCCGCCAGTCGGTCAGCCCGCGCCACTGCGGGTCGTCGTAGAACTCCGCCAGGGGTTCGTACAACGTGTTGGCGTAGACCAGTGAGCCACCACCGACCCCCGCCCCGGACAGCACCAGAACGTCACGCAGCAAGGTGATTCGCTGGATGCCGAGGCAGCCGAGGCGGGGCGCGAAGAGGAAGTCGCGGAGTCGCCAGGACGTCCGCGGCAGCTTCCGTACGCCGTCGTCCTCCGGGGCTCCGGCGACTCCCCCGCCGGCGCCGCGCGAGCCCTCGACGCCGTGGTCGGCGGTGCTCGCGTCGGCGAACCTCGCACCCGCCTCGAGCACGCCGACCCGGTAGCCCTTCTCCGTGAGCCGGAGGGCGGCGACACTTCCACCGAACCCGGAACCCACCACCACGACGTCGTAGTGCGGCATCCGCGGGTCGCGGCGCCGACGGCGGCCCATCACCTGTGGCCCCCCTTCCGCAGCGCCCGCAACCCGACGGTGAGCCCGCGGGCGAACGCGTCGTGGGACACCCTGCCCGGCGGCGCCATCGGCATCCGTTGCACGGCGATGGTCTGGGCCTCGGTGTACTTCAGCAGCCCCTCGGCGCCGTGCCGGCGTCCCATCCCGGAGTCGCCCATGCCGCCCATCGGCGCGTCCACGCTCCCCCACGCCGCGGCGTAGGCCTCGTTGACGTTGACCGTGCCGGCGCGCAGGCGTTCACCGACCGCGCAGGCCCGGCGTACGTCGCGGCCGTAGACCGCGGCGTTCAGCCCGAACGTCGTGTCGTTGGCCCGCGTCACCGCCTCGTCCTCGTCGGCGACGCGGTAGACCGACACCACCGGGCCGAACGTCTCCTCGGCGAAGCAGGTCATCTCCGGGGTCACCTCCGCGAGGACGGTGGGCGCGAAGAAGTGGGGCCCCAGGTCGGGCCGGGCGACCCCACCGGTGAGGACGCGCGCGCCCTTGGCCCTGGCGTCCTCCACGTGCGCGGTGACGGTGCGGAGCTGGTCGGCGGAGATGAGCGAACCCATGTCCGGGCCGAAGTCCAGCGCCGGGCCGACCCGCATGGCCTCCACCCGGGCCACCAGGCGGTCGACGAACTCGTCGTACACCGGTGCCGCGACGTAGAGGCGTTCGATCGAGATGCACAGCTGGCCGGCGTTGGAGAAGCAGCCGCGTACCGCGCCCTCGGCGGCCACGTCCGGGTCGGCGTCGTCGAGAACCAGCATGGCGTTCTTGCCGCCCAGCTCCATGGTGGCGCCGATCAGCCGCTCACCACACCGGGCGGCCACCGAGCGCCCGGTCCCGGTGGAGCCGGTGAAGCAGACGAAGTCGGAGTGGTCGATCAGGGCGTTCCCGATCGAGGAGCCCGCGCCCACCACCACCTGCCACAGGTCGGGGGGCAGGCCGGCGTCGGCGACCAGTTCGGCAGCGGCCAGCGCACACAGCGCGGTGAGGCTGGCCGGCTTGGTGACCACCGCGTTGCCGGCGACCAGCGCGGGCAGCGCGTCGGAGATCGCCAGCGTGAACGGGTAGTTCCAGGGCGCGATGACGCCGACGACCCCCTTCGGGTGGCGCAGCTCGGTGGCCCGGGTGAGGAACGGGAACATGCCGGCCCGCCGGGTCGGCAACAGGTGCTGCTGGGCGACCCGGGCGTAGTAGCGCGCGGTGTTCGCGACGTCCGCCAGCTCCTCGAACGCGTGCTTGCGGGCCTTGCCGGACTCCCACTGGACGAGATCCATGAGGTCGCGCTGACGGTCGAGCACCAGGTCGTGCACCCGCAGCAGCAGGTCGGTGCGCTCGGCCACCGGCACCTGAGCCCACTCCGCCTGCGCCGCGCGGGCCCGGGCGAACGCCTCGGCCACGTCGTCGGTGCTCGACACCGGCACCTGGCCCAGCGGCTTGCCGGTCAGGGGCGAGACGGCGTCCAGGGTCTCCCCCGAGGTGGCGAACACCCGGCCGGTCAGCTCGGCCACCCGGCCGGAGGTGAGTTCCCGCTCAGTCATGGTGCCAGCCTAGGCGGGGGCGGGGCGATCATGGCGCGGATCATGGTGCGGACCGGGCGAGCGGGTGATCAGGGTCACCGCCGGAGTCACCGCCGCCCGCGCCGCGCTCGGCGGCCACCTCCTCGGCGCAGACCCTGGCCAGCGCCTCCACGGCGGTGGCCATCCCGGACAGAACGTCGTCGTCCAGCCGGGCGAACATCCTGCGCTGGTACGCCCGGCGCACCTCGTCCACGTCCCCCAGCAGGGTCCGCCCGGCGTCGGTGAGATCCACCCGCCGGATCCGCCGGTCGTGGCCGTCCTGAATGCGGTGGACCAGGCCGCGTACCTGCAGCCGGTCGACGATCCCGGTGAGCGTGGTGGGCCCCACGCCGAGCGCGTCGGCGAGGTCGTGCGCCGACAGCGCCCCGGACGCGCCGAGAACGAAAAGTGCCCGCAGCTGGGTCATCGTAAGGTCGACCGAGAACAGGTCCGCCCCACACAGTCGCAGCAGGGACTGACGGAAATCGTCCTCGGCCGCCTCGATCCGGGCAATCAGCCCAGCCCTGTCCTCCACGCCGCGTACCCCTTCTCGTCCCTACGGAGGATCTTCTCCGGTAAGACCCTGAAATAGCTCGTCTGACGACGATATTCCGTTCGAGGCGAAGTATTCTCGGCAACGGTCGGAACCGGCCGCCCACCAGCACGTCGCGCCCGCCGGGGCAGCTAGTCCGAGGGGAACCCATGTCCAGACTGGCCAGACTGAGTCTCGCCTACCGGAGCCTCGTCGCCCTGGTCTCGATCGCCATCCTCGGCTTCGGCCTGGTCGCCACCGGCGCACTGAAGCAGGAGCTGATCCCGAGCCTGGAGATCCCCGGCGCCTACATCAGCACCGTCTACCCGGGCGCCTCGCCGGACATCGTCGAACGCGAGGTCACCAAGCCGATCGAGTCCGCCGTCGCCGGCGTCGACGGCCTGGACAAGACCACCTCCACCTCCAGCGACGGCTTCTCCCTCGTACAGGCCGACTTCACCTACGGCACCGACATCGGCCGGGCCGTGCAGAACATCCAGCAGTCGATCAACCGGCTGTCCGGGCAGCTCCCCAACGACGTCCAGCCGACCGTTCAGGCCGGCAGCTTCAACGACCTGCCCGTGGTCCTGCTCGCGGTCAGCTCCGACCAGAGCCAGCAGGACCTCGCCCGCGCACTGGACGACCGGGTGGTTCCGGAGCTGGACAAGCTCACCGACGTACGCCAGGTGACGGTGACCGGGGTGCGCGACCGGCAGGTGTCGGTCACCCTCGACGACAAGAAGTCGGCCGCGCGCGGGGTCACCCTGCAGGGCGTGGTCGGCGCGCTGCAGGCCAACGGCGTCAACGTGCCGGGTGGGCAGTTCGACTCCGGAGATCGCTCGCTGTCGGTGTCCGTGGGGTCGCCGTTCACCTCGGTCGCGGACATCCGCAACCTGCCGGTGCTGCCGGGCGGCGGTGCCGCCGGTGCCGGGGGCTCGGCGGGTGCGGGTGGTTCGGCGGGTGCGGGTGGTTCGGCGGGTGCGGGTGGTGCCGGACAGACCTCCGGTGGGCAGCCGGGTGGCGGCTCCGCGACCGGATCTTCCCGGTCCACCGGGTCCGCCGGGTCCGCGGGTGCGGCCGGTCAGGCGGCCCCGGCCGCGCCGACACCGGTGAAGCTCTCCGACGTCGCCACTGTCAAGGAGACCTTGGCACCGACGAGTTCGATCACCCGCACCAACGGCCGGCCCACGCTCGGCATCGCGGTCACCAAGACCGCCGACGGCAACACCGTCGCCGTCTCCCACGCGGTCCAGGACCGGCTGGACGAGCTGCGCACCTCCATCGGCGGCAACGCCAAGCTGACGGTGGTGTTCGACCAGGCGCCGTTCATCGAGGAGTCCATCGACGGGCTCACGACCGAGGGCGCGATCGGCCTGCTGTTCGCCGTCCTGGTGATCCTGGTCTTTCTGCTGTCGCTGCGGTCGACACTGGTCACCGCCGTCTCCATCCCGTTCTCGCTGCTGGTCGCGATGCTCGGGCTGTACGCCGGCGGCTACTCCCTCAACATCCTCACGCTGGGCGCGCTCACCGTCGCCATCGGCCGCGTGGTCGACGACTCGATCGTCGTACTCGAGAACATCAAACGTCACCTGGCCTACGGCGAGGACAAGCTCCGGGCGATCCTGGACGCCGTACGCGAGGTGGCCGGCGCGGTCACCGCGTCCACGGTGACCACGGTCGGCGTCTTCGCCCCGATCGCCTTCGTGGGCGGCCAGGTCGGCGAGCTGTTCCGGCCGTTCGCCGTCACGGTGAGCATCGCGCTGGCCGCGTCGCTGCTGGTGTCGCTGACGATCATCCCCGTCCTCGCGTACTGGTTCCTGCGCCGCCCGAACGTCGACCCCAGCGACGAGGAGCGAGTGCGGGCCGAGGCGGTGGCGAAGGAACGCCGCAACCCGCTGCAGCGGGCGTACGTCCCGGTGATCAGCTGGACCACCCGGCACAAGGTGGTCACCCTGCTGGTCGGCGTGCTCGTGTTCGCCGGGACGATCGGCGCCGCACCGCTGCTGAAGACCAACTTCCTCGACGACAGCGGGCAGAACACCGTCACCGTCAACCAGGCCATGCCGGTCTCCTCCTCCCTGGCCGCCACCGACACCGCGGCCAAGAAGGTGGAGAAGGTGATCGCCGGCCTGGACGAGGTGGAGTCGTACCAGACGACCGTGGGTACGGCGGAGTTCGGCAGCTTCTCCACCGGCGGCCGGACCAACCAGGCGACGTTCTCCCTCACCACGAAGGATGGCCTCGACCAGACGGTGTTCCGCGACCGGCTGCGCAAGGACCTCGACCGCCTCACCGGGGTGGGGACGGTCACCGTCGAGGGCGCACAGTCCGGTCCGCCCGGCTCCAGCAACCTCGAGGTCGAGGTCACCGCGCCCACCACCGGGGCGCTGCGGACCGCCGCGGCACAGGTGGAGAAGGCCGTCCGCGGTGTCGACGGCGCCTCCGACGTGAGCAACAACCTCAGCTCGGAGCGGCCGACCGTCCAGGTCGAGGTCGACCGGGCGAAGGCGGCCGCGGCCGGGCTGTCCGAGGCCCAGATCGGGCAGGCGGTACGCCAGGCGTTCGAGGGGCAGCAGGCGGGCACCGTCACGTTGGACTCCGAGCAGAGCGACGTGATGCTGTACGCCGGCACGACGCCCAAGGACCTCGCGGCCATGCGCCGGCTGCCGCTGCCCACACCGCTCGGGACCACCGTGCGGCTGGACTCGGTGGCCAAGGTGTCCGAGGTCGCCAAGGCCGCGCAGCTGACCCGGACCGACGGTCAGCGCACCGCCACCATCTCGGCCACCCCGAACACCTCCAACGTGGGCAAGGTGTCCACCGACCTGAAAACCGCCCTGGGCAAGCTGAAGTTGACAGGTGGCGCGAGCTACAAGCTCGGTGGGGTGAGCTCGGAGCAGAGCGACGCGTTCGGCCAGCTCGGGATCGCGATGCTCGCCGCGATCGCGATCGTCTTCCTGGTCATGGTGGCGACCTTCCGCAGCATCGTGCAGCCGCTGATCCTGTTGGTGTCGGTGCCGTTCGCGGCCACCGGCGCGCTCGGGCTGCTGCTGGCGACCGACACCGCGCTCGGCGTACCCGCCCTGATCGGCATGCTGATGCTGGTCGGCATCGTGGTCACCAACGCGATCGTGCTGATCGACCTGATCAACCAGTACCGCGACCGAGGCATGAGTGTGCGGGAGGCGGTGATCGAGGGTGGCCGGCGGCGGCTGCGGCCGATCCTGATGACCGCGCTGGCGACCATCTGCGCCCTGGTGCCGATGTCGCTCGGCCTCACCGGCGGCGGGGTGTTCATCTCCCAGCCGCTGGCGATCGTGGTGATCGGCGGCCTGGTCAGCTCCACCCTGCTGACGCTGGTGCTGGTGCCGACGCTCTACACGCTGGTGGAGGAGTTCAAGGAACGCCGCCGCCGGCGCCGGGGAACCGACACCCGCGAGGGCGAGGGCGACGTGGCGCGGCTGGACGCTACGCCGCGCCGCAACGGCGCCCATGCCAAACAGGCGCGCGAGGAGGAGTACGCCGACGAGGGCGAGTACGCACGTGCCGGTGGACACGCCGGTGGACACGCCGGTGGACACGCCGGTGGACACGCCGGTGGGCACCTCCGCAGCACGCAGGCGGCGGCCCACCACCACGCCGCGCACAGCCACCTGGCCGAGCGTTCGGGTGAGTACGACGGCGAGCACGGCGGCGAGGAAGCGGCCATGCACGCCAACGGCGTTGCGGCGGGTGGCCGAACCGGGAACGGCTCGCCGGCTCCGGCCGGCACCTCCGGAGCGGCAATGGCCGGCGGTGCGTCGGGTGCGGCGGGTGCGGTGGCAGGCAGCGCGGTCACGACGGTGAACGCCGACCGGCCCCCGTCGGCGGACGGTGCCGGACCTGGTGAGCCGGTCCGGGTCCAGGTCGAGGTGATCGTGCGTACGGCTCCCTCCGAGCCGGACAACCGTCCCTCCGCCGACGACCGCTGACCCGGCCCTCCCGGGTGCCGGATTCTTCCGCGGAAGAATCCGGCACCGGTCAGCGCAGGGAGGCGACGCATTCTTCCGCGGAAGAATGCCCGGCCTGGCGGCGCACTGAGGCTCACGGTGCGGTCCGAGGTGGAAGTGTGAAGAGACCGGGTGGCCGGAACCACCGTACGGCTTCACGCTTCCAACTCGGCCCTGGTCCCGGTCGGGAAGTGTGGAGACACTTCGGCTGCCCGACGAGTCCGGCCTGCGGACGAGGCACCAGGCGAACGCAGCACCGCCCCCGACCATCGCTCAGGTCGGGGGCGGCTCGCATGCTTGTGGGGCTCGTGGGTTACTGGACGACGACCTCGATGCGCTGGAACTCCTTGAGGTCGGTGTAGCCCGTGGTCGCCATCGCCCGGCGCAGTGCGCCGACGAGGTTCATGGTGCCGTCGGAACGCCGGGACGGCCCGAAGAGGATCTCCTCCAGCGTGCCGATGGTGCCCACCTCCACCCGGGCTCCCCGCGGCAGTTCGCCGTGGTGTGCCTCCAGGCCCCAGTGGAACCCGTGCCCGGGTGCCTCCTGCGCGCGGGCCAGCGGCGAGCCGAGCATCACCGCGTCCGCCCCGCAGGCGACGGCCTTGGCGAGGTCACCGGACCGGCCGACCGAACCGTCGGCGATCACGTGGACGTAGCGGCCACCGGACTCGTCGAGGTAGTCGCGGCGGGCCGCGGCGACGTCGGCCACCGCGGAGGCCATGGGTACGGCGACGCCGAGGACGCTGCGAGTGGTGTGCGCGGCACCGCCGCCGAAGCCGACCATCACCCCGGCCGCGCCGGTCCGCATCAGGTGCAGCGCCGCCTGGTACGTCGCACACCCGCCGACCACCACGGGCACGTCCAGCTCGTAGATGAACTGCTTGAGGTTGAGCGGCTCGATCTGGGAGGAGACGTGCTCGGCGGAGACGGTCGTACCGCGGATCACGAAGATGTCCACGCCGGCGTCGACTACGGTCTTCCACAGCTGCTTGGTACGCGGCGGCGACAGCGCGCCGGCCACGGTGACACCGGCGGCGCGGATCTCGGCCAGCCGCGCGGTGATCAGGTCGGGTTTGATCGGCTCGTCGTAGATCTGCTGCATCCGCGCGGTGGCGGCGTCCGGGTCCAGCTCGGCGATCTCCGCGAGCAGCGGCTCGGGGTCTTCGTAGCGGGTCCACAGCCCCTCGAGGTTGAGGACGCCGAGCCCGCCGCGCCGGCCGAGCTCGATCACCGTGCTCGGTGAGGCCACCGAGTCCATCGGCGCGGCGATCACCGGCATCTCGAAGCGGTAGGCGTCGATCTGCCAGGCCGTCGACACCTCCTCGGGGTCGCGGGTGCGCCGGCTGGGCACGATCGCGATGTCGTCGAAGGAGTATGCGCGGCGACCGCGCTTGCCACGGCCGATCTCGATCTCGGTCACGGCCCCGATTCTCCCCTACGCCGCGGCGGCGGCGGTCAGGCCCCCCGGATCGGTCAGCGGCCCCAGTAGTTGGGCGCCTCGACCGTCATCCGGATGTCGTGCGGGTGGCTCTCCTTCAGCCCGGCGGGAGTGATCCGCACGAACCTCCCCCGCTCCTGCAGCTCGGGCACCGTCCGGGCGCCGACGTAGAACATCGACTGCTTCAGGCCGCCGACCAGCTGGTGCGCGACGGCCCGGAGCTGCCCGCGGTAGGGCACCTGCCCCTCGATGCCCTCGGGGACGAGCTGGTCGTCGGAGGGTACGTCGCCCTGGAAGTAGCGGTCCTTGGAGTAGGAGCGGTTCTTGCCCCGGGAGCTCATCGCGGCCAGCGACCCCATGCCGCGGTAGGACTTGTACTGCTTGCCGTTGATGAACACCAGGTCGCCCGGGCTCTCCTCGCAGCCGGCGAGCAGCGAGCCGAGCATCACCGACTCCGCCCCGGCCACCAGCGCCTTGGCGATGTCGCCGGAGTACTGCAGCCCGCCGTCGCCGATCACGGGTACGCCGGCCCGCTTGGCCGCCTGGGCCGCCTCGTGGATCGCGGTGACCTGCGGCGCGCCGACCCCGGCCACCACCCGGGTCGTACAGATCGAGCCCGGCCCGACGCCCACCCGCACGCCGTCCGCGCCCGCGTCCACGATCGCCTGCGCGCCCGCCCGGGTGGCGACGTTGCCGCCGATCACGTCCACGTGCGCCGCCGCCGGGTCGGCCTTGAGCTGGCGGATCATGTCGAGCACGCCGGAGGTGTGGCCGTGCGCGGTGTCCACGATCAGCAGGTCGACGCCGGCCTCGACCAGCGTCATCGCCCGCTTCCACCCGTCGCCGAAGAAGCCGACCGCCGCGGCCACCCGCAGCCGGCCGGTGTCGTCCTTGGTGGCGTGCGGGAACTGGTCGCGCTTGACGAAGTCCTTCAGGGTGATCAGGCCCTGCAGCCGGCCGGCGTCGTCGACCAGCGGAAGCTTCTCGATCTTGTGCTTGTGCAGCAGCCCCATCGCCTCGTCGGCGGAGATGCCGACCACGCCGGTGACCAGCGGCATCGGGGTCATGATGTCGCGGACCAGCCGTGACTGGTCGGTCTCGAACCGCATGTCGCGGTTGGTGACGATGCCGAGCAGCTTCTGGTCGGGGCCGACGACCGGCACGCCGGAGATGCGGTACTGCCCGCAGATGGCGTCCGCCTCGCCGATGGTGGCGTCCGCGCCGATGGTGATCGGCTGGGCGACCATGCCGGCCTCGGAACGCTTGACCAGGTCGACCTGCTGGGCCTGGTCCTCGACGGAGAAGTTGCGGTGCAGGACGCCGATCCCGCCCTGGCGCGCCATGGCGATCGCCATCCGCGCCTCGGTCACGGTGTCCATCGGGCTGGACAGCAACGGGATCCGCACACTGATCCGGCGAGAGATCCGGCTGGTGGTGTCGATCTCGTTGGGGATGACGTCGGACTCGCCTGGCAGCAGCAGGACGTCGTCGTAGGTCAGGCCGAGGGTGGTGAAGGGGCCGGTGACGTCGCCGTCTTCTGCCCGGGGATCAAGATTCATGCTTCCTCCGGTCGCGAACGTCCCTTCATGCTAGCGAGGCGTCCGGGTGGGCCCACGACGCGGGGCCGGTGTGTCATGTACGGCATTTCCCGTACGCCCGGAGTTCCGGCGTCAGGGGCGAGTGCGGTCCGGCAGGGTTCCGGCGTCAGGGGCTGTGCGGCACCGGCTGGGGCGCGGGCCCGGGCGGGTGCCGGGGAATCCACCGGCCCATCAGCACCGCCCCGACCAGGCCCACCCCGCCCATCAGGAGCACGGCCGGGCCGAGCGCCACCGTGGCGCTCACCGCGCCGATCACCAGCGGCCCCGCGCTGTTGCCGGCGTCCGCGCACAGCCGCCAGGCGCCGAGGAACGCCGTCCGCCCGACCGGCGGGGACACGTCGGCGCCGAGCGTCATGATGATGCCGCTGCCGATGCCGTTCCCGAATCCCATCAGCACCGCGACCCCGGCCAGCGTCACCGCGTGGTTGGTCATCGGGAGCAGCAGGTGCGCGAGTCCAAGGATCACCATCGACGGCACGGCCACGAACGCCCTGCCCTTTCGGTCCATCACCCGTCCGGCCGGATAGAACAACAGCATGTCCACCGAGCCGGCGATCCCGAAGATCACGCTGGTGGACGCGGCGTCCAGGCCGATGGAGTCCGCCCACAGCGGGATGACCACCTGCCGGGATGCCCGGACCGCACCCACCAGCAGGGCACCCATGCCCAGCGTGCGCAGGACGCTCGCGTGGCTGCGGGCCACGTCGATCGTGCGGACCGGGCCGCCGGCCGGCGCGGCTCTGCCCGCGTGGGCGGGCTCGGGCAGGGCCAGCAGGAGAAGGCCGGCGAGCACCGCAGTGGTGGCGTGCAGTCCGTACGCCCCGTCCGTTCCCCACACGCCGACGGCGAGCGCGCCGAGGAACGGCCCGATGAACATCCCGATCCGCTGCACCCCGCCGAGTGTCGACATGGCCCGGGCGCGCAGGTGGAACGGCACCACCTCGGCGAGGTACGCCTGCCGCGCGAGGCCCCACACCGCGCCGGCGAGACCGGTACAGAAGATGCCCACCGCGAGCAGCCACTCGGTGGACGCCAGCATGCAGGCGCCGAGCGCACCGACCACCAGAGCGGACGCGGCCAGCATCGCCCGGCGTTCGCCGATCCGTCCGGCCAGCGCTCCCGCCGGCAGGTCCCCGACGAGCTGACCGACGCCGGCGGCGGCCACGACCAGGCTGGCGGAGCCGACCGAGGCGCCGAGGTCGCGCGCGGACAACGCCACGATCGGGGCGATCGCACCCTGCCCGACGCCGTAGAGCAGGGACGGCAGATACACCCGCACGCCGAGCGACCTGAGGGTGACCTGGGTGGACATCAGACCTATTGTCGCCCGTTCCGGGTTCGGGCGATTCGCGCGGGTCGGCAACCAGGACGCGCCGGGGCACCGTCGGCCGGGAGGCATGCAAGGGATCCGGGCTCCGCGACGTCAGTGTCGGTATGAGGTCCGTACGAGTGTCGGCGTGAGGTCGACATGAGCGTGATATCCATCCGGCACGAGCAGAACGGGGGTTCGCCGGTGCCTGATGTCTGCGATGTCTCCGATGTCACGGAGGAGTTCCAGGCCTACGTCGCCTCGCGCCAGCGCGCGCTGGTGAGAACGGCGTACCTGCTGACCGGGAACCTGCACGAGGCCGAGGACCTGGTTCAGTCCGCGCTGACCCGCACCTATCTCGCCTGGCACCGCATCCGCGGGGTCCAGGCGGTCGATGCGTACGTGCGCCGCGTCCTGGTCAACGAGCACAGCACCGGCTGAACGCGGCCTCGGCCGGCAACCCGGTCGTGGAGCCGGACGGCCAGGGCGGCGGGGACGGTGCGTTCCTGGCCCGGGTCACCCAGGGGCCGCGCGCGGCACTCGTGCGCTGCACGCTCTCCGGGCGGTGCGAACTCGCCACGCCCGTACGCCCGATCCCCCACGCAGGCGCGGGCCCGGTGCTGCCGACCACCTTCGGCCCGATGGCCGCGGGGAACGTGGCGATCGGCGGGAACGCGGGGGACGCCGGTGCGGCCGGGAACTGACTCCCGTCCCCCAACCCACACAGGAAACGGCCGAAGGGCCGGGACTCCTCCGTGGAGGAAGTCCCGGCCCCTCGGCCTTGCTGCGTGCTGCGTGCTGCGTGCTGTCCGGCGTACGCCGGAGTCAGCGGCCTGCGCCGAAGCCGGCCGGTGTCAGCCGGCTGCCGGATCAGTGACCGTGGCCGTGGCCGTGGCCCTGTCCGGCGGTCTCCTCGGAGTCCTCCGGCTTGTCGACGACGAGCGTCTCGGTGGTGAGCAGCATCGCCGCGATGGACGCCGCGTTGGCCAGCGCCGAGCGGGTCACCTTCACCGGGTCGATGACGCCCTGGCCAACCAGGTCGCCGTACTCGCCGGTGGCGGCGTTGTAGCCCTTGCCGGGGCCGTTCTCGCGGACCTTCTCCACGACGACGTAGCCCTGGGCGCCGGCGTTCTCGGCGATCCAGCGCAGCGGCTCGCGGACCGCCTGGCGTACGAGCTCGACGCCGATCTTCTCGTCACCGGTCAGCTCGGACAGGTTGTCCAGCGCCGTGGCGGCGTGCACGAGGGCGGCGCCACCGCCGGTGACGATGCCCTCCTCGATCGCCGCGCGGGTCGCCGACACGGCGTCCTCGATGCGGTGCTTCTTCTCCTTGAGCTCGACCTCGGTGGCCGCGCCGACCTTGATCACGCACACGCCGCCGGCCAGCTTCGCGAGCCGCTCCTGCAGCTTCTCGCGGTCCCAGTCGGAGTCGGTGTTCTCGATCTCGGCCCTGATCTGGGAGACGCGGGCAGCCACGTCGTCGGACGAGCCGCCGCCGTCGATGACCGTGGTGTCGTCCTTGGTCACCGTGACCCGGCGCGCGGTGCCGAGCACCTCGAGGCCGACCTGGTCCAGCTTGAGCCCGATCTCGGGCGCGACGACCTGCCCGCCGGTGAGGGCGGCGAGGTCCTCGAGCATGGCCTTGCGGCGGTCACCGAACCCGGGAGCCTTGACGGCCACCGAGTTGAAGATGCCGCGGATCTTGTTGACCACGAGGGTGGCCAGGGCCTCGCCCTCGACGTCCTCGGCGATGATCACCATCGGCTTGCCGGCCTGAACGACCTTCTCCAGCAGCGGGAGCAGGTCGGACATCGAGGAGATCTTGCCCTGGTGGATCAGGATGTACGCGTCGTCCAGGACGGCTTCCTGGCGCTCGGCGTCGGTCACGAAGTTCGGCGAGATGAAGCCCTTGTCGAACTGCATGCCCTCGGTGAGCTCGAGCTCGGTGCCCAGGGTGTTGGACTCCTCGACGGTGATCACACCGTCCTTGCCCACCTTGTCGAAGGACTCGGCGATCAGCTGGCCGATCTGCGCGTCCTGCGCGGAGATGGTGGCCACGTGGGCCATCTCCTCCCGGGTGTCGACCGACTTGGCCTTTTCCAGGAGGAAGGTGTTGATCGTCTCGACCGCGCGGTCGATGCCCTTCTTCAGCGACATCGGGTTGGCGCCGGCGGCGACCGCCCGCAGCCCGACGTGCACCATCGCCTGGGCGAGCACGGTCGCCGTGGTGGTGCCGTCACCGGCGATGTCGTTGGTCTTGGTGGCGACTTCCTTGACGAGCTGGGCGCCGAGGTTCTCGAACGGGTCCTCGAGCTCCACCTCGCGGGCAACCGTCACACCATCGTTGGTGATGGTGGGGGCGCCCCACTTCTTGTCGATGACGACGTTGCGGCCCTTGGGGCCCAGCGTCACCTTCACGGTGTTCGCGAGGGCGTCGACGCCGCGCTCGAGGGCGCGCCGTGCGTTCTCGTCGAACTCCAGGATCTTCGGCATGGGTGTAAATGTCCTTCCACGACGCCCTACCGGGTCCTCCGGCGGTGGCCGGGCCCGGCTGGTGCCGGTCGTCAGTCGTCCCTCGAACGTGTACGTCTGTTGCCGCCTGCGACCAGGCCGGGAGGACCGGGTCGGGGCGGCACGAGCCGGCGGCAGGAGGGTGGTGGCGACGCGACCACACGGTCGCGACCAGGTGGTCGCGGGTCGCGCCCGCCGGGGGTCCGGGCGCGTGGCCCACCCTCCTGCCGGGCGGCGTGTTGGCTACTTCTCGACGACGGCGAGCACGTCGCGCGCGGAGAGGATGAGGAACTCCTCGCCGCTGTACTTCACCTCGGTGCCGCCGTACTTGCTGAAGATCACCTTGTTGCCGACGGCAACGTCGAGCGGGACCCGGTTGCCGTTGTCGTCGATGCGACCCGGACCGACCGCGACGACTTCGCCCTCCTGGGGCTTCTCCTTCGCGGTGTCAGGAATCACCAGACCCGACGCGGTTGTCTCTTCGGCGTCGAGGGTCTTGATGACGATGCGGTCCTCGAGCGGCTTGATGGAGACCGACACTACTGACCTCCCCCTTCACGGGATGTCACGGTGAACACGAGTTCGTGAGTTGTTTTCACCTGTGGAGCGACGCTGGCGAGCCGTCGTCGCGGTGCCGGCCGCCTCGTCGCGGGCTGTTGCTGGCACCCTAAGGTCGAGAGTGCCAAAGCCGAATCTATGCGGTTGTTAGCACTCGGTCAACCTGAGTGCCAGGCGGGTCGGAACCGGACCCGGAAACCGCGACCTCCGGACGGCGGCCGGAGGAGCCGGACCGACGGGAGGGGCGGAGGAGCCGATGGACCTCGAGGTGTTCCGGGCGCTCCGTGGACCCGCCGGCCAGGACCTGCTCGCCGAGGCGCAGGCGGCCTACGACGAGCGCGCCGCGATCACCCTCGCCACCCGGCTGCGCCGCGACCACCCCGCCGACCTGGTGGCCGCCGCGCTCACCCAGGCCGCCCTGCGCCGGCGGGCCCGGACCAAGTTCGGAGCCGACGCGGACCGGATGTTCTTCACCCGCGACGGGCTGGAGCAGGCGACCACCGCCGGGGTCGCGGCCCACCGGGCCGGGCGGATCGCCGCCGTCCTCGGCGCCGACGAGGGCGGCCCGGCGGGTGGCGCCGCAGAACGGGCCGAGCCCGCGCGGGTGGCCGACCTGTGCTGCGGCATCGGCGGAGACCTGCTGGCGCTGGCCCGGGCCGGCCTGGCCGTGACCGGCTTCGACCGGGACCCGCTGACCGCCGAGATCGCGCGGGCCAACCTTGCCGACCTGGCCAACCTGGCCACTCCGGCCGGCTCCGGCGATCCGGCCGGCCGGAGTGTCCAGGCGCACGCCCGGGTCGAGGTGGCCGACGTCACCGAGGTGGACCGCTCCCCCTACGCCGGGGTGGTGGCCGACCCGGCCAGGCGCTCGGGCCGGGGCAGGGTCTTCGACCCGGCCGACTACTCACCGCCCTGGTCGTTCGTGACCGACCTGCTCACCGGCACCGCCTGCGTCAAGACGGCGCCGATCATCCCCCACGCCCTGATTCCCGCCGAGGTGGAGGCGGAGTGGGTCAGCGAGGGCCGCGAGGTGAAGGAGGCGGCCCTGTGGTCGGGTGCCCTGAGGTCGCGGGCGGAGGGATCCGGTGAGCCGGTACGCCGGCGCGCGACCGTGCTGCCGGCGGGTACCGCCCTCACCGACGCCGACGATCCGGGCGATGCGCCGGTCAGCGAACCGCTCGGCTACCTCTACGAACCCGACGGCGCGGTGATCCGCGCCGGCCTGGTGACCGCGGTGGCGCCGCTGGTGGACGGGGCGCTGGTGCACCCGAAGATCGCCTACCTCACCTCCGCCCGATGGGTGCCGACGCCGTTCGCCACGGCGTACCGCATCGAGGAGGTGCTGCCGTACGACGTGAAGGTGCTCAGGCGCGCGTTGCGTGCCCGCGACGTCGGCGCCCTGACCGTGAAGAAGCGGGGCGTGGACGTGGACCCGGACGTCCTCCGCAAGCGCCTCGCCCCGCGGGGGTCGGCCGCGGCGACGCTGGTGGTGACCAGGACCGCCGGCGGTAGCGTCGCCCTGCTGGTGACGCCGCTGGTGACGCCTCCGGGGGAACCCCCGGCCGCGTGAGGACGCGTGCCGACGCCCCGGGCGAGCGAGCCGGGCGTACCCGTTAGTGTCGTTTTGCGGCAGTACCGGCCGCAGCCGACCGAGTGGAAGGACCTCCATGGCCAAGGAAGCGATCCGGACCGACCAGGCGCCCAACCCGGCCGGTGCCTACTCCCAGGGCATCGTGGCCAACGGCTTCCTCTACACCGCGGGCTTCGGCCCGGCCGACCCGAAGACCGGCGAGCTCGTGGAGGGCGGTGTCGCCGAGCAGACCGCACAGGTGATGCGCAACGTCGCCGCGGTGCTCGCCGAGCGCGGCCTCACCTTCGACGACGTGGTGAAGGCCACCGTGCACCTCGCCGACCTGGCCGACTTCGCGGACTTCAACCGGGTGTACGAGTCGTTCCTCGAGGCGCCCTACCCCGTCCGCACCACGGTGGGGTCCCAGCTGAACAACATCCTGGTGGAGATCGACGTGGTGGCCGCGCTGCGGTCCTGACCCGCACTCCCCCGTCCCCCGCACGCGTTCCGGCCCGCGATCTCGTTGCAGAGACGCGGGCCGGATCGCGTACGGGAAAGCGATGCGGCGCTAGCGGCAGTGCTGCGCGGGCAGGTCCCCGGCGTGCACCGGAAGCCGGCCGCCGCCGCGGGCCTTGCCGGTCAGCACGTCGACCAAGGCGCGGAACGCTTCCGGCGTACGCCCGTACAACCCGATCCGCGCCGTGGACGCGGAGCTGCGCGCCAGGCCGTAAGGGGTGTCCAGGGCGACGACCACCGCGCCCGAGCCCGCCTCGCCGCGGTTCAGCAGGTGTACGACGTCGCCGCCCTCGCCCACTGTCAAGCCTGCCTTGCGGGCGGCCTCGGTGAGCCGGGCACGGTCCTCGGACCGGCCACCGACGACGCTGATCCGCTTGTCCACCAGGCGTCCTTCGCACTTGCCCGACACCACGGTGAGTCCCTGCAGCGAGGCGGCGTAGGAGAGGTCCTTCGCCCCGCCGAACTCGACCTGGGACGGCGTCTTCTGCGCGGTCGACCTCGCGTGCAGCATCAACGCGATCGAACGCGCGGCAGCCTCGTCAAGCCGCGCTTGCGGCAGCCGGCCCGTACGCAGCGCCGCCATGATCGCGTCGTGCGTCTTCGCCGCACTGGCCGGCAACAGGAGCACGTCGGCGCCGGCGAGCAGGGCGCGTACGCCTGCCTCGGCGCTGCCGTACTTGTCGGCCACCGCGGCCATCTCCAGCGCGTCGGTGAACACCGCACCCTGGAAGCCGAGCTGTCTGCGCAGGACGCCGTCGATCATCGGCTTCGACACCGACGCCGGCGTGCCCGGATCGACCGCGCGTACGTCGATGTGGGCGACCATGACCGCCGACGCACCGTCCTTGACCGCCATGGCGAACGGCACCAGGTCGCGGCGCTTCAACGTGGCCAGGGAGGCGTGCTGGACGGGCAGGCTGACGTGGCTGTCGGCGGGAACGCTGCCGTGCCCGGGAAAGTGCTTGGGAACGGACAGGATCCCGGCGTCGGCGTACCCCCGCAAGGATCCCTTGACGATGGCGGCGACCTCCTCGGGGTCGTCACCTGCGGAGCGGCTGGCGATGGTCGGGTCGTCCGGGCCGGTGGTCACGTCGGCGTCCGGCGCGAAGACCATGGTGAAGCCGAGCTTGCGCAGCTCCTCCCCGCTGGCCCGGGCGACGCGGCGGGCGAGCTTCGGGTCGCGGGCGGCGCCGAGCGTCATGTACGCGGGGAACTCCGTCAACGGCGCCTTGACTCTGGCGACGAGCCCACCTTCCTGGTCCACGCCGACCAGCAGCGGCCAGTCCCGGCCCTCCTTGCGGGCCTCGGCGTGCAGGGCGGCGTTGACAGCGCTCACCTGCGCGACCGAATCGACGTTGTACCCCATCACGATCACGCCGCCGACGTGGTACCTGCGCAGCGACTCGATCGGCGCCTCGGTCCCCTGGAAGCCGGCCACGATCACCTGGCCGGCCTTCTGGCTGGCCGTCATGCCGGCAACGGTCTGCTGGGCGCGGCGCCACTCCGCCTCGGTCGGGCCCCAGGACAGCTTCCGGTCCGGGCTCGGCGCGGGGGTGGCGGTGGGCCGGCTCGGGCTGCTCGCCGGTGTCGCCTTCGGGTCGGCCCGGGCGCCCCGGCCCGCGCTCCCCGGCCCGTCACCGCCGCCGTCGTCACCGGCTCCACCACAGGCGGTGGACATGATCAGCAGGAGCGCGAGCGCGACGGCGCGAGCCGTCCTTGCCCGCCATCGGCGTGCCAGCATCCGCTCATGGTGCCAAACCTCCGTAGGACCCGCCTGACCCACGGCAGGCATTGGGCGATCGGGTGAGTTCGTGGCCACCGTCGATTGTGACCACCAGGCCGGTGAGCGCGTTCGCCCGGGGTCTCACGTCGGCCTGACCGGTGGCCGGGGAGGATGGCCGGATGACGGCGATTCCACCGGAGGCGGAGGAGGTCGACCTGACCGTGGCGCGGGCGCTGTGGGCGGCCGGCGATCCGGTGGTCGACGTACGAAGCCCGCAGGAGTACGCCGCCGGCCACGTCGCGGGCGCGGTGAACGTCCCGCTGGACCGGCTGCCGTTCGTCCTCGACACGCTGCCACCCGGCCAGGTGCTGACGGTGTGCTCGCTCGGCACCCGGTCGCGGCAGGGTGCGGAGCGGCTGGCCCGCCTCGGCCGACCGGCGGTGTCCCTGCGTGGCGGCACCAAGGCGTGGGCGGCGGCCGGCCTGCCCACCCGTACCGGCTCCGACCCCGGCGAACGCGTCCGCTCACCCCGATCGCGCCGCCGGTGGTGGCCCTGGCGGCGACCCGGTCGTAGGACCGGCGGGACCGGCGACAACGACTGAACGACGCGCGGGCAGGCGGCGGTTCGTGGGTTCTCGACGGGTCCGTGCTGTCCTACGCTCGGCTCATGCTGGCCCTCACCGGCGAGACGGGGCAGCCGGTCCGGACCGCCGACGGCACCACCGTCGGCCACCTGCGCGACCTCACCGCGCGGATCGGCTCACCGCATCCGGTCGTACACCGGTTGCTGGTCGGCACCCGCCACCGGGCCACGCACCTGGTGCCCTGGAGCGAGGTCGCGTCGTTCGAGCGGTCGGGCGTCCAGTTGCGCGACGCCGAACCGATCTCCGCGTACGCCGACGGCTTCGAGCTCGGCGACGACGAACTCCTGCTGGTACGCGACGTCCTGGACACCCAGATCGTCGACGTCGTGGGGCACCGGCTGGCCCGGGTGGCCGACGTCCTGCTCACCCGGCTGCCCGACCAGCGCCTCGAGGTCGCCGCCGTCGACGTCGGGATGGGCGCGGTCTGCCGCCGGCTCGGCCTGCGGCTCCTCGGCGAGCGGCTGCCCGAGCGCGCCGTCGACTGGCGCGACCTGCACCTGACGTCGAGCCGCGGGCACCTCGTCCAGCTCGCCACCACGGCTGCCGCGGTGCACCGCCTGGACGCCCGCGGGCTGGCCGAACTCCTCACCCGGCTCGACGTGGACAGCGCCACCGACGTGCTGCGGACCGTCGGCCCCGAACGCGCGGCGAACGCGGTCGCGGCCACCCATCCCGACGTCGGCGGCCGGCTGATGCTCGCGCTCGGCTCCGAGGACGCCGGCCGGGTGCTCGACCAGCTTCCCGAGGAGGCCGGACACCACTACCGCCACGTCCTGCGGTCGCGGTCTCCCCTGACCAGGCGGCGGTTCTTCCGGCTGCGCGGCTGGCGTACGCACCGGCCGCGGCACCTCGGCCGGCGACCCGGCGGCAACCACGGCAACCACGGCGACCAGCGCAACCACGGCGACCACGGCGACCAGCGCGGGCCGCGGGAAGACGGCGCGCCGTGACCCCCCGCGTCGGTGACCGGGCCGCGCCGCCCCGGGCCGCCTGGCGGGTACGCATGCTGGCGCTGGTCTCGGTGCTCGGGCCCGGGCTGCTGGCCGGACTGTCCGACGACGACCCGGCCGGCATCACGACGTACTCCGTGCTCGGCGCCGACCACGGCTACCAGCTGCTGTGGGTGCTCCTGCTGTCCACCGTCGCGCTGGTCGTCTTCCACAACCTCGGCGCCCGGATGGGCGTGGTCACCGGGCAGGGCCTGACCGGCCTGATCCGCCAGCGGTACGGCGTGCGCGCGGCCGGGCTCGCCGTCCTCGCCCTGGTGGTGGCGAACGTCGGCACGACCTGCGCGGAGTTCGCCGGGATCGCGGCCGGCTTCGAGCTGTTCGGCGTCAGCCGGTACGTCTCCGTCCCGCTGGCCGCCGTCGTGGTGTCGCTGCTCGTCCTGCGCGGCAGCTTCCACCGGGTCGAGCACATCCTGATGGCGCTGGCCACGGTGTTCGTGGCATACGTCGCGGCCGGCCTGCTCGGCCATCCGGACTGGGGGCAGGTCGCCCGCGGGATGGTGGTGCCGACGATGCCGTTCGACCGGGACGCGCTGCTGATCGCCACCGCCACGGTCGGCACCACGCTCGCGCCGTGGGGCCTGAGCTTCATCCAGTCCTACGCGGTGGACAAGAAGCTGCGGCCGGCCGACCTGCGCTACGAACGGGTCGACGTGGTGACCGGCGCGGTGCTCACCGGCGTGATCGGCGCGTTCGTCGTGGTCGCCTGCGCGAGCACCCTGCACGCGAGGGGCGTCCGGATCGACACCGCCGCGGACGCCGCCCGTGCGCTGGAACCGGTCGCCGGTCAGCTCGCCAGCGGGCTGTTCGGCATCGGACTGATCGGCGCGGGCCTGCTCGCGGCGGCGATCCTGCCGCTGTCGACGGCGTACTCGGTGTGCGAGTTCACCGGGTACGAGGCCGCGCTGGACGACAGCATGCGCGACGCCTCCCTGTTCTACCTGACGTACCTGCTGGTCACCGGTGTGGCGGCGGCTGTCGTGCTGGTGCCGGGCGCGCCGCTGATCCCGATCCTGGTGCTGACGCAGGTGCTGAACGCCGTGCTCCTGCTTCCCCTGCTGGGGTTCATGTACGGCATCTCGCGCGACCGTGACCTGATGGGGCCCTACACCGCGACGCCGGGTGTGGCCGGGCTCTACCTCGCCACCATCGCGTTCATCGCCGCGTGTGTGCTCGGCCTGTTCGTGCTCGGGTTCGGCTGACCCCGGCCGGATCCGCTCGACGTGCGTCTCAGCGGGGGTGGACGACGCACCGGAACCCGACGTGGCAGGTCGCGGTGACGGAGTCGCTCGGCTGCCTGGCCGCCGGGCGGTACCGCAGACAGAACGTCGCCGAGCACAGGTACGAGCCGCCCTTGACCACCCGCACCACCCGGTCGACGTCGTAGCTGCCGTCCGCCGGCAGTTCGGTGCCCGACGGGTCGTCGGTGGCCGCGCGCTGCCGGGGCAGCGGTCCCGACCGGTCGAGTGGTACGACGAGTGGCACCGGTACGCAGACCGCCTTGGCCGCGCGGTCCGGCTCCGGCGCGTGGTAGAGGTCGCTGGTCCACTCCCACACGTTGCCGGTCATGTCCAGCAGTCCGTACCCGTTGGCCGGGAACAGTCCGGTCGGTGACGTTCGCCGGTACGGACCGAGCCCCGCGCGGCGCCACGGGAAGTCGCCCTGCCAGACGTTGGCCATCAGCCGCCCGCGTGGGCTGAAGTCGTTGCCCCAGGCGTAGACCGCGCCGTCCAGCCCGCCGCGCGCGGCGTACTCCCACTCGGTCTCGGTCGGAAGCTGCTTGCCCGACCAGGCGGCGTACGCCTCGGCGTCCTCGTAGGCGACGTGCGTCACCGGGTGGCGCTCACGTCCGTGCGGAGCGCTGACCGGACCCTCGGGCCGGCGCCAGCACGCGCCCGGAACGTAGGACCACCAGCTACCCCAGTCGGACAGGTCCACCGGCCCCGGCGTGGGACGGAAGACCAGCGAGCCCGGCGTCGCCGGCCGGGGGTCCACGCCGGAAGCGCTGCCGGAAGCGCGGCCTGCGTCGAGGTGGCGTTCGGCGACCGTGACGTAGCCGGTGGCCCGGACGAACCGGCGGTACTCCGCCACCGTGACCGGGTGCTCGTCCATCCAGAAGCCGGCCACCTCGACGGTGCGGACGGGGCGCTCCTCGGGGTAGAAGTCGTCGCTGCCCATCGCGAACGTGCCGCCGGGCACCCACACCATCCGCCTGCCGGGCCGGGCACGGGTCCGGTTTCCGGGCCTGGTCGAGGTCTCGCTGCGATGCCGCCCGCTGGGCTGACTTCTGGGCTCGCTCCTGGGCTGGCTTCTGGGCTGACTCGTGAGCTCACCGTTGAGCCGGCCCGAGGGCTGACCCGTGAGCTGACCTCTGAGCCGACTCCGGCCGGAACCGCCTTCCTGGCCGCCGGGCTCGTCTCCGGGGACGACGCCGGACCCCGTCTCGGTGCGAGTGGTCATGGCGGCTCCGGTGAGCTGTGGCGCGTTCCTACCCGCCTCCTATCCGCTCACCCGTCCCGCCAATCGTGCGACCGGAATTCCCCGGCACCGAGCGGGCGCAAGCTGACATTGACACCGAGCCGGTAAGCCGACCGGCGACCGGTTCGACCGTGACGATCGACCCGATTCGTCCTACTGCGGGCCGGTCCAAACTAGTTCGAACTAATTCGAACTAATTCAGAACCCAACGTACGAAGGGGAACCCGGTGTCAGCCGGCGATCGTGGTGACCGGAAGCGAGGAGTCGGCCACCAGGTCCAGCCGGGACGCGGTCCGCCCGCGGGCCAGCATCTGCGCGCCCAGCGCGGCCACCATCGCTCCGTTGTCCGTGCACAGCTTGGGTCGCGGCACCCGCAGCCGGATCCCGGCCGTGTCGCAGCGCTCCTGCGCCATCGCCCGCAACCTGGAGTTGGCAGCGACCCCGCCACCGATCAGCAGGTCGTCCACACCCCTGCTGCGGCAGGCGTCCACCGCCTTGCGGGTGAGCACGTCGCACACCGCCTCCTGGAAGGACGCGGCCACGTCGGCCACCGGCACCGGCTCACCGGCACGCTCCCTGGTCTCCACCCAGCGGGCGACGGCGGTCTTCAGACCGGAGAAGGAGAAGTCGAACCGGTGCCGCGCAAGGTCACGTTGACCGGTCAGCCCGCGCGGGAACCGGACGTACGCCGAGTCGCCGGCCTTCGCCTCCCGGTCGACGTACGGCCCACCCGGGAACGGCAGCCCCAGCAGCCTGGCCACCTTGTCGAACGCCTCGCCCGCCGCGTCGTCCATGGTGGAGCCGAGCGGGTCCACGGTGTCGGTGACGTCCTCGACCAGCAGCAGCGAGGAGTGTCCGCCGGACACCAGCAGGGACACGCACGGCTCGGGCAGCGGGCCGTGTTCGAGGGTGTCCACGGCGACGTGGGCGGCCAGGTGGTTGACGCCGTACAGCGGCTTGCCGAGCCCCAGTGCCAGCGCCTTCGCGGCGGCGACGCCGACGAGGAGGGCTCCGGCGAGCCCGGGCCCGCTGGTCACCGAGATCGCGTCCACGTCGGCGAGCCGGACCCCGGCCGTCTCGCAGGCACGGTCCAGCGACGGGATCATCGCCTCCAGGTGCGCCCGGCTGGCGACCTCGGGCACCACGCCGCCGAACCGCGCGTGCTCCTCCAGACTGGAGGCGACCGCGTCGGCGAGCAGGGTGCCACCCCGGACGATTCCGACACCCGTCTCATCGCACGACGTTTCGATGCCCAGCACCAACGGCTCGTCGCTCACGCGACCACCCCGGCCCGCTCCTCGTTCACACCACGGTTCACCCAGCGCACGACCGCGAGCCTAGCCCGCCACCGTGGCGGGCCGAGCTCGCGGTCGGCGTTCGTTGCTGTCGTCGTACGGTCAGATCGTGTGCTGGTCCGGGTTGGTCCAGAACCACGTCTCCGGGTCGTAGACCGCCGGCGTCGGGTGGATCCAGGGTGCGGCGAACCCGCCCATGGCCAGCTCGTTCCGCGCGGGGACGTTCTTCATGTCCGCGTGCACGAGCAGGATGTACGGCGTGTTCGCCACGACGCCCAGCAGGTACGGGCCGTCGGTGATGTGGATCTTCACCATCTCCCAGACGAGCTGGTGGCGCTTCAGCTCGTCCGGCTCGATCTTGGTCTGGTCGTAGATCTTCCACAGCCGGGCGACCGGGCCACCCGGCTCGGCGTCCATCCGTGGCGGCGTGCGCTTGTACGGGTCGACGTCGAGCTGCTTCCTCTCGTTCGGCCCACCGCGCTGGTTGTAGAACTCACCCTGCAGCGGCGCCCAGCGCGAGGACTCCATCGGCACCAGCCACTGCGGGTAGACCAGGCAGTTGGGCCCGTCGCCGGTCTCCCACGTGGTGTTGGTCATCAGCTTGCCGAACCGCCACTGGTCGCCGTAGCCGTCCGGCGGGACCGGGTTGAGCCGGGTGTCGATCCCGATCGCGTCCCAGTCCTTCTTCAGCAGGTTGTTCTTGTGCTGGTGCTCCGGAGCGGTGTCGGCCTGGTAGTCCAGTCGTACGACGAGCTTGGAGCCGTCGGGCATCTCCCGCTTGCCGTCGCCGTCCTTGTCCACCACGCCGATCTCGTCGAGGATCTTCTTGGCCAGCTCGGGGTCGTACTTGATGTAGCTGTCCCGCCAGGACCTGTAGACCTTCTTGCCCTCGTCGTTGACGTGGAACTCGATCGCCTTCGGGCTCATCGTCCCGGTGGTGAGCTCGCCGGTGTTGTAGTAGACCGCCTTCTGCACCTCGGCCCGGTTGTAGGCGTGCGACAGGGCCTGGCGGAACTTGGCGGTCCGGATCAGCTTGCGCATCTTCGGCTCGTAGTAGTCCTGGTTGAAGAACACCAGCGAACCGCTGCCGTCGCCTGCGTCCCACAGGACCACCGCGAGCTTGGTCTTGGCCTGCGACTGCTTGAGCGAGGAGATGTCGCTGAGGAACAGCGAGGTGAACCCGCCGAAGAGGAAGTTCAGCTTCCCCTCCACGGCCTGCAGCTTCTGCACCTCGGGGTTCTGGACGACGTTGAAGTTCAGCGCGTCGAGGTAGGGAAGCTGGGCGCCGTCGGGCGCGACGCACCAGTAGTACGGGTTGCGTTCGAAGACGACCCGGCGGCCGTCCTTGTAGGACTGGCACTTCCAGCCGGTCATCACCGGGCAGTCGGGGTTGCGGATCCACGCCCGCTTCTGGTCGAACAGGCCCTTGTCGGTGGCCCAGTCCTTCCCCACCGACTTGTTGTACTTCGGGTGCCACTGCTTGAGGTAGTGCTTGGGCTCCATCCAGCCGGGGCCGTTGCCGCGGTTGACCCACATGGCCAGCCGGTCGGCGGTCAGCGGGGCGGGCGCGTCGAACTTCATCGAGATGGTCAGCGCGTCCGGCGCCGTCATCGTCATCACGGTGCCCTTGCCCGAGCGTGCCTCGTCCGGAGGGACCTCGCTGTGCTCGGTGTTGAGCACCATGTCCTTCCACCAGAACATGATGTCGTCGGTCGACCACGGCTGGCCGTCGGACCACTTCAGCCCCTCGCGGAAGTGCAGCGTCCACTCGCTGGCGTCGGCGTTGGACTCCCACGACTCCACCAGGCCCGGGCCGATGTCCTGGCCGTCGTTGAGGTAGCGCAGCAGGGAGTGGCCGTACATGTACTCCGCATGGGTGCCGGAGTCACTGGCGGAGGTGACGGTGCTGATCACGCCGCCGTACTTCCCCGGCGTCAGCCAGTTGTGCGGTACGACGTAGGGCTTCCTGGGCAGTCGTTCCTCGAGCTTGGGCAGCTTGCCGGCCTGCACCAGCTTGGCGAGCTCGGGCGACTCCTTCAGCTTCGCCGGCACCGCGACCGGCTTGACGCGCGATCCCTTGCGGGCCTGCGCTGTCGGCTTGGCGCCGCCCTTCGGGCCGCCGCCCTCCGTCTGGTTGTCGCCGCCCGAACATCCCGCGAGGACCACGCTGCCGGCCGCGACCGCGGACAGGTGCAGCAGGGCGCGGCGGCTCAGGCCGAGTCGGTCGTTCATGGTTTCCCTCCCGACCGGCGGTGCGCCTCACCAAGAGCCGCCGGCGTCGAACGCACGGAGAAAGCGTGCGAGCAATCGATTTCCCGCACGACCGTAAGAGGCCACCACAGGCGCGTCAAGAAATTGCGGCAAGATCGTCCGGGACCGGCAAACGAGGGCGTTGCCGACGGCCCGGAGCTACTGCTCCAGCGGGGCCAGCCGGAGCACCAGGGCGTCGGCCACACCGTGGTAGTAGCCGCGCCGCCGGGCGATCTGCTCGAAGCCGATCGCCTCGTACATCGCCAGCGCCGCGGCGTTGTCGTGGCGCACCTCCAGCAGCGCCTCGGCGCAGCCACGCTCCCGGGCCTGGTCGAGCAGCGCGTCCAGCAGCGCCCGCCCGATCCCCTCCCGGCGGCGATCCGGTCGTACGGCGATGCGTTGTACGTCGGCCGTGGCCGCGACCGCGAGCAGGGACGCGTACCCCGCGATCGCGGACTCGCCGGTGCCCGTGCCGGTCCCGGTGCCCCAGCAGGTGTCGACGTCGTCGACTTCGTGGACGTCGTCGACCTCGTGGACGTCGTTGACTTCGTGGACGTCGTCGCCGGCGTCGATGTCGCAGACGACGTGGCCGTCCTCGGAGGTGCGGGCAGGGCCGGCGTCCTCGGCCACGAGGACGCACCTGGTGTCGGGCACCCCGGCGAGCTCGCCTTCCAGCGCCTGTTCGCCCCAGGCGTCCCGGCCGAAGCAGGCCGTCTCCAGCGCGCGCAACGTCACGAGGTCCTCGAAACGAGCCGGCCGGATGGCGATCATGTCGGGACCCGCTCCTCGCGGGTGGTCAGGACGCGCTTGCCACGGGTGCGGGGCTCGACCGCGTCCGGGCGGCGCAGATACATCGGTGTCGCGGGTACGACCTTCGCCGTACCCGAGGCCACCAGGTCGGCGAGCACCGCGGCGTCGGGGTCGAGCGGGCCGGCCGCCGTCGGGAACGCCGCGGGATACAGCGTCGCGCCACGCCCCACCACGGGGTCCGCGGTGGCGAGGGCGTCCGGCCGGTCCACCCGGGGTCCGTCGACGCGGGTGTGCCGGTCGGCGTACCTCCCCCAGTAGACCTCCTTGCGGCGTGCGTCCGTCGCCACGCAGAACGGCCCGGTGCCGATCTCGGCGGCTGCCGCGAGCACGTCGAGAGTGCACACGCCGTGCACCGGAATGTCCAGGACATGCCCCAGCGTCCGGGCCGTCACCAGCCCCACCCGCAGCCCGGTGAACGGGCCGGGGCCGACGCCGACGGCGATGTCGGTGAGGTCGGTCCGGTCCGCGCCGGCCTGGTCGAGTACGGCCGCGATGCCGGGGGCGAGGAGCTCGCCGTGACGCATGGCGTCCACGACCGTTGACGTCGCCACCACCGACGTACCGTCGTGGAGCGCGACCGTGATCGCCGGGGTGGCCGTGTCGAACGCGAGGAGCAGCACGTTGGTCAGGCTAGCCCGGGCCGGTGGCGAAGGTCAGTGCGGGACGGACCTGACGTCGGCCGCGAGACCGTCGGCGAGCGCGTCGCGGACCGCGACGTCCAGCCAGCGCCGGCCGACCGGGACGACCCGGACCTGCCGGACATCCGCGTGTTCGTCCTCTGGTTCGTCCTCGGGTTCGCTGTCGAGTGCGCCGTCGGGTGTGCGTTCGGGCGCGCCGGCGCTCTCGTCCGCGGACCGGTCCTCGCGTTCGCTCGTGGCGTCCTCCCCCACGCCCCGGCTGACCACGACCTCCAACCGGTCCTCGGCCAGGCCCTCGGCGAGCCCCTCACCCCACTCGACCACCGTGACCGCGTCGTCCACGGAGGTGTCCAGGTCGAGGTCGTCGAGTTCGGCCACGCCGCCCAGCCGGTACGCGTCGACGTGCACCAGCGGCGGGCCGCCGACCGTCGACGGGTGCGCACGCGAGATCACGAACGTGGGCGAGGTGACCTGGCCGCGGACCCCGAGCCCGGCGCCGATTCCCTGCGTCAACGTCGTCTTGCCGGCACCGAGCTCACCCGTCAGCAGCACCAGGTCACCGGCGCGCAGGATCGTCGCGAGCCGCCGGCCGACCTCCTGGGTGTCCTCGACGCTGACCGCGGTCACCTCCACCGGCAGCCGCTTGGCCAGGTGGATGTTCGGCCCGTCCTCGCCGGCCACGAGGTAACCGCGGTGCCGCCAGAACGTGAGCGTGGCCGGCAGCTCCGCCCGGGCGACCAGGCGTACGCCGGCGAGCCCGTGGTCGGCCGCGACCTCCTCCGCGCAGCCGACCATCGCGGTGGCCACGCCACGGTGCTGGAACCTCGGGTGTACCGACACCCGGCGCAGGTCGAGCCACCCGTCGTTCTCGGCGAGCAGCATCGCGCCGGCGGGGCGGCCGTCGACCTGGGCCAGCAGCCCGCCGTAGGAACGCACCGCGTCCTCCACCGTCCGCACCGTCTCCCGCAGCGCGGTGCCGGGTGGGTTCAGCGGCGGCCGGGCGCCGAACGCCGCGTGGATGACGCCCACCAGGGCAGCCGCGTCCGTGGGCTTGGCCTCGACGACGTGCAGGTCGGTCACCGTGTGCGCTCCGCTTCGTCCACTCGTTCGGTCGTTCGGTCGTCTTGGTTCGTACGGTGGTTCTGGTTCGTACGGTTCTGGTTCGTACGGTCGCTCGTCCTCGATCCGGCCGGTCCAGTAGCCGGTCAGCCGGTCTCGTCCACCGGTCGTTCCGTCATCGAACCCGCCGCCGTGGCGGCCCGGCCGAGGAGGTCCAGCAGCGCGGCGTTGACCACGTCCGGATGCTCGATCAGGAACATGTGCCCACTGTCGGACAGCTCGATGTACTCCGCGGCGGGATGCCGCTCGGCGATCTCCCGGCTGTGCTCCACCGGAGTGATCAGGTCCTCGCGGCCGCCGATGACCAGCGTCTCCACGCCGTGCAGCGCCTCCAGCGCGTGGAACTTGTCGTGCTGGGCGAACCCCGGGTAGAAGTCCGCCACCACCTCGATCGGCGTACCCGCGAGCATCTCCGCCACGAACTCCACGCGCGCCCGGGAGACCCTCGAGCCGAAGGAGTAGTGCTTGGTGAGGAAGTACGCCACGTCGCTGCCGGCCTTGCGGCCCCGCTCGATCAGGCCGGGCGCCCGGGACATCGCGGCCACCGCGGCGGGGGTCAGCCGGTGCACCAGCCGTCCCACCGGGCCCGGCACCCCGAGCGTCACCGAGTCCAGGCCGCCGGCGCTGCTGGCCAGCAACGCGACACCGACGACCCGCTCGGCGAAGATCTCCGGGTGCTGGTCGGCCAGCGCCAGCACCGACATGCCGCCCATCGAGTGGCCGACCAGCACGATGGGGCCCTCCGGGGCGAGGGCGGCGAGCACCTCGCCGAGGTCCTTGCCGAGCTGGTCGACGTTGCACAGGTCGCTCGGCGAGCGGCCGGAGCGGCCGTGGGACCGCTGGTCGTAGAACACCAGCCGCGCCTCACCCTCCAGCGCGGACCGCTGGAAGTGCCAGCAGTCGAGGTTGAGGGCGTACCCGTGGCAGAAGACCACGGTGAGCGGGTCGGCCACCCGGGGGTTCGGCTCGTCGACCTCGGCGTACAGCTCCAGGCCGTCGGTGGTCTTCACGATCGTCGGGTCGCCGCGCCGGATGCCGAGCGGCCCGTCGTCGCGCAGGTCGGCGCTGCGGCGCCGGCCCACGACGTAGCGTTCGAGCGCGATCCCGGCGGCGGCACCGGCAGCCAGCATGCCGGTGGCGGCACCGAGAACACCGGTGCGGCTACCGAGCAGCTCGACCATCCGATCCGCGGCGTCGGTCCGGCCGGCGCCGTCCGACCGGCCCGGCCGCGCTGCCCTGGCGGCCTTCGCGACCTGCGAGATCCGGGAGCCCCGAGCGGGGCGCCCGAGCCTGCCCGCCTGAGCGGCGCGATCGACGGCGCGGCCGACGCGGTTCAGCTCACCTGCCATCAGGCCCTCCCCCCGACGTAGTGCCGGGGCACCCGGGCACCGATGCGGGTGACGATCTCCCAGGAGATCGTGCCGGTGGCGTCGGCCCAGTCCTGGGCGGTCGGCTCACCGGAGGTCCCCGCGCCGAACAGCACCACCTCGTCTCCGGCGACGGTGGCGTCGTCGCCGAGATCGAGAACGAACTGGTCCATGCACACGGTGCCGGCGATCGTACGCCGCCGCCCGCCGGCCCACACCGGCCCGACGTTGCTCGCCGCCCGCGGCACCCCGTCGGCGTACCCGAGCGGCACCAGGCCGAGCGTGGTCTCGGCGGGAGTGACGTACCGGTGGCCGTACGACACGCCCTCGCCGGCCGGCACGCGTTTGACCAGGGCCAGCCGGGCCCGCACCGACATCGCGGGGACCAGGCCGAGCTCCTCCGGCGAGGACACCTCGGGCACCGGGGACAGGCCGTAGACGGCGAGGCCGGGGCGTACGAGGTCGAAGTGGGTGTCGGACCGGGTGAGCGTCGCGGCGGAGTTGGCGAGGTGGCGTACCTCGGGGCGGACCCCCACCCGCTCGGCGAACGCCAGCGCCTCCTCGAACACCGCGAGCTGCCGGTCGACCGACGGATGGCCGAGCTCGTCGGCGCAGGCCAGGTGGGACCAGATCCCGGCGACCCGGACCGTGCCCTCCGCCTCGGCACTGAGCGCCGCGTCGATCAGGGCCGGCCAGTCCTTCGGGCCGGCGCCGCCGCGGTTGAGTCCGCTGTCGATCTTCAGGTGCACCCGCGCGGTGGTGCCGGTGTGCTCGGCCGCCTCGGCGATCTCGTTCAGCTGCCAGGCGGAGTAGGCGGCGACGTCGACGTCCGCGGCCAGCGCCGGCCGCCACCGCTCGCCGGGCGAGGCCAGCCAGGACAGGATCCGCGGCGCGGTCAGCCCGGCCGCCCGCAGAGCCAGCGCCTCCTCGACCGTGGCCACGCCCAGCCAGCCGGCCCCGCCGTCGACCGCGGCCCGGGCCGCCGGCACCAGGCCGTGGCCGTAACCGTCGGCCTTGACCACTGCCAGCACGGCGGCGCCACCGACCCGGCCAAGGATCGCCTCGACGTTGGCGCGGATAGCGGCGAGGTCGATCCGTGCCTCGGCGCGGCCGGGGGCGTTGCCGTGCTCGGGGCTGGCAGCGCGCGCGGCGGTGCCGTCCGCGCCCTGCCGGTCCGCGGCGACGCGGGGTGAGTGCGTTCTGCCTGTGTCCATCCCTCTGCCCGTTCGACCTGGTGCTCGTTCGACCTGGCGTCCTTCTTGGCCTGGTGTCTTTCTCGACGTCTTGTGCGCTCGACCTGTTGCCCGGGCGGCGGCCCGCGTTTCGGCGAACCGCGTTCACGACGGCTCCAGTGTTCCAGGCCGCACCCCCAAGGTCGGTGCGGGCAGGGTCGCCACGCTGCCCGCGCACTCCCGGGGACGGCCCAGGCGGGCCGCCGGCCGGTCCCGCGCCTCCGGGGGCGGCCGGACGGCCCCCTCGGACCTGGTCGAAGCCGGTCTGAACGCCAGGATTCATGACCGAAGCCCCTAAGCTCGGCCCTTGTGGACGAACAGCAGATCGCGGACGTGCTGGTCAACCCGTACGGCGCGCTGACAGACGTGCCGGACGTGCTGGTGGGCCAGGTCGAGCGGGTCGGTGGCGGCTGGCTGACCGGCGTCACGGCGGTGATCCCGCCGTCCGGGACCATCGGGGCGGTCGACGTCCGCGGGGGCGGGCCGGGTACGCACGAGACGGACGCGCTGGCACCCGGGACGCTGGTCGACACCGTGGACGCGGTGACGCTGGCCGGCGGAAGCTCGTTCGGGCTGGCCGCCGCCACCGGCGTGCAGCGCTGGTGTGAGGAGCAGGGCCGCGGCGTGGCCATCGGCCCGGAAGCCGTGGTGCCGGTGGTCCCGGCCGCGATCGTCTTCGACCTGGGCAAGGGCGGGGACCTCCGCAACCGCCCGGACGCCGACCTCGGCTACGCCGCCGCCACCGAGGCCGCCGCCGGCGTGGTGCGCACCGGCTCGGTGGGCGCGGGCACCGGCGCGTCGTTCAGCCTCCCCCGGCTCAAGGGCGGCGTGGGTACGGCGAGCGTGCGACTGCCCGGCGGCATCGTGGTCGGCGCGCTGGTGGTGGCCAACGCCTACGGTTCGCCCTGCCTGGACGACACGGGTGCGCTGCTGGCCGCGCAGTACGTCACCGACGAGACCCTGCGGCCCGGAGTCCCGTCGCCCGCGGAGCACGCCCGGGCGCAGGCCGACCCGGCGGCGCGGAGAGGTGGTCCGGCCGAGCAACCGGACGTCCTGAACACCACCCTCGCCGTCGTGGCCACCAACGCCCGGCTCACCCACCCGCAGACGCAGCGGATGGCCGCGGCGGCCCACGACGGCCTGGCCCGGTCGGTCCGGCCGGTGCACACCCTGGTCGACGGGGACACGATCTTCGCCCTCGCCACGGGCACGGCCGACGTGGTCGCGGCCGCGCCGGAGTCCTGGCCCGGTGCGGCCGAGATCGGTGGCGCGGCCGCGGTGCAGGCGGCCGCCGCCGACGCCGTGACGCTCGCGATGGTGGACGCGATCCTCGCCGCCACCCGGGTGCGGACGCCCGCCGTGGACCTGCCGGGTTACCTCGACCGTTATCCGTCCGCGCGGCCGACCGGGCGTTCGGACCGCAGCTTCCCGTCGGCGTAGACCAGCGCCCGCCCGAACGTCACCGGCACCGTCTCCTGGCCGACCGGGGTGTCCGCGCCGACGAAGGCGCGCAGGGTGAGCGGCCCGAGCTCGAGGACGAACTCGGTGAAGTGGCCACGGGGCACCTCCCGGACCACCCGGGCCGGCACGCCGCCGGGCTGCCCGACCCGCACGTCCTCCGGGCGGACCCCGACCAGGCCGGGCTGCTCGGTGAGGGCGGACGGCGCCTGGCACGGCACCGCGACGTCGCCGACCTCCACCACGGCGCCCGGGCCGGCCACCCGGCCGATCCCGCCTGCCCCGCCCGCCGGAGCCTCGCGCACCCGCGCCTCGAAGAAGTTCATCGTCCCCACGAAGTCGGCCACGAACCGGGTGCGCGGCTCGCGGTAGAGGTCGTGCGCGCCGGCGTACTGCTCGATCCTCCCCGCGTTCATCACCGCGATCCGGTCGGAGATGGACAGCGCCTCGTCCTGGTCGTGGGTGACGAAGACCGTCGTGATGCCGACCCGCTGCTGGATCTCCTTGATGTCCTCGCGCACCTTGACCCGCAGCTTGGCGTCCAGGTTGGACAGCGGCTCGTCCAGCAGCAGCACCTCCGGCTCCAGGACGAGCGCCCGGGCCAGCGCGACACGCTGCTGCTCGCCGCCGGAGATCTGCGCCGGGAAGCTGCGGATGTGGTGGGTCAGGTTGACCAGGGCGAGAGTGCGCTCGACGCGTTCGGCGATCTCGGCTTTGGGCAGCTTGCGCAGCCGCAGCCCGAAGGCGACGTTCCTGAAGACGTTCATGTGCGGCCAGAGCGCGTAGTTCTGGAACACCATCGCGGTCGGGCGGCGCTCCGGCGGGGTGGTCGTGTAGCCGCGGCCACCGATCAGCACCTGGCCGGCGTCGGGCCGCAGGAAGCCGCCGATCATCCGCAGCGTGGTCGTCTTGCCGCAGCCGGACGGGCCGAGCAGGCAGACGAGCTCACCGCGCCGCACCCGCAGGTCGAGGTTGTCCACGATCAGCCGGCCGCCGAGCGTCTTGGCCACCTGGTGCAGCACCAGCCCGGCGTCGGCGTCGCGGTCCGCGCCCCCAGCACTCGCGGCCGTGCCGGTCGCGCCGGCGGCACCCGTCGCGGCGTTCGCCGGGTCGTCCGGGCCCTGCCGGTCGCTGACCGCGGAGGTGGGTTCGGCCATGGCGTTGCCCCTAACGAAGCTGGAAGCCCTCGGCCAGATGCCCACCCATCACGTGCCGGCGGACCAGCAGCATGAGCACCACCGAGGGAATCGACAACAGGATGGAGAAGACCGCCGCGGCCTGCTCGGGATAGTTGAGGACGAGGGTGTACATCTCCGTCGGCATGGTGACGTACGTCGGCGCGCCGACCAGGAACGTGCCCTGCGCCTCGTCGAAGGACGCGAGGAACGACAGGATCATCGCCACCAGGATGCCCGGCGCGGCCAGCGGGAACGTCACCCGGAAGAACACCGTCAGCGGCCGGGCGCCGACGTCGCGGGCCGCCTCCTCCAGGCTGCGCGGCACGGACGCGAACGCCGCCGCCGGGATCCAGGTCATGAACACCACCGTGCCGAGCACCTGGATCACCACGACGCCGACGAACGTGCCCATCAGGTGCAGGGAGTAGAACAGCCCGGCGATGGACACGAACAGCCCGATCTTGGGGAACGCGTTGGTGGCGAACAGCGAGATCAGCAGCACCCGCCGGCCCGGGAACTGGTAGCGGGAGAAGGCGTACGCCGCCGGCAGGCAGATCACCGCCGACACCACCGTCACCACCGGCGCGAACGTGAAGCTGAGCCGGATCGAACTGCCGAGTGTCTGGTCCGACAGCACCTGCCGCCACCAGTGCAGCGTCCACTCCCCCGGCAGCAGCGAAGGGAACGTCCACGCACCGCTGAACGCCCGGACGGCCAGCCACACCAGCGGCCCCATCACGAACACGCCGAGCACCAGCACGAACGCGGCCAGCAGGACGCGGGCAACCACCCGGCCGACCAGCCCGCCCGGCGGCGCGACGTCGGGCACCGGCGGCGCGTCGAGGTCGTCCGGACGGACGACCGGGACCTCCGGCGCCGTCACAGCACCGCCCCCGAACGCTTGGCGGTACGGAAGTTGGCCCACACGTAGACCGCGCCGATCACCGCCGCGAGCGCGAACACCACCATCGCCATCACCTGCGCCTGCTGGGGCTGGTTGAACGACCCGAACGTGTTCGTCATCTGCGGCCCGAGCATGTTCGGCGCCGACGGCCCGGTGAGGTAGGGCACGGTGAAGCTGCCGAGCACCGAGATGCCGGTGAACGTCGCCACGATGACGGTGGGTACGACGTTCATCGGCAACATCACCGACCACACCGCGCGGGGCAGCGTGGCACCCGCGTCGCGGGCGGCGTCGACGAGCACGGTGGGTACGGCGTTCAGGCCCGAGGTCATCATCAGCACGCCGAACGGCAGGCTGACCCAGATCTGCCCGATCGTCACCGCCACCATCGTGTAGCTCAGCGTCGGCGCGGACTCCCAGCCGACCAGATGGGCGACCGTGCGCAGGAAGCCGTCCTGGGCGTAGAAGGTGAGGATGGCGTACGACGCGATCACCACCGGGATGAACAACGGCACCACCGCGAGAGCGGAGAACACCTTCGCCAGCCGGCTCCCGGACAGCCGGACGTACAGCCCGATCGCCCACGCCAGCACGACGGTCACCACCACCGCCACCACCGTGACCACCACCGAGGCGCTCACGCTGCGGCGGAACTGCCCGCTCGCGAACACCTCGGAGTAGGCGGCGGTGGTGCCCCACCAGTGGTCGGCGGGGTACTGGCGCTGGGCGATCGAGGCGATGACGGAGTTGGGCCCGCCGGTGTGGCCGAGGGTGTACATCGCCGCGGCCACCACCGGGAAGCCGACGAACAGCGCCACCACCAGCACCGGCGGTGCGGCCATCAGCAGGCCGCGCAGGCGGTTGCTCAACCCGGCACCTTCTGCTGCCAGAGGTTGTTCAGGTCGTTGGTCATCTTCTGGGAGTAGGTCTGGCGCAGGTGCTGGGTGTCCAGGCCGGCGAACTTCGAGCGCACGTCGGCGGGCAGCTTGTCCAGCGACACCGCGGGGTAGCCGGCCAGCACGTCGACGACCTTCTTCTGCTGGGCCGGCTCGAGCAGCCAGTCGAGCAGCTTGTACGCCGCGTCCTTGTTGGGCGCGCTCGCGGCCACGCCGAGGTAGACCGCGCCACCGGTGAACGACGGCTCACTGATCTGGGCGAGCTTGATCTCCTTGCCCAGCAGCCCGGTCTGCTTGCCCGACAGCGCCATGTCCGACCACACCGGGGCGACCCAGATCTGGCCCTTGGCCAGCAGGTTGAGCACGTCCTGGTTGCCGTTGGGATAGACGTGCTGGTAGATCGAGCCGTTCAGGCCCTTCAGCTCCGCGAACCCGCGGTCCCAGTCCTTCTCCAGGTCGGGCACGTAGTCGGTGACCATCTTCTGCCGGTCACCGGCGGGGACGTACTTGTCCAGCACCGTGGTGACGAACGACTGCCCGGACCCGCCGGTGGGCGGGGAGTTGTAGGTGAACTTCCCCGGGTGTGCCTTGATCCAGGCCAGCAGGTCGTCGAGGGTCTTCGGCGGGTCGGGCACGTGCTCGGCGTTGTAGGCGAGCACCACCGACGAGCCGCGGTAGGGAACCGCCGACTGCTTCACCGGCGTGAGCAGGCCCGCGTCGACGTTGGTCAGGTTGGGCACCTGCTTGGTGCTCACCTTGGTGAGCAGGCCGGACAGCGCGGCGGTGCCGATGAACCCGCTCTCGGCCAGGTCGAAGCCGGGGTCCTGTTTGCCCTTGACCGCGGCGCCGAGCTTGGCCAGCGTCGTGGTGTCGTTGACGCCGTGCTCGGAGAACGTCAGCTTGACGTCGTAGCCGGGATTGTCCTTGCGGAACGCCGGGATGAGGGACTTCTGCCACATGTCCCGGAGGTTGACGTCACCGCCGACGTAGAGCCGGGCGGTCTTCCCGCCGCCACCGCCGGACGACGAGTCGGTGCCGCCGTTGCCGCCGCACGCGGTGCCGGCGAGTCCGAGCGCCAGCACGACCACCGAGGACAGCACCGCTTTGTGCCATGAACGCCAATGCCACGAACGCCTGTGCCACGAACGCGAACGCACGACCGCATTCCTTTCGCCCGGTCGCGCGCGGTGTGCACGTGACCACGCGGGAGATTACTACGGTCTGCCGACAGAACCGGTGAACATTCGCCGGTGTTGGCGGACGTTTCTCGCGCGGGCCACCTCCCGTCCGCCTTCGGGCTCAGCCGCGCTCGGCGTCCTCGCCCTCGCCGACCCCCCGTACGAACCGATAGGCGTCCGGCAGTGCGGCGGCGATGTCCTCGGCGACGATCGGGCCGCCGCGCGAGGCGAGGATGCCGGCCGTCTCGTGCAGGAAACAGCCCACGCTGCCCGCGTCCAGCGGTGAGAGCCCGCCGGCCAGCAGCGCACCGCAGATGCCGGACAGCACGTCGCCGGACCCGGCGGTCGCCACCCAGGGCGTGCTCACCGAGTTGACCCGGACCGGCCCGGTCGGCGGCGCCACCACCGTGGTCGCGCCCTTGAGCAGCACGGTGGCGTTCCAGCGGTCGGCGGCCGCCCGCGCGTAGTGCAGCCGGCGGGCGGCGACGTCCGTACGCTCCACCTCCAGCATCCGGGCGAGCTCGCCCTCGTGCGGCGTGAGCAGCACCTCGCCCTCGCACCGCCCGAGCACGTGCCGCAGCCCGTCCGCGTCGACGAGCACGGGTACGTCCGCGGCCAGCGCGCGGGCGACGTCCTCGGCGCGTTCGGGTGCCTCGCCCAGGCCGGACCCGACCACCCAGGCCTGCACCCGGCCCTCACCCGCCACCACCTCGGGCCAGCGGGCCCGGACCAGCCGGGCGGGTTCGTCCGGGCCGACGTAGCGGACCATGCCGAGCGGCCCGCCCAGGGCGCCGCTGACCGCGAGCACCGCCGCGCCGGTGTACTGCTCGGAACCGGCCACCACGCCCAGGACGCCGCGGGTGTACTTGTGCGAGGTGCGGTCCGGCACCGGCAGCAGGGCGGCCACGTCCGAGGCCTGCAGTGACTCCACCACCGGATCCGGGAGGTACGGGCCGAGCCCGATGTCGACCAGGTGCACCACCCCGGCAGCGGAGGCGCCCGGGTCGACGAGCAGGCCCACCTTGTGGGTGCCGAACGTCACCGTCACGTCGGCGCGCACGTGTGGCTCGGGCGTCTCGCCGGTGTCCACGTCGATGCCGGACGGCACGTCGACCGCGACCACGGGTACGTCGTGGCGCCGGACCAGGTCCATCACCGCGACCGCGTCCGGGCGCAGGCCGGGCTTGCCCCCGATGCCGACGATGCCGTCCAGCACCAGATCGGCGCGGGCCACGGCGTCCTCGCGTTCGTTCGCGGGTACGACGTGACCGCCGGCCGAACGCAGCGCGGCCAGGCCACCGGCGTGCGCCTTGTCCGGGCTCAGCAGGATCGCGGCCACCCGGGCGCCGCGCCGGGCGAGCCGGGCTCCGGCGTACAACGCGTCGCCGCCGTTCGCGCCCGACCCCGCCACGATCACGACGTCGGCGCCGTAGGTGCCGCCCAGGAAGTCCACACAGGCGTGCGCCAGTCCGGTTGCGGCGCGGTCCATCAACGTGCCGTCGGGAACGGTCGCCATCAGCGCGGCCTCGGCGGCCCTGACCTGGACGACGGTGTGCGCGGTGCGCATCGGCTGTGGTCAGCCCCTCTCGAGTACGACGACCGCGGACGCGATCCCGGCGTCGTGCGACATGGACAGGTGCATGGAGGTGACGCCCAGCTTCTCGGCCTGGGTGGCCACCGTGCCGCGGACCTCCAGCCAGGGCCGGCCGTCGTCGTCGGTGACCACCTCGGCGTCGTGCCAGCGCATGCCCACCGGGGCGCCGAGCGCCTTGGCCAGCGCCTCCTTCGCCGCGAACCGGGCGGCCAGCCCCGCGATCGGGCGGGTGCGCTCGACCTCGGTGAACAGCCGGGTGCGCAACCCGGGCGTACGGTCCAGGGTCGCCTCGAATCGCTCGACGTCGACCACGTCGATTCCCAGCCCGACGATCATCGGTCCATCCTTGCGCATCGCTCCCACCGGATGCGTGAGGCGGGCCGCCTCCCGGACCGGACGCGGACGCCGGTCACGGGCGCCGGTCACGGGCGCCGGTCACGGCGGGTCGGCGGGCGGGCGGAACCGAACACCTCACGGTCCGCCTCGTCACCCAGGGACGTGGACGCCAGGCGCTGCAGCAACGCCGACAGCTCCGGATGCTCCTCGGGCCGCCAGCCGGACAGCCGCCGTCCGAGCGCGGCCCGGCGGGTGGCCACCAGTTGGTCGACCGCCGCCAGCCCGGACGGGGTGACCGCCAGCCGGCTGTCGCCCTCGCGGGTGACGTACCCCGCGGCCAGCAGCGTGTCGACGTGCGGCCGGGCACGCTCGGGCGGTACCCGCGCCACCGCGGCCAGGTCGGCGGCCCGCACCGGGCCGGCCCGCGCGATCCGGCACAGCGCCCACAGCGAGCCGGCCGGCAGTGCGACCCCGGCCGCCTGCCCGAGCTGCTGGTACAGGCCGCGGGCCCGGTCGTCGCGGCGTACCAGCAGACCGAGCGCGCGTTCGATCTCCTCCTGCGACGTGCACACGGTCGTCCGGCCGGGCATGCCCTCGCCGTAGTCGGCGGTGGAGGTGGTGGCGGCCGTCGCCCGCAGCGGAAGCTCCCGCAGGAACCACGCCAGCACGAACGCCGCGAGCGCCACCGGGGTCGCCCAGACGAAGACCGAGTGGATCGACACCGCGTACGCGTGCAGCAGCGCCTCCCGTACCTCCGGCGGGAGCGCGGCCATCCGGGCCGGTTCGCGGGCGATCGTGGCCGGGTCGAACCCGCCGGGCAGCGGCCGGCCGTGCAGCGCGCCGGCCACGTTGCCGAGCAGCTGGTTGGAGAAGATCGCGCCGAACACCGCGGTGCCGAACGCGCCGCCGATCGACCGGAAGAACGTCACCCCCGACGTGGCCGCCCCGAGGTCCGAGTAGTCGACGGCGTTCTGCACGGCGGTGAGCAGCACCTGCATCACCAGCCCCAGTCCGGCGCCGAGCACGAGCAGCGAGCCGGTGATCGCCCGCGTGGTGGAGTACTCGTCCAGCCGGGAGCACAGGAAGAGCCCGGCCGCGATCGTCGGCGTACCCACCAGCGGGAAGATCCGGTAGTGGCCGGTACGGCTGACCACCAGCCCGCTGACCACCGAGGTGGCCAGCAGCCCCAGCACCATCGGCAGCAGGTAGATCCCTGACAGGGTCGGGCTGACCTGGTGCACCACCTGCAGGAACAGCGGCAGGAACGCCAGCGCGCCGAACATCACGAACCCCACCACGAAGCCGATCGCGGCGCCGACCCGGAAGACCGGCAGGGCCAGCAACCGGGGACTCAGCACCGGCTCGGCCGCCCGGCGTTCGACCGCGAGCCACGCACCGACGAAGGCGACGGAGGCCAGGAACAATCCGATGATCACCGGCGAGGTCCAGGCGTACTGCGTACCGCCCCACGACGTGGCCAGCACCAGGCAGGTCGCGGCTCCGGCCAGGGTCAGCGCGCCGAGGTAGTCGATCCGGTGCCGCGCTCCCGCGCCCGCGAGACCGGCCCGCCGGGCCGGGAGCACCACCGCGACCACGGCCAGCGCGACCGCGCCCAGCGGCAGATTGACGTAGAACACCCACCGCCAGCCGAGGTTGGTCACGAAGAAGCCGCCGAGCAGCGGCCCGGCGATGCTCGCGATCCCGAACACCCCGCCGAAGATCCCCTGGTAGCGGCCGCGCTCGCGAGGGCTCACCACGTCGCCGACCAGCGCCATCGTCAACACGATCAGCCCGCCGCCGCCGACACCCTGCACCGCGCGGAAACCGATCAGTTCGCCCATCGAGCGGGCCTGTCCGCACAGCACCGAGCCGGCCAGGAACACGATGATCGCGGCCAGAAAGAGGCGTTTGCGGCCGTACTGGTCGCCGAGCTTCCCCCACAGCGGCGTGGAGACCGTCGAGGCCAGCAGGTACGCGCTGACCACCCAGGACAGGTGCGTGAGCCCGCCCAGGTCGCTCACGATCGTGGGCAGCGCGGTGGCGACGATGGTCTGGTCGAGGGCGGCCAGCAGCATGGCCAGCATCAGGGCGGTGAAGATCGCGGCCAGCCGGCGGGGAGGCGCCGCCGTCGGCGCCTCGGCGATCTGGCTGGCTGGTCCGCTCATCCGCCGGTCCCCGGGGTCGGGCCGCCGGGCCGGCGGCCTGAGGTCTCTCCCGCGAACCGTAGCGCGGCGCCGTCCGCCCGAGGGGTCCCCGACAGGACTGGTTCGTCACGTTACGTGCACACCGGCCGCGGCGGCGCGACTCGGGGTCGGTGAGGCTGTCCTCGCTACCGTCTGTCGGTCGTACTGGCTAGCGTTCCCCCATGAGCGACGCGCGGACCGAAACCGGCACCGAGGAGATCCACGAGAACGACGCGGGCCAGGGCATCGGCAGCGTCTCGAACAGGCTGAACTGGCTGCGTGCGGGCGTCCTCGGTGCCAACGACGGGATCGTCTCCGTCGCGGGCATCGTCGTGGGCGTGGCCGCGGCCACCGCCGAGGTGTCGGCGATCCTGGTGGCCGGCATCGCCGGTCTGCTGGCCGGGGCGTTCTCCATGGCCGCGGGTGAGTACGTCTCGGTGAGCACTCAGCGTGACACCGAGAAGGCGCTGCTGGACAAGGAGCGCTGGGAGCTCGCCAACATGCCCGACCAGGAACTGGACGAGCTGGCCAGGATGTGGGAGGCCAAGGGCATCTCACCGGAGCTGGCCCGCAAGATCGCCGAGGAGCTCACCGAGCGGGACGCGCTCCGGGCGCACGCGGAGATCGAGTTCGGGATCGACCCCGACGAGCTCACCAGCCCGTGGCACGCCGCCCTCGCGTCGTTCGTCGCGTTCACCGTCGGCGCCCTGCTGCCGATGGCGGCGATCATCCTTCCCCCCACCAGCCTGCGGGTGCCGGTCACCTTCGCCGCCGTCGTGGTCGCACTGGTGGTCACCGGCACCGTGAGCGCCCGCCTCGGCGGCGCCAAGGCCCGCCGGGCCGCCATCCGCACCGTCGTCGGCGGCGCGCTGGCGATGGTGGTCACCTACGTCGTCGGCCACCTGGTGGGCGTCGGCATCTGACAGTGATGCCCCCCCCCCCGCCTGATCCAGCCCCGAAGGCCGGGCCCGCCTACTCCACCGTCACCGACTTGGCGAGGTTGCGCGGCTGGTCGACGTCGTTGCCCCGCGCCATCGCGAGCTCGCAGGCGAAGATCTGCAGCGGAACCGTCGCGACCAGCGGCTGCAACAGGGTGGGCACTCGTGGCAGCCTGATCAGCGTGTCCGCCCACGGGACGACGGACTCGTCGCCCTCCTCGGCGAGCACGATGGTGCGGGCGCCACGGGCCCGGATCTCCTGAACGTTGCTGACGATCTTGTCGTGCAGGACGTCGCGACCACGCGGGGGTACGACCACCACGACCGGCAGCCCCTCCTCGATCAGCGCGATCGGCCCGTGCTTCAGCTCGCCCGCCGCGAACGCCTCCGCGTGCATGTAGGCGAGCTCCTTGAGCTTCAGCGCACCCTCCAGCGCCACCGGATAACCGACGTGCCGGCCGATGAACAGCACCGACTTCGCCGTGGCGAGCTCGCGGGCCAGCGCCCGGATGTCGGACATCGTCCCCAGCACGGTTCGCACCGCCTCGGGCATCTGGTCCAGCTGGTCGACCTCGGCGGCCACCTCGTCCCCGAACTTCGACTCGCGCACCTGCGCGAGGTACAGGCCGATGAGGTAGCAGGCCACAACCTGCGTGAGGAACGTCTTGGTTGCGGCCACCCCGACCTCGGGGCCCGCGTGGGTGTAGAGCACGGCGTCGGACTCGCGCGGAATCGTCGAGCCGTTGGTGTTGCAGATCGCGAGCACCCGGGCCCGCTGCTCACGGGCGTGCCGCAGCGCCATCAGGGTGTCCATCGTCTCCCCGGACTGCGAGATCGCGATCACCAGCGTGGCCCGGTCGAGGATCGGGTCGCGGTAGCGGAACTCGCTGGACAGCTCCACCTCGCACGGGATGCGGGTCCAGTGCTCGATGGCGTACTTCGCGGTGAGGCCGGCGTAGAACGCCGAGCCGCAGGCGATGATGACGATCTTGTCGATCTCGCGCAGCTCGTCGTGGGACAGCCGCATCTCGTCCAGCCGGAGCCGGCCCTGCGGCGTGAGCCGGCCGAGCAGGGTGTCGGCGACCGCCTTGGGCTGCTCGGCGATCTCCTTCAGCATGAAGTAGTCGTGGCCGCCCTTCTCGGCGGCGGAGATGTCCCAGTCGACGTGGTAGTCGCGGGTCGGTGCCGGCTGGCCGGCGAAGTCGGTGACGGTCACCGCGTCGGCGGTGATCGTCACCACCTGGTCCTGGCCCAGCTCGACCGCGTTGCGGGTGTGCTCGATGAACGCCGCCACGTCGGAGGCGAGGAAGTTCTCCCCCTCACCGCGCCCCACGACCAGCGGGGAGTTGCGGCGGGCGCCGACCACGACGTCCGGGGCCTCCGCGTGCACCGCGACCAGCGTGAACGCGCCGTCCAGCCGGCGGCACACGCGGCGCATCGCCTCGGCGAGGTCGTGGCCGCTGGCCTCCCAGGCGTCCTCCAGCAGATGGGCGACCGCCTCGGTGTCGGTCTGGGAGGTCAGCTGGTGACCCTGCGCCTCGAGCTCCGCACGCAGTGCCGCGAAGTTCTCGATGATGCCGTTGTGGACCACCGCCAGCCGGCCCGCGCAGTCGATGTGCGGGTGGGCGTTGGGGTCGGTCGGCGCCCCGTGGGTGGCCCAGCGGGTGTGGCCCATCGCCGTACCACTGGCCGGCAGGGGATCCTCGCTGAGCGCCGCCTGGAGGTTGGCGAGCTTGCCGGCCCGCTTGCGGACCCGCACCCCGCCGCGGTCGGCGACCGCGACCCCGGCTGAGTCGTACCCGCGGTACTCCAGCCGCCGCAGGCCCTCGACCACGACGTCGACACCCTTGGTCGAACCCGAACCTACGTACCCGACGATTCCGCACATGGAAGCTCAGGGTAGCCACCAGGGGTGAACGCCGGGCGACCATCGGGCAAGAGAAGGCCCTACGAGCACCGCCTGTGACCGGCCCGAACGGAGGTCAGGGAAGAATCGGGGACATGCAGCGCATCCGGGAGGCCCGCCTCGTGAACGGCACGACCACGCCGTACGTCGAACTCGACCGGGCCGCCTGGTCCCGGCTGGCCGCCTCCACCCCGCTCCCCCTCACCGCCGAGGACGTCGAACGCCTGCGCGGCCTGAGCGACGAGATCGACCTGACCGAGGTCCGCGAGGTCTACCTCCCGCTCACCCGGCTGCTCAACCTCTACGTCCGGGCCACGAGTGCGCTGCACCAGGCCACCCAGACGTTCCTGACCAGCGAGCCGCCACATCCGGGCAAGCCGGGCGAGCCGGATGTGAACGGCGGAACCGGCACGAACGGTGGTGCCGCCCCGGCGGCCGGGCGTACGCCGTTCGTCATCGGCATCGCCGGCTCGGTCGCCGTGGGCAAGAGCACGGTGGCCCGGCTGCTGCGCGAGCTGCTCGCCCGCTGGCCGGACCACCCGCGGGTGTCGCTGGTCACCACGGACGGCTTCCTGCTCCCGAACGCCGAACTGGAACGCCGGGGCCTGCTGCAGCGCAAGGGCTTCCCCGAGTCCTACGACCAGCGGGCGCTGCTGCGGTTCGTGGTGGCGGTGAAGTCCGGCGTCCCGGTGGTCACCGCGCCGGTCTACTCCCACCTGAAGTACGACATCGTTCCGGACAAGCGCCTCGAGGTGCACGCACCGGACATCCTGCTCATCGAGGGCCTGAACGTCCTGCAGCCGGCGCGGGCGCACGAGGACGGCCGGCGCGGCCTCGCGGTCAGCGACTTCTTCGACTTCTCGATCTACCTCGACGCCTCGCCCGTCGACGTGCGGGAGTGGTACGTCAAGCGGTTCCTGGCCCTGCGGGAGACGGCGTTCCGGGAGGAGGAGTCGTACTTCCGCAGGTACGCCGACCTCAGCCACGCCGAGGCGGTCGAGCGCGCCTGCCGGTTGTGGGACACCATCAACGGGCCCAACCTCGAGCGAAACGTCCAGCCCACCAGGGGACGGGCCAGGCTGGTGCTGCACAAGGGCGCCGACCACTCGGTGACCCGGGTGCGGCTCCGCAAGATCTGAGCAGCCGAGGCGAGCGGCCCGTCCGCCGCGACGCGAGGGGCTACGACGTTAGGGGCTACGACGCGAGGGGCTACAGGGGCTGGAGGTCGCGCTGCCACTCCTGGCAGTAGTCCATGATCCGGTAGCCGAGCTCGACGTTCACCGCCACCATCGGGCCGTTCTGGACGGCGTTCCAGGTGTCGATGCGGGCCACCTCCGGGTGTGCCTGGGACAGCGCCTGGGTGTTGGCGACCTTCAGCGCGAGGCCGAGCCGGTGGCCGCGGTGCGCGGCGTGCACCAGGGTGTCCCACTGGTAGGCGCGTCCGGGCTCGTGCCGGGGTACGGCGAGCTGGGTGTGGCCGGCGAGGGTTCCGTCCGGCGCGACGGCGACGGTGGTGTGCAGCGTCCGGCCCTGTGCCACCGCGCGGTCCTCGGTCTCCCGCAGCCGGGCGACGTCCCAGACCTCCTGCTCGTAGTCCATGTCACCGAGCGGTGCGTCGGCCGAGAGCCGGCCCTTCAGCTCGGCGTACTGCTCGGCGTACTCCGCGGGACACGGACCCGACCAGGACACCAGGCGGTAGTCCGACGCGCGCTGGGCGGCCTTGCCGGCGAGAGTACGCAGGTGCACCGGCTCGACCGGCAGTCGCAACTGACGCCGCAGTTCGGTGTTGCGCAGGGTGAAGCCGGCCTTCTGGGCGAACGCCACCCCCGGCCACTCCTCCTGCGGCGTGCCGTCGGGGACGTTGACCTCGGTCAGCAGGCTGGTGCGACCCTCGGCGTGCCCCCGCTCGACCACGTGGCCGTACAGCGCGCTGCCCACGCCTCGCCGCCGGTGCTCCGGCGGTACGCCGATCTCGCAGATCGCCAGCCGTGGGTTCTCCCGCAACGGGAACGTCAGTTCGCCCGCACCGACGACCTCGCCACTGTCGTCGACGGCGACGAACGCCTCCCTGCGCATGCTGGAGTCGGGCGCGCGGTAGAGGACCAGGACCTCCTGGAGGGTCCAGGCGGGCGGGTCCGGCAGGCCTGCCACCAGGCCGGTGTGGAACGCCGCGTGCCAGCGCGCGAGCGCGGCCTCGTCGGCAGGGTCGACGGTGGAGATCGTCACCTTCGGGGCGACCTTCGCCCCGGGTTCGTTGCCTGGCCGCGGGGCCACGTCGGGGGTCGGCTGCTGCCGGACGTCGTTGTCTTCGCGCACGCGGGGAGCCTGCCACGAGCACTCCCACCCCGCAACGGCGTTTTGTCAGCGCATCACAGCTCGACCACGACCACGCCGTTCAGCGCTTGCGGGCCGTCGAGCGTGGTGCTTCCGCGGGGTTACAGCGCCAGCGCGCGCTGGACGGTTCGGGCGAGGTCGTCCGCCACCTGCTGCGCGTGGTCGAACGTCGGCGCCTCGACCATCACCCGCACCACGGGCTCGGTGCCCGAAGGCCGGAGTACGACCCGGCCGGTCTCCCCCAGCTCGGCGGTCGCCGCGGTCACCGCGGCCGCCACGTCGGGATCGGCGTCGGCCCTGGTGCGGTCGACGCCGCGGACGTTGACCATCACCTGCGGAAGCCGGGTCATCACCGCGGCCAGCTCGTCCAGCGGACGGCCGGTGGACGACATCCGCGCCAGCAGGTGCGCCGCGGCCAGCACACCGTCGCCGGTGGTGGCGTGGTCGAGCAGGACGACGTGCCCTGACTGCTCGCCGCCGAGGTTGAACTTGCCGGCCTTCATGGCTTCCAGGACGTACCGGTCGCCGACCTTGGTCTGCTCCACCGCGATGCCCTCACGCTGCATCGCCAGCGAGAACCCGAGGTTGCTCAACACCGTGGCGACCACGGTGCCGGAGGCGAGCCGGCCCGCGTCGCGCAGGCCGAGGGCGAGGATCGCCAGGATCTGGTCGCCGTCGACGACGTTGCCGAACCGGTCGACCGCCAGGCACCGGTCGGCGTCACCGTCGTGGGCGATGCCGGCGTCGGCGCCGTGTGCGGCGACCGCGGCGATCAGCGACTCCGGATGGGTGGATCCGCATCCGTCGTTGATGTTCAGGCCGTCGGGCTCGGCGTGGATGGGAATCACCGTCGCGCCGAGCCGGCCCAGAGTCTCCGGAGCGGTGCGGTAGGCGGCCCCGTTGGCGCAGTCGACCACCACCCGGAGTCCGTCGAACCGGTTGGGCACCGACCGCACCAGGTGGGCGACGTAAGCGTCGAACCCGTCCCGGTCGTCGGTGACCCGGCCCACGCCCGCGCCGGTGGGCCGCTGCCACGGCTCCCGCAGGCGGGCCTCGATGAGGTCCTCGAGGGCGTCGTCGAGTTTGTGCCCGCCCTTGGAGAAGAACTTCACGCCGTTGTCCGGCATCGGGTTGTGCGACGCGGACAGCATCACGCCGACGTCGACGCCCATGGCGTCGGTCAGGTGAGCGACCGCGGGCGTGGGGACGACGCCGAGACGTACGACATCGATGCCCGCGCCCGCCAGGCCGGCCACGACCGCGGCCTCCAGGAACTCCCCGGAGGCACGCGGATCACGCCCGACCACTGCTCGAGGCCGGTGTCCCTCGAACGCACCGACCTCGCCGAGCACATGCGCCGCGGCGACCGACAGGTCGAGAGCGAGTTCGGCGGTGAGCTCGCCGTTGGCGAGCCCCCGCACTCCGTCGGTGCCGAACAGCCGGCCCACGGTGAGGACTTACCGCTTGGAGTACTGGGGAGCCTTGCGGGCCTTCTTCAGCCCGGCCTTGCGACGCTCCTTGGCCCGCGGGTCACGCGTCAGCATGCCGGCCCGCTTCAGCGGCGGGCGGTTGGCCTCGGCGTCGACCTCGTTCAGCGCCCGGGAGATGCCGAGCCGCAGCGCACCGGCCTGGCCGGTGAACCCACCGCCGTCGATGCGGGCGATCACGTCGTACTGGCCGTCCAGGTCGAGCAGGACGAACGGCTCGTTGACGTGCTGCTGGTGGACCTTGTTGGGGAAGTACTGGTCCAGCGTCTTGCCGTTGATCCGCCACTGGCCACTGCCGGGGAAGACCCGCACCCGCGCCACGGCTTCCTTGCGACGACCGGTCGCGGCGGCCGGGCCGATGGCAGCCGGGCGAGGCGCGGCCGAGGCGGCCTCGGGTGCGCTCTCGGAGCTGTAGGCGACGGTCGCGTCGCCCTCGGTCTGGCCGGCGGCGCCCTCGACGGTCGCGCCCTCGGCCTCGACAGTGGTGGTGGACTCAGCCACGGGATTCCTCACTTCGGCGCAGTCGGTTACTGCGAAATCTGGGTGATCTGGGTGATGGCGTAGGTCTGCGGCTGCTGGGCCTGGTGCGGGTGGTTGGGGCCCGCGTAGACCTTGAGCTTCTTCAGCAGCTTCCGGCTCAGGCGGTTCTTGGGAAGCATTCCCCACACCGCCCGCTCGATCGCCTTACGGGGGTCCTTCTCCAGCAGTTCGCCATAAGGAACCGCGGAGAGCCCGCCCGGGTAACCGGAGTGCCGGTAGGCGAACTTGGTCTCACGCTTGTTGCCGGACAGCGCGACCTTCTCCGCGTTGACGATGACGACGAAGTCGCCGGTGTCCACGTGCGGCGCGAAGGTCGGCTTGTGCTTGCCGCGCAACAGCGTCGCCGCCTGGCTCGCGAGCCGGCCGAGGACGACGTCGGAGGCGTCGATGACGTGCCACTCGCGTGGGACGTCGCCGGGCTTGGGGCTGTAGGTGCGCACAGTCGTCGACCTTCGCTGATCGTCGGGGTGAGCCGTGCCATGGCGACACGGCTGGTCTGGTGTCGAACTTCTCCGGAACGGAGAGTGCGCTCGCACATGGCAGCAGCCAGCAGGCGCAACGACCGCCCAGAATACTCGGGGCTCGGCGGACTGGTCAAAATGGGTCCGGTTCTGCCCCGAGAGTGGGCTCGGGAACGACCCCGGCCGCCGCCCGGGCTCGGCTCCGGCGAGCAGGATACCCCGCTCGCCCGGATCCGTACGCACTCCGGGCGCACACGAACGGTCGCCGTCCGCGTACCTTCGGCAACTAGGCTGAGGCGGTGCTCCCCGCTCGTCGTCGCCGCGCCGGGACACCTGTGACGACCGCGACCCGAGCGGTCGCCGGCCTGGTCGTGCCGGCCGGCCTGGTCACCGCATGCGCGGTGCTGCCGGTCGCGGCACCCTCTCCCGCGCCCTCGCCGACCCCCACCGTGCTCAACGGCCCGAAGCCGACAAGCTTCGCGTATCTGCGCGCTCCCCGAAACGTGGGGCGGGGCGACAGCCTGATCGCGTCCCAGCGGACACTCGTCACCCAGCTGGACATTCCGTGGGGAGTCACGTTTCTGCCCGACGGCAGCGCCCTGGTCACCGAACGCGCCAAGCGCCGCATCCTCAGGGTCGGACCGGGGCGCGCCGCGAGCGGTGAGTTGACCGTCCGCCCGCTGACCTCGATCGAGGGCGTGTACGCCAACAACGAGGGCGGCCTGCTCGGCATCGCGGCGTCCCCCCGCTTCGCCCGGGACAGGACGGTGTTCATCTACTACACGACGAAGCTGGACAACCGGATCGCCCGGCTGCGCCTCGTCGGCCCCCGGCCCGAACCGGAGGCGATCGTCACCGGCATCCCGCTGGCCGGCGTCCACAACGGCGGCCGGCTGGCGTTCGGCCCGGACGGATATCTGTACGCCAGTACCGGCGACGCCTCCCGGGCGGGCGCGTCCCAGAACGTTGCCAACCTCGGCGGGAAGATCCTGCGGATGACCACCGCCGGCAGGCCCCCGCCCGGCAACCCGTTCCCCGGCTCGCTGGTCTGGTCCTACGGCCACCGCAACCCCGAGGGGATGGCCTGGGACGCGAGCGGCCGGATGTACGTCGCCGAGATCGGCGAGGCGATGTGGGACGAGCTCAACCTCATCCAGCCGGGCCGCAACTACGGCTGGCCGAAGGTGCAGGGCATGGGCCGGATGGCGGGCATGACCAACCCACTCGCCGTGTGGCGGCCCGAGGTGGGCGTGACCAACGGCATCGTCGTCCTCGGGCACGCCGCGCTGATCACCTGCCTGCGCGGGCAGCGGATCTATCTCGTGGACCTGGGCCGCCCGATCGACTTCGCCAGCACCCGTATCGTCGGCGCGGGCACGGGCGAGGCGAGCATCCGGTGGCGGCCGGCGGCCGGTGTGCTGGGCCGGCCGCTGGCGGCGCTGGTCGGGAAGTACGGCCGGCTGCGGGCGGCGATCCGCGCACCCGACGGCAGCGTGTGGCTCACCACGTCCAACCGGGACGGACGCAACCAGCCGGTGGCCGACGACGACCGGATCATCCGGCTCACCCTGAGCCCGGCCGCGTTGCCGGGTGCCGTCGGCGACGCCGGTGGTACGCCCGGTCCGACACCGAGCCAGATGCCGAGCCAGATGCCGAGCCCGACACCGAGTCCGATGCCGAGTCCGATGCCGAGTCCGATGCCGAGTCCGATGAGCCGCTGACGACGCAACGACGTAACAGGTCGATGCGGTGACCGACGGGACGGATCGGGCGAACACGCGAGGTCACGTGGCGATGGCGTACCGAAGCACCGGCTGTCGCTGTCGGACGGAAAGCGTCCGTCGGCTCGTTTCCACGTCCCGACCTGGGGAATCATCGCCTGCGATGATCGACCTTGACCCCGTGCTCCGCCCCTGGCGAGGCACCACGCCCTGGCAGACACCGCTGCCCACCTGGGGACGAGAGAGCGCCGGATCGGCCTTTCGGTCCCTGGTACGCGCGTACGGGTTGAACCTCACCGCCTACGAGCCACCGGACGAGGAGTGGATCGTCGTCCGCAACGGCGAGGCCACCGCGATCGCCTCCGCGTTGTTTCCGCTCGCGTTCGTCACCGACGGGCTGGCCGCGATCGTCCGCACGACACTGCCGCAGCTGACCCTGGTGGCACTCGCCTCGACCGTCGCGGTCGACTACCGCGCGTCGGCCGACGTCCTGCGCGACACGCTGTTGCGCGACGGCTGGACGAACGACTTCTCCCCCGACGGGTTCTGCGTCTCCGACCTGCTGGTGGAAAGCGTCCAACCGGTCTAGGGCCCGTCCGAGGAAGGGCCCGTGTCGCCCGGGCCGGGTCACCGCGCCCGGCGGACCCGGCCCTCGTCCCACACCGGCTCGTCGGACTCGTAGACCTCCCCGTCGGCGCCGAACACCAGGAACCGGTCGTACCCGCGCGCGAACCACCGGTCGTGCGTCACCGCCAGCACGGTCCCCGCGTACGACGCCAGCCCCTCCTCCAGCGCGTCCGCCGACGCCACGTCGAGGTTGTCGGTCGGCTCGTCCAGCAGCAGCAACGTCGCGCCGGACAGCTCCAGCAGCAGGATCTGCAGGCGTGCCTGCTGGCCGCCCGACAGCGAGTCGAAGGTCTGCTCACTCGCCTCGGCGAGTTCGTACCGGTCCAGCGCCCGGGCCGCCTCCTCCCGCGGCATTCCCGCACGGTGCTCGTCCCCGCGGTGCAGGATCTCCAGCAGGGTTCGGCCCACGAGTTCGGGATGCTCGTGCGTCTGCGCGAACCAGCCCGGTCGCACCCGGGCGCCGAGCTTCGCGCGTCCGCTGTGCGCAACGGGGGTGATGACCGCGTCGCCGACCGGCAGGTGCTCGCGTTCGGGCAGGGTGCCGCCGGTGGCCAGCAGCCGCAGGAAGTGTGACTTGCCCGAGCCGTTGGAGCCCAGCACGGCCACGCGTTCGCCGTACCACACCTCCAGGTCGAACGGCTTCATCAGACCGGTGAGCTCCAGGTCGGTGCACACCACCGCCCGTTTGCCGGTACGCCCCCCGCGCAACCGGACCTTGACGTTCTGCTCGCGCGGCACCGCCTGCGGCGGCCCCTTCTCCTCGAACTTCCGCAGCCGCGTCTGTGCCGCCTTGTACGCCGCCGCCGCGCCGTCGTTCAGCGTGGCCTTGAGTTTGTACAACGCCACCAGGTCCTTGAGCTTCTGGTGCTCCTCGTCCCAGCGCCGGCGCAGCTCCTCCAGCCGGGCGAACCGGTCCCGCCGTGCCTGGTGGTAGGTCGCGTACCCCTGCGGGTGCGTCCACGCGGTGTTGCCGGCCGCCCCCAGCTCGACCGTCACCACCCGGGTTGCGGTGTTGGCCAGCAGCTCGCGGTCGTGGGAGACGTACAGCACGGTCTTCTGGCTCTCCCTGAGCCGCTCCTCCAGCCAGCGCTTCGCGGGTACGTCGAGGTAGTTGTCCGGCTCGTCGAGCAGCAGCACCTCGTCCGGTCCGCGGAGCAGCGCCTCCAGTACCAGCCGCTTCTGCTCACCACCGGACAGCGTGCGCACCTCGCGGTAGCGCGCCCGGTCGAAGGGCAGGCCGATCGCCTCGGTGCAGCAGACGTCCCACAGCACCTCCGCGTCGTACCCGCCGGCGTCCGCCCAGTCCGACAGCACCTGCGCGTACCGCAGCTGGGTCCGCTCGTCGTCGTGTTCCATCATCGCCAGCTCGGCCCGGTCGACCGCGGCCGCGGCGTCGCGGATCCGCGGCGGCGCCACCGACAGCAGCAACTCGGCAACGGTGGTGGCGTCGCGCACACTGCCGACGAACTGCCGCATCACGCCCAGGCCGCCGCCGCGGGTCACCGCGCCGTCGTGGGGGGCGAGGTCACCGGCGACGATCCGGAGCAGCGTGGTCTTGCCCGAGCCGTTCGCACCGACCAGGGCGACCTTGGCGCCCTCGCCGACGCGGAACGACACGTCGTCCAGCAGCACCCTGCCGTCGGGGAGCTCGTACCTGATCCCGGCCACATCCACATGTCCCACGGGACCCAAGTGTGACGGGTGGCCCCCGCCGGGAGCGAACCCGTTTTCGCGTCGGGCCACCCGGCTCCGCGGATGCCGGAGTTCGCCGGGTTCGTTCCGGTTGCCGTCAGGCGGGCTTTGCTGTCAGGCGGGACGTCGTACGGTGAGCACGCGGAAACCCTTGGCGCTGGCGTGCCGATCGCACCGCCAGCCCTGCTCGGTCAGCCACCGCTGCAGCGAGTCCGCGCCCAGGTTGCGGCCCACCACCAGCCAGGCCACCCCGTCGGGGGCGAGCCGGGGCAGCCAGCGTTCCAGCAACTCGTGCAGGGCCGGCTTGCCGATCCGGATCGGCGGGTTGGACCAGATCTGGTCGAAACGGACGTCGTCGGGTACGTCCTCGGGCACGGCCACCCGGACCCGGTCGGCCACGCCCAGCCGGGCGGCGTTGTCGCGGGTGAGGTCGAGCGCCCGGGAGTTGACGTCCACCGCCCACACGGTCGCGCCGGGAACCTGGTTCGCCAGCACGCTCGCGATCGGCCCCCAGCCGCAGCCGAGGTCGAGGAAGGTGCCCGGCCGCGGGGGCGCCGGCGCCTCCCGCAACAGCACGGAGGTCCCGAGGTCGAGCCGGTCCCCCGAGAAGACACCGCTGGAGGACCCCAGCGTGTAGGTCTGTCCGTACGCCGAGAACGTCACCGTCCGGGGCGTCGCCTTCGATACCGGGGTGGCGGCGAAGTAGTGGTCGCTCACGGTGCCGGTGTCCTCCTTCGGCGGGCCTGTTCCGCCCTGGCGGCGAGTTCTGCGGCCGGCGGGTAGCCGACCTCCTCCAGCGTCAGCCCACGCGCGGGCACGACGTGTACGCCGGAGTCGCGGACGCGCCCGGACAGCACCCGCGCCGGCCACTCGGCCGGACGCCCACCCTCACCCACCCGGAGCAGGGCACCCACCAGCGCCCGGACCATCGAGTGGCAGAACGCGTCCGCCACCACCCGGCAGACCAGCATCCCGGACGGCTCGCGGTCCCACCCGAGCTCCAGCAGCCGCCGGATCGTGGTGGCGCCCTCCCTCCGCCGGCAGAACGCCGCGAAGTCGTGCTCGCCGAGCAGCAGGCCGGCGGCGGCGTTCATGGCGGCCAGGTCCAGCGGCCGGCGGTGGTGCTGGAGCACCTCGTGCCGGCGCACCGGGTCCTCCGCTGCCGGGTCGGCGCAGACGCGGTAGGCGTAGCGGCGCCACAGCGCGGAGAAGCGCGCGTCGAAACCGGGTGGCGCCACCCGCACGTCCCGGACGCGGACGTCGGGCGGGAGAGCGCCGAGCAGCCGGGTGGTCAGCGCACGCTCGGGGCTTCGGGTGGAACGGCCGGACGCCGCCGCGAAGGACGTGGAGGGTACGTCGAGGTGACACACCTGGCCGCGGGCGTGCACCCCGGCGTCAGTACGGCCCGCGCAGGTGACGGCGGCCGGCCCGGGCAGGCGCAGCACCCGCACCAGCGCCTCCTCCAGCTCACCCTGCACGGTGCGCTGACCCGGCTGGGCGGCCCAGCCGGCGAAGTCGGTGCCGTCGTAGGCCACGTCCAGCCGCAGGCGTACGACCCGCTCGTCCCGCTCCCCCGGCTCTGCACCCTCCCCAGGATCACGCCGCTCGCCCGGAAGGCACGCGAGCCCGCCGGCCTCCGGGGTGGGAGGCACAGCGGGCTCGTCGTGCGTAGGCGGACGGTCGGCCGTCAGGACTTACCGTCCTGGTCGCCCTCACCGGCCTGCTCGGCGCCGCTGGAGTCGGCCGAGTCCTGCGCCGGGGTCTCCGCCGAGGTGTCCTGCGCCGGGGCCTCCGCCTCGGTCGTGGTCTCTTCCTCGGTGGCAGCCGCGGCCGGAGCCGGCGTCGTCGCGGCGGTGCGGTTACCGCCGCCGGTCGACGTCGAGGTGAGCGGGCCGCTCTCGACCAGCTCGATCACGGCCATCGGGGCGTTGTCGCCCTTGCGCGGGCCGATCTTGGTGATGCGGGTGTACCCGCCCGGACGGCTCTCGAAGCCCGGGCCGATCTCGGCGAACAGCGTGTGCACGACCTGCTTGTCGCGGATCACCGCGTGCACCTGCCGACGCGCGTGCAGGTCACCTCGCTTGGCCTTGGTGACCAGCCGCTCCGCGAACGGGCGCAGCCGACGGGCCTTGGTCTCCGTCGTGGTGATACGGCCGTGGCTGAACAGCGCCGTCGCGAGGTTGGCCAGCATCAGCCGCTCGTGCGAAGGGCTGCCGCCCAGACGGGCGCCCTTGGTGGGAGTAGGCATCGAACAGGTTCTCCTTCCTGCACCGGCCGGATCAGGTACCGGTGGCAGTGCGGGCGAGTACGCGGAGGTCTCGCCCGCGGGTGGGTGGGGTCACTGCGACCAGGCAGTACGTGCGTACGTCGTACGTCAGTACTGCTCGGTCTCGGCGTAGCTCTCTTCCTCCTCGTCGAAGGAGTCGACCGCCGCCGTCGGGTCGAACCCGGGCGCGCTGTCCTTGAGGGACAGGCCCATGCCGACCAGCTTCTGCTTCACCTCGTCGATGGACTTGGCGCCGAAGTTGCGGATGTCCAGCAGGTCCTGCTCGCTGCGCGAGATCAGCTCACCCACGGTGTGGATGCCCTCGCGCTTGAGGCAGTTGTACGACCGGACGGTGAGGTTGAGGTCCTCGACCGGAAGCGCCAGGTCGGCGGCGAGCTGGGCGTCCACCGGCGACGGGCCGATGTCGATGCCCTCCGCGTCGACGTTCAGCTCCCGGGCCAGACCGAACAGCTCGACCAGGGTCTTGCCGGCGCTGGCCACCGCGTCGCGCGGGCGCATGCTCGGCTTGGTCTCGACGTCGACGATCAGCCGGTCGAAGTCGGTGCGCTGCTCGACCCGGGTCGCCTCCACCTTGTAGGTGACCTTGAGGACCGGCGAGTAGATCGAGTCGACCGGGATCCGGCCGATCTCGGCGTCCGCACGCTTGTTCTGAACGGCGGAGACGTAGCCGCGGCCGCGCTCGACGACCAGCTCCATCTCCAGCTTGCCCTTGCTGTTCAGCGTGGCGATCTGCAGCTGCGGGTTGTGCACCTCGACACCGGCCGGCGGCGCGATGTCGGCCGCGGTGACGTCACCGGGGCCCTGCTTGCGGAGGTACATCGTCACCGGCTCGTCGTGCTCGCTGGAGACGACGAGCTCCTTGAGGTTGAGGACGACCTCGGTCACGTCCTCCTTCACCCCGGGGATGGTGGAGAACTCGTGCAGGACACCGTCGATCTTGACGCTGGTGACCGCCGCGCCGGGGATCGACGACAGCAGCGTGCGCCGCAGGGAGTTGCCGAGCGTGTAGCCGAAGCCGGGCTCGAGGGGCTCGAGGACGAACCGCGAACGGTGTTCGTCGACGACTTCCTCGGTCAGGGACGGGCGCTGTGCGATGAGCATGTTCGTTCCTTTCCGCGACATCCGCCATATGACGTCGCGAATGGGTGATGCCCCGGGGGCACGTGGCCCCCGGGGGTTGGATCAGACCTTCGAGTAGTACTCGACGATCAGCTGCTCCTGGACCGGGATGTCGATCTGGGACCGGACCGGGAGCTGGTGGACGAGGACCCGAAGGCTGCCGGGGAGAACCTCCAGCCAGCCGGGAACGGGTCGTTCGCCGTGGGTTTCGCGGGCGATCACGAACGGCGTCGACTCACGCGACTTCGTTCGCACGTCGATCACGTCGTGTGCACTGACCTGGTAACTCGGCACGTTGACCTTCTGGCCGTTGACCTGGAAGTGGCCGTGTACGACCAGCTGCCGGGCCTGCCGCCGGGTCCGGGCGATGCCGGAGCGGTAGATCACGTTGTCGAGCCGGCACTCCAGCAGCTGGAGCAGGTTGTCACCGGTCTTGCCCGCGCGGCGGTGGGCCTCCGCGTAGTACCGGCTGAACTGCTTCTCCAGAATGCCGTAGGAGAAGCGGGCCTTCTGCTTCTCCCGCAGCTGCAGGAGGTACTCGCTCTCCTTGATGCGGCCGCGGCCGTGCTGGCCGGGCGGGTACGGACGGCGCTCGAACGCCTTGTCGCCGCCGACGAGGTCGGTTCCGAGTCGGCGCGACTTCTTGCTCATCGGTCCGGTGTAACGGGCCATGGTTGAGTCCTACTCCTTCGTGATACGCGCAGACCGGATCAGACGCGACGCCGCTTCGGCGGCCGGCATCCGTTGTGAGGCACGGGGGTGACGTCCTGGATGGTGCCCACCTCGAGGCCGGTGGCCGTGAGGGAGCGGATCGCGGTCTCGCGGCCGGAACCCGGTCCGCGGACGTAGACGTCGACCTTCTTCATGCCGTGTTCCATCGCCCGGCGGGCGGCCGCCTCGGCGGCCATCTGCGCGGCGAACGGCGTCGACTTGCGCGAGCCCTTGAAGCCCACGGTGCCGGCGCTGGCCCAGGCGATCACCGAACCGTTGGGGTCGGTGACGGTCACGATCGTGTTGTTGAACGTGCTCTTCACGTGCGCGTGCCCGAAGGCGATGTTCTTCTTTTCCTTGCGGCGCACCTTCTTGGCGGCGCCGGCGGTCCTGCTCTTGGGAGGCATGAGCTCGGCAAACTCCTGAAGTCGAGGCGGGAACGACGTCCCGGTTTCGGTTGACGATGCGGGCTGGGTGGGGCCGGCGGACTACTTCCGGCCGACCTTCTTCTTCCCGGCGACGGTCTTCTTGGGGCCCTTACGGGTGCGCGCGTTGGTACGCGTGCGCTGACCGTGTACGGGGAGACCGCGGCGGTGCCGCACGCCCTCGTAACAACCGATCTCGATCTTGCGCCGGATGTCGGCGGAGACCTCACGACGGAGGTCACCCTCGGTCCGGTAGTTCGCCTCGATCCAGTCGCGGAGCTTCACGAGCTCCTCGTCGCCCAGCTGGTGGACGCGGAGGTCGGGGTTGACCCCGGTACCGTCCAGCGTCGCCAGGGCGCGGGTGCGACCGATGCCGAAGATGTAGGTGAGTGCGACCTCGATGCGCTTGTCGCGCGGGAGGTCGACACCGACGAGTCGTGCCATGTGGGGCAGGTTCCTTTCGGTTTGCGGAGGTCTGCTCACGTGCCGCGTCCCGGTCTGCCCTGGACCGCCGAGCCGTTCCGACTCGGGCGTTCCGACCGGGCCCCGGCCTCCGCCGGGGGTGACACCGGTGCGGATGCACCGATGAGCGGTCACGCTTGGGTTGGGTGAGGTGACCCGCACCCGCTGGCGAACCGCGCCAGGCTCAGCTCAGCCCTGGCGCTGCTTGTGCCGCGGGTTCTCGCAGATCACCATGACCCGGCCGTGCCGCCGGATCACTTTGCACTTGTCACAGATCTTCTTGACGCTGGGCTGGACCTTCATGACTTCTTCTCCGGACGGGAGCGCTGCTCCCATCAGTCCACTCGGCGGGCTGGCCCCGCGTACGGGAATGTCGGCTCCACGGGGGCGGCACCCCCGCTGTTGCTAGCGGTAGCGGTAGACGATCCGTCCACGAGTCAGGTCGTAGGGTGAGAGCTCCACCACCACGCGGTCCTCGGGGAGGATCCGGATGTAGTGCTGCCGCATCTTGCCGCTGATGTGCGCGAGGACCTTGTGGCCGTTCTGGAGCTCCACGCGAAACATCGCGTTGGGGAGCGCCTCGACAACCGTGCCCTCGATCTCGATGACACCTTCCTTTTTCGGCATGTCCTCCGCACTTCGCCTGGCTTGTGTGAACGTCGCGGGCGTATGTCCTGGTCAGCGTATGTCCTGGTCACTGCCCACCCGCGTCTGTGCCCGCCCACGCACAATCGACCAGCCGCAGGGCAGGGAGAGACCGACGTCAGAGTTTACGTCACGGGTGGGCAGGATGCGAAACCGGCATCGAACCGACGCCCGGGCGAGCCGTGCCGTCCTCCGAAATCCCCCCGAACCGGGTCGATTCGACCACGACGGCTGGGCTCGACGTCTGGACTGGGCGACTGGGCTGGGTGACCGGACGCAGGACGCGGCGGCCGCGCAAGATCCCGGCCGGTCAGTCCCGGGAGTACCGCCGGCCCACCGTGATCGCGGCCAGGACGGCGCCCCACGGGCCGGCCACCCAGGCCGGCCAGAAGTAGGTCCATCCGCTGGTGACCGTCACCAGCATCCAGACCACCAGGTTGACGCTGACCGCCGCGGCCCAGACGGTCCACATGGCCGCCATGGTCTTGTCCCGGCGGGCTGGGCGGGCGGGGTGGTCGGCCGTCGGCCCCGACCGGTCCGGCACGACCGCCTGGGTCCGCGGCGTGCGGGTCACCGGGAGGTCGCGTACGAGTGGCTCGAGCTCGCCGTAGGTCTGCGCGGAGTAGAGCGCGTCCAGGCGGTCCTGGAACTCCCCGAGGGACAGCCGTCCCTCCGCGTGCGCGTCGCGCAGTCGGGAGGCGATCTTCTCCCGGTCGCCGTCGGAGGCGCGCATGTCCGGTCCATATGGCACGAGGACAGTCTGCCCGCCCACACCCGGGACCGCATCCGGGATGACCCCCCAGAGGGAAGGGAGTACTCCCCCGGGACGACGTGGGGTTTGCCCTACCCGACGCACCAGCGTTCCTACCCGGTCCGCTGGTACGGCGTACCCAGGAGTCTGCTCCTACCCGACGGGCTGGTGGCCGTGCCCGCCGACGGAAATTCCGAGCTCGGCGAACTTCGCCGCTCCCCCGTCCAGCGCGGTGAGCACCCACGGGCCGCTCTCGGTCAACGCCACCGTGTGCTCCACGTGCGCCGCCGTGCCGCCGTCGCGGGTGACCACGGTCCAGTCGTCGTCGAGGACGTCGGTGTCCTGGGAGCCCAGGGTGATCATCGGCTCCACCGCGATCGTCAGCCCCGGCTGCAGCCGCGGGCCCTTGCCGGGCTTGCCGAGGTTGGGGACGTTGGGCGGCATGTGCATCTGGGTGCCGATGCCGTGCCCGACGTAGTCCTCGACGATGCCGTAGTCGCCGTTGCCGCGTACGTGGGTCTCCACCGCGGCGGAGACGTCGCTGAGCCGTCCCCCGGAGCGCACCGCGGCGAGTCCCCGCCACAGTGCCTCCTCGCAGATCCGGGCGAGCTCGAGCAGTCGCGGCTCCACCTCCCCCACCGGGACGGTGATCGCCGCGTCGCCGTGCCAGCCCTCCACGATCGCGCCGCAGTCGATGGAGATGAGGTCGCCCTCACGCAGGGTCCGGCCGCCGGGGATCCCGTGCACCACCTCGTCGTTGACCGAGGTGCAGATCGAGGCCGGGTAGCCGTGATAGCCGAGGAAGGACGGAACCGCTCCGGCCGCCCGGATCCGCTCCTCGGCCAGCGCGTCGAGGTCTGCGGTGGTGACGCCCGGCGCCACCGCCGCGCGCAGCGCCTCCAGGGTCTGCCCGACCACCAGGCCCGCCGCCCGCATGAGCGAGATCTCGGCCGGCTTCTTCAGGTGCAGCCTGCGGTCTGAGAACACGGTGCCTCCTGTCGCCCCGCTTACTTGGCGAGCGCGGACAGCACCCGTTCGGTCACCTCGTTGACCTCGCCCATGCCGTTCACCGGCACCAGGAACCCACGGCCGGCGTACACGTCGAGCAGCGGCTCCGTCTGCTCGGAGTAGACCTCCAGCCGGCGCCGGATGACGTCCTCGGTGTCGTCGCTGCGGCCGCTCTCCTGGGCGCGGTTGAGCACCCGCTTGACCAGCTCGTCGGGGTCGACGGTGAGCACCAGCACGCGCTCCAGCGACACCCCCTCGTCGGCGAGGATGTCGTCGAGCGTGCCCACCTGGGCGAGGGTGCGCGGGTAGCCGTCGAGCAGGAAGCCGTTCTCGGTGTCCCGCTCGTCCAGCCGGGCCCGCACCATGCCGTTGATGATCTCGTCGGGGACGAGCTCGCCCGCGTCGAGGTAGCGGGCCGCCTCCCGGCCGAGGAGCGTGCGGTCCTCCACGTTCTGCCGAAGGATGTCGCCGGTCGAGATGGCCGGAATGTGCAGTCGTTCGGCGATCTTCTTCGCCTGGGTGCCCTTGCCCGCTCCGGGTGGACCCATGATGAGCAGGCGCGTCAACGCAGGAACCCTTCGTAGTGCCGCTGCTGGAGCTGGCTCTCGATCTGCTTCACCGTGTCGAGACCCACCCCGACCACGATCAGGATGGACGTGCCGCCGAACGGGAAGTTCTGGTTGGCCCCGATGAGCGCGAACGCGATCAGCGGGATCAGCGCGAGCACACCGAGGTAGAGCGAACCCGGTGCGGTGATGCGCGAGAGCACGTACTGCAGGTAGTCCTCGGTGGGCTTGCCGGCACGGATGCCAGGGATGAAGCCGCCGTGCTTCTTCATGTTGTCCGCGACCTCGGTCGGGTTGAACGTGATGCCCACGTAGAAGTACGTGAACGCCACGATCAGCAGGAAGAAGCCGAGCATGTAGGCCGGGTGGTCACCCCGGGAGATGTTGGTGGTGATCCACTGCGCCCATGGCGCGTTGGGGTTGAACTGCGCGGCGAGCACCGGCACGTACAGCAGGCTGGACGCGAAGATCACCGGGATGACGCCGGCCTGGTTGACCTTGAGCGGGATGTACGTCGAACTGCCGCCGTAGGCGCGCCGGCCGAGCATCCGCTTGGCGTACTGCACCGGAATCCGGCGCTGGGCCTGCTCGACATAGATGACCGCACCCATGATGACCAGGCCGATCGCGATCACCGCGAGGAAGGTGACCCAGCCCTTCTGCTGGCGGATCCCCCACAGCGCGGTCGGGAAGCCCGCCGCGATCGACACGAAGATCAGCACCGACATCCCGTTGCCGACGCCACGGTCGGTGATCAGCTCGCCGAACCACATGATCACGCCGGTGCCGGCGGTCATGGTCAGCACCATCGTCACCAGGGTGAGGATGCTGTCGTTCGGGATGATCGTCTCGTTGCAGCCCTGGAACATCCGGCCCGACCGCGCCAGCGCCACGATGGTGGTCGACTGCAGGATGGCCAGGCCGATGGTGAGATAACGGGTGTACTGCGTGATCTTCTGCGTACCGGAGTGCCCCTCCTTCTTGAGGGTCTCCAGGCGTGGGATGACGACCGTGAGCAGCTGGATGATGATGCTCGCCGTGATGTACGGCATGATCGTGAGCGCGAAGACCGACAGCTGCAGCAGCGCGCCGCCGGAGAAGAGGTTGAGCATCCCGTAGATGTTGTTGCCGCCACCCGACAGCGCGGGATTCAGGCAACGGCGTACGGCCGCGGCGTCCACCCCTGGTGTGGGTAGCACCGAACCGACCCGGAACAACGCGACGATGAAGAGCGTGAACAGCAGCTTCTTGCGCAGGTCCGGCGTCTTGAACGCGTTGACGAACGCGGTGAGCACCCAGTCCTCCTGCGTACCGCCTGACGGCGGATCCTCGTGATCGGTGGACACCACTGGGAACCGACGCGACGCCGCCCCGGAGCCCTGACGTTCCCTCGGACAATACAGCCCGCTCGGGCCGGCGACGCCGCACGGGGCGCCCTGGCGG